>JAGHUJ010000112.1 GCA_018064905.1 Candidatus Treponema equifaecale
TTGACTCTTTCAATGGAGCTGGCTAAATCTGGATTCCTTGAAGAACATGGAGTTCAGCTTTTGGGTGCCCGTCCACTTACAATTGACAAGGCCGAAGACCGTCAGATGTTCAAGGATACTATGGAAGAAATCGGCGAGCCTTGTATTCCTTCAAAAGTCGTTACAACTTACGAAGATGCTTTGGATTTTGTTACAAATCAGATTGGTTATCCTGCAATCATTCGTCCTGCATTTACTTTGGGTGGTACTGGTGGTGGTATTGCTTATAATGAAAAAGAATTTGACGAAATCGCCCACAATGGTCTTCACCGCTCGCCTATTCACCAGACTCTTGTTGAAAAATGTATTTCCGGCTGGAAGGAAGTTGAATTTGAAGTAATGCGCGACCATTCAGGAAACGTAATTACTGTCTGTTCAATGGAAAACTTTGACCCGGTTGGCGTTCATACCGGAGACTCTATTGTTATTGCTCCAACTGTAACTCTTGCAGACAAAGAATATCAGATGCTCCGTTCTGCTGCTTTGAACATTATTTCTGCCCTTGAAATTGAAGGTGGTTGTAACTGTCAGTTTGCCTTGAACCCGGACACTTTTGAATATGCAGTAATTGAAGTAAACCCTCGTGTTTCTCGTTCTTCAGCTCTTGCTTCTAAAGCTACCGGTTATCCAATTGCAAAAGTTGCGGCTTTGATTGCCATCGGATTCAATCTTGATGAAATTGAAAATGCTGTAACCAAAAAGACTGCTGCCTGTTTTGAACCAGTTCTGGACTATGTTGTTGTAAAAATGCCGAAATTCCCATTCGACAAGTTCGTTTATGCTGCCCGCAAATTGGGAACTCAGATGAAGGCTACTGGTGAAGTTATGGCTATTGGTCAGAACTTTGAAGAAGCTATTTTGAAGGCTGTTCGTGGTGCTGAACTTGGTGTTAAGTCTCTGAATCTTCCTGTTTTTGAAGAAGAAGACGATGCAAAAATCAAGGAAAGAGTTGGTCAGTGTACAGACCAGAGAATTTTTGCTATCTATCAGGCTCTTAAACGGGGAATTCTTTCTGTTGAAGAAATTCATGACATTACAAAAATTGATGAATGGTTCTTGTGGAAGCTTGAATATATCGCAAAGGATGATGCTTCAGGTCGCGAGGATGTAAAATATGCTCACGGTGTTTTGCCGGCTCCAACTTCATTTAAAATGGTTGATACTTGTGCCGGTGAATTCAATGCTGAGACTCCATACTTCTACTCTTGCTATGATAAAGAAAATGAAGCTGAGAACTTCTTAAATGAATTGCATGGTTGTGCTAATACTGTCACCTCGAGCGTAGTCGAGAGGTCTATAGATTTCTCCACTACGGCTAACGCCTTCGGTCGAAATGACAAACCTAAATCAAAGGGAACTATTGTTGTTCTTGGTTCTGGTCCAATCAGAATTGGTCAGGGTATTGAATTTGACTATTCTTCTGTTCAGTGTGTATGGACTTTAAAGAAATTGGGCTATGAAGTTGCAATCGTAAACAACAACCCTGAGACAGTTTCCACAGACTTTGATACAGCTGACCGCCTTTACTTTGAACCGCTTACTCCAGAAGATGTAATGAATGTAATCAATGTTGAAAAACCAATCGGTGTTGTAGTTGCATTTGGTGGCGGTACTGCAATTAAACTGGCAAATTTCCTGGACAAACAGGGAATCAGAATCCTTGGAACTTCAGCTGATGCTATTGACCTTGCTGAAGACCGAGAACGTTTTGACGAGCTTTGTGAAAAACTCAATATTCAGCGTCCAAAGGGAATGACAATCTTTACAGAAGAAGAAGCCCTCAACGCTACAAAAGTTCTTGGCTACCCTGTTCTTATGCGTCCAAGTTATGTACTTGGCGGTCAGAACATGATCATTGCATTCAACGATGATGATATTCGTGAATATATGAAGATTATTCTTGCTCAGGGAATCACAAATCCTGTATTGATTGACCAGTACATGATGGGAACTGAGCTTGAAGTTGACGGTATCTGTGATGGTGAAGATGTTCTCATTCCTGGAATCATGGAACACATTGAGCGTACAGGTGTTCATTCTGGTGACTCAATTGCAGTTTACCCTTCTTGGAACTTGAACGATGTAATGCGCCACAAGATTATTAAACAGAGCCGTGATCTTGCTTTGGCCCTGGGTACAAAAGGTCTTGTCAACATTCAGTATTTGATTTTTAACAATGAGCTTTATATTATCGAAGTAAATCCTCGTTCTTCACGCACTGTTCCATATATTTCTAAAGTAACAGGCGTTCCAATGGTAGAACTGGCAGCCCGTGCAATGCTTGGAGAAAAAATCCGTGATATGGGATATGGAACTGGTCTTTACAAGATTCCTCCTTACTTTGCTGTAAAAGTTCCTGTGTTCAGCTTTGAAAAATTGATGGACGTAGACACACACCTGGGACCTGAAATGAAGTCTACTGGTGAAGTTCTTGGAATTGCTTCAACAATGGAAGAAGCTTTGTTCAAGGGTCTGGTTGCTGCTGGATACAATATGAAGCGTGATGGCGGTGTTCTCTTCTCTGTTCGTAAGACTGACCGTTATGAGATTCCAGAACTTGCGCGCAAATTCTATGACATGGGCTTTAAGCTTTATGCTACTGAAGGAAATGCTGCAACACTCCGCGACTTTGGAATGGAAGTTACAACCGTAAACAAAATTCACGAAAATCCTGATGACAACCTGCTTACATTGCTGGACTCTGGAAAAATTGACTATGTTATCTCAACTTCAGCTAAGGGCCGTGATCCTCATGCAGATTCTGTTAAGATGCGTCGTCACGCAGTTGAAAGAGATATTCCTTGTCTTACTTCACTTGATACAGCTAATGCTCTTGCAAACTGTCTTATGTCTGATTATAACAACTCAAATTTTGAGCTTATCGACATTAACGATTTGCGCACAACCCGTGAAAAGATTCACTTCTACAAGATGGAATCAACTGGCAACGACTTTATTCTCATCAATGCTGAAGAAAATGAAGTTAAGAATCCTGCTGGTCTTGCAATCAGACTTTGTAACCGCCACGACGGAATTGGTGCAGACTCGCTGGTACTTGTTTCAAAGAGCAAGAAAGCAGATGCAGCAATGCGATTCTTTAACATGGACGGTTCTGAAGCAAAGATGGCCGGAAATGCAATCCGTGCTGTAGCAAAATATCTTTACGAAAACAATGTTTTTGGTGTGGCAGACAAGCACAGCCGCTACTCTGATCCAACTGCAATTCTGAACATTGAGACTGAAGCCGGAATCAAACAGCTTACACTGTACAAGATGAACGGAAAAATCAACTCAGTTGAAGTTGAAATGGGTACACCAAAATTCAAGGCAAGAAACATTCCTACAACTCTCACGGAGACAAAGGAAGAAAAGGTAATCAACACACCAATCACTGTGGACGGAAAGGAATACAATGTAACTTGTGTAAACGTTGGAAATCCACATTGTGTAACCTTTGTTGATTTTGTGGACAAGATTGACATTGAAAAGCTTGGACCATTGTTTGAAAATCATAAGGCTTTCCCTGAGCGCACAAACACTGAATTTGTCCGAATCGTTGGACCAAATGAAATCAAAATGCGTACATGGGAACGTGTAAACGGTGAGACACCTGCCTGTGGTACTGGTGCATGTGCTGCGGTAATTGCTGCCTGCATTGGTGGTCAGTGCAAGATGAACTCTGAAATCACTGTAAGAGTCCGCGGCGGTATTCTGAGAGTTCGCTATGACGGTGAGAAAGTTTGGCTCACTGGTGAAACAAAGATGAATTTTGAAGGAACTGTAGAGATTTAATTAATAGAAAGGGCTGTCCAATAATTCCGTTATTTTGATTTAGAATGACGATTTGTGGACAGCCCTTTTTAATTTTTTGCCCTACTTAAATTATGGATTGTTGAAAGCGGATTCATTGTAATAATGTTTGACTTCTAAATATAACAAAATTATAATAATTGTGTGGAAGCAAAAAACGAAAAATCAATCAACAATGAATACGTATATACTCTTCACGATGCCATGGATAACGGAAAACAGCACATTCCTTATTCTGAGGAAATGAGTTTTTATGATCTTGTTAAAAGCGGTGACATTGACCGTCTTAAGGAAATGAATCCTAAGCTTTTGGTTGAAGGTCAAGGTGTGCTTTCTAATGACAAGGTTCGTAATGCCCGCTACCACTTTATCATTGCTACGGCTTTTATTACCCGTTTTTGTATTGAAGGCGGAATGCAGAAGGAAGAAGCCTATACTTTAAGTGATGTTTATATCCGCAAAATGGATCGTCTTTCTGAATTGGAATCTATAGAAAAGCTACATCACGAAATGGTGTTTGGTTTTGCTGAAAAAATGAAGGAACTTAGAAAAACTTCCGCTTCTTCCACACATATCCGGCGTGCCATTGACTATATTTCCAGCCATTTAAATGTCCAGATCAGGATCAGGGATATTTCAGAACATCTTAGCATCAGTGAAAAATACCTGAGTGCCTTGTTCAAGAAAGAAACTGGAATGTCTATTGTGGCTTATATTGAGCAGAGACAGATGGAAGCAGCCTGCCAGATGCTCACATATTCTGATTTTACTTATGCAGAAATTGCGGACAATCTTGCCTACTGCTCCCAGAGCTATTTCTCTAAAATCTTCAAAAAGTACTACGGAATGACTCCTATGCAGTACAGAATGAAGTATAATAATGAAAAATTTTTGAAATAAAGGGTGGTTTCGACAAGCTCAACCACCGCAATTTTTCTTGTAACAACTAATGCAATTCTTGTTGTAACACTGTATTCAGGTTATTTGTCTTTCAACTGTTCTACGATGATTGAATCGATGTAGACTGTGTGCTGTTTTGTCAGACGCTTTTCTCCTACACTTCCCATTGAGATTGTGAAGATTACGTTTTGATCAGAATCTTTTCCCATTGTGAAGGTGTTTCCAAAGGTCTGCCAGTCTTTAGTCAAATTGAACTTGATTGTTCCTGAATATGGATCCCAGTTGTCATCTTTTGAACCGTCTCTCTGAAGAGCATACATGATCATTCTGTCCATGTCTGCTTTTGCTCTCAATGAAACACGGTATTTCTTGCCTTTATCCAGAATTACATTGTTCTGTTTGAGCTGAATCATCCAGTCCATGTTTCCTGTGTCATCAATTGTGATTGCAAAAAGCTTGTTTCCGCTTTCTTCATCAATTTTGTATGAAACTCTGGCATTTTCGTGAGCATAAACCTCGAATGCTGCCATATCATTGTCAAATTCACCGTTCAGAACAACGATATTTTCTTTTACAGAAACGTTATCAAGGAAAATTGTTGCACCTGCAACGCCCAGCTTAAAGTTCAGTTCTGCACCATCCTCACCATATTCACCAGCCTTGAAAACATATTCAAAATGGCCAGGGGTCTTCATAAGCATTGGAATAAATTTCTGGTCGCCTAAAGTAACCTCAACGCGTGTTGTTTTTGTTGAACGGGCATCGAATCTGAGCACACAATCTTTTCCAGCTGGAAGTCTGAGCTTTTTCTGAACAACCTGAAGGTCAGCTGGTTTAGATTTCTTGGCATTTACAATTTTGAGCTCGCGTTTTCCGTCATCATTTGTAACAAAAACCTGTGCTGCTTCTGGCTTAACCAATTCCCAGTAGCCAAGTCTGTTCTCGCCTTCCTGGAACTGTCCGTTATGAACATAATTTCCGTCTGGAAGAATGCCTGCATTCAATTTTGAATAGTCAACATCTCCAATCTGTTCAAGACGAATGTTTGAAACGTGAACTGTTGCAACTGAATCCTGATTTCCGAGATTGTATTCAACGCGGCAGTGTGCATCAGAATTGTCCAGCTGGTTGAAAACATATTCAAAATGCTGCTTGGATTTAGTAAGCGGAACATAAACATCGCCAAACATTCGGATATAATTTGCGTTTGGTGCTGTAATTCCTGTAATCATGGTTCTTTCTTCATCTGCATAGGCATCGAATGAATATTTGTAAACCTTTCCCTGCTCCATTGGCATTTCCGGCTGAACAACCTGAACTGAGTAATCAAGATTTCCAGCATCTGTTGAAGAAATTGTAAGTTCACCGTTGGAAACTTTGAGTGCACCCTTTCCGCTGCCTGCTGTAAGGAACTGCCATGCCTTTGCATCTGGTTTTACAAGGTTTCCTGATGCATCAGTATTGAGAACGATTTTATCACCTTCCGGCTTCTTTACATTTTCATCATAAGATTTCTTCTGGAAAACCTTTACATAATCAACCAGCATCTGTGCATTTTCGCCAAATTCAGTGTCATCATCTGGATTTCCCGGCCATGTACCACCAACAGCAACGTTGAGAATGATGTAGAATTCCTGATCAAATGGTGCTGGATATGTTACTTCACCAAAACCAGGCTTTTTTGTGAACCAGCCGTTGATTTTCTTGTACATTACGCCGTCACAGTAGTATCTGAATTCGCCAGGTTCCCATTCAACTGCAAAAACATGGAAATCCTTGTTGAAATCACCGTCAATCGTGTGGATTCCCTGTTTCTGAGCATGTGGTTCACCGTAATGAATTGTTCCATAAAGTGTGTTTGTTTCGTGGCCCAAAACTTCAGCAATGTCGATTTCACCACATTTTGGCCAGTTTCCATAGTAGCTTTCTTCAATTGGCATCATCCAAAAAGCCGGAAGAAATCCTTTTCCCTTTGGAAATTTGATTCTGGCTTCAAATCTGCCATATTTAAAGTGTTTTTTACCCAATGTGTTGATTCGTCCAGAAGTATAGGAATATGAACCATCCTTGTTTTCTGTTCTGATTGGCTGAATTACAAGGTTTCCGTCCTTTACATAAGTGTTGGAGGTTGATTTTCCATAGGACTGAAGCTCATTGTTTACCCAGCCTGGTTCATGTGGCTCGTAGCTCCAGAATTTTTCATTGATTGTCTTTCCTGAGTTGAAGTCATCTGTCCAAACCAGGTCCGAGTCTGTATAGTTGCTCTGTGCGAAAACTGAAGTTCCGGCAGTCAAAGCAGCAAGTGCGCCTAAAAGTGCAATTTTTCCTTTCATAAAGACCATCCTTTTTTTATATTCCCCTAATTCTAAATTCATATTCCAAAAATCCTATATCAAGAAAGTATGATATTTGTAATGATTTTACAAAAAAAGTTAAAGAATTTTGTTTTGAAAGGAATAGATTATCGGGTCAAGCCAGATAATGACAGTGCTCAATAATGACAGTTGTCTTTTTTTTACATAATGCTCTAATTTTTTCATAAATCTTACCAAATTATTACTTTATTCAACTTGACTGGGACTAAACTTCTTGTAATTACAAAAAAGCAGGAGGTTTTGGAAAAGTGAAAAGCAAATTTGGCTTGGCTGTTGGATTGCTTGTTTGTGCTTCACAGATTTTTGCGCTTGATGCAAAGGCCCGTGTTGTTATGACAGGAAATCTTGCAGAAGCTACAAAAGAAAAAAATGAAGATGCCAAATATGAGTTCTTTAAGCTGAATGAAAAACCACAGAAGGATGATGACGGAATTGTCATTGACTTTAATGGTGGGAATTTTGGTGGAAGACTGGGACTTTGGTACGATTTGAACAAACAATCAGCAGATAAAGGAACAAGTGTTTCATTCCGAAGGTCAAATCTTTGGATTAAACCAATGGATTCTCTAAAAATTACAGCTGGTTATGTTGGAAATGATCAGCTTTATAAGGAAAGAATCGATGACTGGAAGGTCGGAAATCCATTCAATCTGAATGAACGGGACTGGTCTAAACATCCAGGTTATGTAAATCCTGCAGACGTTGATGAAATGGGTTTTGGTCTTGAAATCCGTCCTGTTTCTCCACTGATTATTACAGCTGCTGTTGCAAGAAGATGGGGAACTCCGGGAACATACGGAAAACCATTCTGGGACTATGACGGTGATGAATCTTCATACGATGCATGGGGTGTTTCTGGCCGCTACTATTGGCGGGACGGAATCTGTTTTCAGGCTGCATACCGTGACAATGGCAAAGAACAGTGGAAAGTTGCCAGAGCTGCAGTAGGTCTTGAAAGAGACAATATCTATGCATTCTTCCAGCCTTGCTTTGGAATCGACTATAAATCAGCTGACGACAAATATGAACTTAGTGGAATCTGTTTTGACCTTTATGGTGAATACAAATTCGACAACTTCAAATTCATTGCTCATGCGCCTGTAACATTGAGACTTACAGATGATTCAGAAAATGATCCAAGCTATATGGAATATGTTGTACAAGTTCTCTACAACACTGGAAAGCATGGAAACATGGATGAGCTTAGTCCTTACATCAAGATTGGTTCACTGAACCATGATGGAGACAATAAATATGCCTTCTATCGCTTTAACAAGGACTTCTCAGACAGCGTGAATTTTGACATTGCCCCTGGCGTTAAGTTCAGTGTTGGTGCTTGTGAAATTGATGTTGCATTTGAACTTTTGCTTCATTCAAAGCTCTACACAGAAGCAAATTATCGCAACGATTTTGAATGGAGAATTCCATTTACAGCAGAAATTAAATTTTAGGCAAACGGCAATGAATGCTTGATTACATCTGGTTCATTCAATGCAGTTTTAACAGAAAATCTTCTGATTTTTATATTTTTGATACTAAGTTTTTACGGGCTTAAAATCTCCCGTGCTAACATTTTTATAAGAGGTTGAATATGAAAGCATACAAATTACTTTCAGCTTGTGCGGCTTCTCTTCTCTTTGCTTCCGCAGCTTTTGGTTACGAAGCAAAGGCTAAAGTCACAATGGAAGGAAATATCATAAAGCAGACTCATGAAGCAGGAAAAGACGCAACTTTTAGTTTTCTGAATCTTGATCCTGTAACAGACAAAAGCAAAAACGGTATTTCTGTTGATGTGGATGGCGGAATTACAGGTGCTCACTTTGAACTTTTTTACGTAATCGACGGAGCAAACAAAGCAGAAGACGGTTGGAAAGTAAGTGCAAGAAAAACACACCTTTGGTTTACACCAGTTGATGCACTTAAATTCAGAATTGGTTACGTTGGTGATGATTCTTTCTTCTGTGAAAGAGTTGATGAAGAAAAAGTTGGAAATCCTTTCAGTGCAGAATGGAGAAAGTCTGGTCTTGTTCCGGAATACATCACAAATGCTGATGTTGATGAAATGGGTTTCAGTCTTGCAGTAACACCAATCGACGGTCTTACAGTTTCTGGAGCAATCGCACCGGGAATCGGAAAAACTGGAATTTCATCAGAAGAAGACAGCAAATATGCACAGTGGGGCGTAACAGCAAAATACGACATCAATGAAAATGTTCAGGTTCAGGCTTCTTTCAGAGATAACGGAAAAGACAGCTGGAAAGTTGCCAGATTTGGTCTTGGTTATAAGACAGAAAATTTATTGGCATTCTTTCAGCCAGTACTTGGGTTTGACAATGTAAAATACAAGAAAAAGGGAACTCCAGCAGATTCTAAAGACGAAAAAGATTTCTATTATGAATCAGAAATGCGCGGTATAGCTTTTGATATGTATGGGGATTACAAAATTGATGAATGGAAATTTACAGCACATCTTCCATTGACAATCAGAACAGAAGGCAAAGACGGGGACTCAAGTTATATCGAACCTCTCGTTATGGTTTCATATAATCTCGGCATTGTTGCACTTTTGGACGACTTTACTCCATATCTGAAAGTTGAGTCTTTTGAGAATCCATGGTTGTTTGACGAAATGGGCGACACAATGAATATGAACATTCAGCCTGGTGTTACATTCAAAGCAGGCAACCTTGAGGTTGATTTAGGAATCAGCGTACAGCTTCACTCTGCTGAAGAAATCTCTGGCAGCAGTAAATGTACATTCGCAATTCCATTCACAGCTTCAATGAAATTCTAAAAAAAATATAAAAGTATTTCATAAAGGAGGAAAATTATGAAAAAGTTATTAAAAGCATTTTTACTTGCTGCTGCAATGACAACAGCATTCGGCTTCTTCTCTTGTAGTGGAGACGATGGAGATGAAGTAGAACCAACACCACCACCAGCAAAAGAAGACGGAAAGCTTCCTGAAGGTAGTGAACTTATTACAGTAACTGGTGGACAGATTACTTGGGACGGCTTTGAAATCACAGATTATACAAAATATGCAAAAGTTGGTTCAAAACTTCACCTTGAAGTAGAAAATGGAACAACTGACGGTGCCTACTGTAAGGTTTTGATTCTTAACGATTGGGTTGATAGTGGTGTTACAGAAGCTCATTTTGAAGGTGATGAAACTAACTCTATCGGATTTGAAACAACTGATGATAAAGGTAATGCTTGTCATCGTCCATATATGGAAGGCGAAGGCGAATATTACTTTGTTTTGAATGAAGCTGCTTTATCTCAATCAAAACTTTTCCTTTATGGAAATGCAACTGTTAAAAAACTCTACATCGAATATGTTGGAGGAAAGAAAACAGAAGAAGAAGCAAATCCACCAAAAGTTGATCCATTTGATCCTGAAAAAGCTATTGAAGGTGCAGGATTCTCTGTAAATGATGCAAAAGACACATTTACTTATAAACTTGCATGGGCTCCTGCAACAAAAGCAAATGTTCAGCTTGTATTCCAGAATAAAGAATTGCCTGTTGCTGATGGAAAAGCAGAAGCTGGTCACGACTTCGATATTAAGGGAACTTTCGCTCTCAAACTCAATGAAGAAGTTATTTGGACAGAAGAAGAAAAAACATTCACTGTAACAAACAACGCTTATGGTGATGACTACATTCTTAAAACAAATATCCTTGCAGATAAAGAACTTAAAGCTGGTGATGTAATTACATTAACTGCAAAAGATGTAAAAGTTCTTGCAAAAGACGAAACAGATGCTGGTAAAATCACAAAGATTACTACAACAATCATTGACGATTCAGAAGCTGCTGACTGGTGGAAAGATATCCTCAACACAAAAATTGAAGACAACACACTTTGGACAGGCACTGCTGAAGTAAAAGAAGCTGGTGATGATGATCCAACAGATTCAAAAGACCCAGCAAATACAACAGAAATTTGGACTGGTACACTTGCACTTAATTGGGATTTAGGTGACAACAACGGAACTGTTGTAGCTTCTGATAAGTTTACAGCAACAACAAAGGCTCTTAAGTTTACATTCACAACTGACTCTGATGACGGGGACTTGCAGGTAATGGCACAGGAACTTTGGACTACACAGACTCCATCAAAGATTGAAGGTGATTATACAGATACAACAGAAGAAGGAAAAAATGTAAAACTTGCTGCAGGAAAAACAAATGGTACTGTGACTGTTTATTTCGAAGGTGATGCATTGAACGCAATCGTTACAAACGGAATTAAATTCTTCGGCAATGCAGCAACAATTACTAAAGTTGAAATTGTTGAAGGAGAAGATGATACTCCTGCTGATTCAACAGAAACAGCTATCATGGAAACTGAAACTGTAATCACATGGAGTGATTTCTGTATCGTAACTGAAAAATTTGCAGGAACAGAACCAAAGACAATTACAATTTATTATGATTGTCCTGCTGGTGCTGACTATACAAGCATGAAAATTGGGGCAAATTATAGCGGAGCTCCTCTTGGTGATGGAACTATTATAGGTGCAACTTTGAAAGCAGATGATAAAGGTGCTATGGAAGGTCTTGGAGCTGTAGGATCTTCTGATAATAAAGTTTCTTATACACCAACAGCTGAAGAATGGGCTCAGATGGTTGCAGCAGCTGATGTTGGCGGAAATAAAGATGGTCTTTACATTAATGGTTTTGGTGTAAAAATCACAAAAATCACATTGAAATAAGTATGATTCCATCACTTGCCACAGAAAAAAAATAAAGGAAGTAAGAGCTTCTGTGGCAAGTTTTTCAGATGGATTTAGGGAAAGATTTTGTTCTGCCCTATTTCCATCTGCTTTGACATGAAAAGAGTCGTGGGGCCATTTTGCATTCTAACCTCCTTATAAAATAAACCTACTCCTTCGACTCTTTTTTTGTGAACGAAAAATATGGAGACAAATATGAACGGATTTTCGGAAAAAATATTGCATAGCGCAGAGGAAGGCATCGTTCTTCTGAAAAATCAGGATTCTGCGCTTCCCTTCATTTCTTCAGACAATATAGCTGTTTTTGGCCGCATTCAGTTTGAATTTTATAGGTGTGGAACTGGTTCAGGTGGCTCTGTTCACGTTCCTTACATGACGAACCTTACTGACAGCCTCTGTGAAATTGCAAAAGACAGAGGTTTTTCTGTAAATTCTGATCTTGCAAAAATCTACAAGGACTATATTTCTAAAAATCCTTTTGACAATGCCGGTGGTGCCTGGGCTGCTGAACCTTGGTTTCAGAAAGACATGGAAATTTCTTCTGAACTTGCTTCAAAAATTGCCACAACTTCAAACAAAGCCATTTATGTTGTTGGTCGAACTGCCGGAGAGGACAAGGACTATATTGCAGAAAAAGGTTCCTGGTATCTCACCGATGTTGAAATGACAAATATCAAAGTTTTGTGCCAGAATTTCAATGACGTAATCATTATTTTTAACACTTCTGGAATCATGGACACAGCCTGGATCAATTCAGATGAATTTGCCGGAAAGATCAAGGCTGTTGTTTATGCATGGCAAGGTGGTCAGGAAGCTGGCAGAGCTTGTGCAAATGTAATTTCTGGAATTGTAACTCCTTCTGGTAAACTTACGGACACAATTGCAAGAAACATTCAGGACTATCCTTCAACTTCTGAATTTGCCAAACTCAAATGCATTTACCGTGAAGATATTTTTGTTGGCTACAGATATTTCAACACTTTTGCAAAAGAAAAAATTCTCTATCCATTCGGATTCGGTCTTTCATACACAAATTTTGAACTTAAGAACATTGAATGTAAGTCAATAGCAAAAAAAGTTTTCGTAACTCTGGATGTTCAGAATACTGGTTCAGAATTTTCTGGAAAAGAAATTGTTCAGGCATATATTTCATGCCCGCAGGGAAAACTTGGAAAAAGTGCCATTGAACTTGCTGCTTTTGAAAAAACAAAGCTTCTGGCTCCTGGTGAAGTTCAGAATCTTACTTTGGAATTCAATATTGAAGATTTTGCCAGCTATGATGATTCTGGAATTACAGGTTTTGAATTCTGCAAGGTTCTGGAAGCCGGTACTTATTTTGTTTCTGTTGGAACTGACTCCCTTTCTGCCAGAAAAATTTTGGTTGGTGGAAATGAAGGAATTGAAATTGCAGAAACTTATTCTGTGGAAAAACTTCAGCAGTGTGCAGCTCCACTTACAGCCTTTGACCGGCTTGTGGCTAAAGCTGATGACAAGGGCAATTTAACTGAGGGCTTTGAAACTGTTCCTCTTTACAAAATTGATATTGCAAAAAGAATTAAAGAAAATTTACCATCGGACATTCCATTCACAGGAAACAAGGGAATTTCTTTTGAAGATGTGAAAAAAGATGAAGCAAAACTGGATTCTTTCATTGCTCAGCTTACACCGGAAGAACTTTCTACAATTGTTCGCGGTGAAGGTATGCTCAGCCGTAAAGTTACAAGGGGAATTGCTGCTGCTTTTGGTGGTGTGAGCCAGTCCCTTCACGATTATGGTATTCCTTGTGCCGGTTGTGCTGATGGTCCTAGCGGGCTCAGACTTGATAACGGTGGTGAAGCTTCACTTATGCCTATTGGAACTCAGCTTGCCTGTTCCTGGAACCTTAGTTTGGTAAAGGATTTGTATGAGGCTGAAGGAAAGGAACTTGTTGAGCATGAAATTGATGCCCTTCTTGGTCCTGGAATCAACATTCACAGAAATCCTCTGAACGGCCGCAACTTTGAATATTTTTCTGAGGATCCGCTTTTGGCCGGTCTCATGGCAAAGGTTCAGATTGAAGGACTTAAGAAAGGCGGAAGCAACGGTACAGTTAAACATTTTGCCCTGAATTCTCAGGAAACTATGCGACGCACAACAGAATCAATCGTTTCAGAACGGGCAATCCGTGAAATTTACCTCAAACCATTTGAAATTGCTGTAAAGGGCCGTGTTCTCAATTCAATTATGACTTCATACAACTGCATCAACGGCCACTGGGCTGCTGGAAACTATGACATTGTGAATACAATTCTTCGTAAGGAATGGAACTACGAAGGAATGGTGATGACCGACTGGTGGGCGAATATGAACGACTGTGTAGAAGGCGGAGAACCTGCAGTAAAGAACATGTCTTCAATGCTTCGTGCCAGAGGTGACATCTACATGGTTGTTGACAACGACGGTGCTGAAAAAAATGTTTACGGAGATGATATTCTTGAAAGCCTCAAAAACGGCAAACTTACTTTGGGTGAACTTCAGCTTTGTGTAAAGGACATTCTAAAATTCATTCTTCAATCCCCTGTTTCTGAGCGCCCGCTTAAACCTCTTGTGAGCATTGATGAATATTTGCCGCTGGAGAATTGTGAGACTGCAGAAAGTTTTGCTGCTGACCAGCACTTTGCTCCAAAGGAAAATGAAGAAGTCTACTTGAAAATTAAAACTGAAGGAATCTACAGCGTTTGTGGTCTTTACTGCAAGTACGAGGACAACCTTTCACAGTCTGCCAGCAACATTCTCATAAACGGCAAACCTGCTGTTTCTTTTGAATGCAGAACCACAATGGGGAAACCTGTATTTGTGAATGCAAGCCAGATCAAGCTTTATCCGGGCACCTACAAAATTCAGCTTGTTCACACAAAACCTGGAATTGAGCTGCAGGATCTGAGCTTTACTTCAAACGAATACAATCCAGTCACCGACGGAATTTACAAATAATTCGGAGTATTTATGAAAAAAGTTAACGGAAGCTTTGTTCAGCTGGACGGCCAGCGATTCTATAAAATTGAAAACTATGACTGCATGGAAGATTTTTTCATCACCCTTACCTCTTCCAGCGATGTTTGGAACTTTCTCTGGTCAAAGGGCGGAATTACTGCAGGCCGTTGCAACGCTGACCATGCAATTTTTCAGTATGCCACCTGTGACAAGGTTTCTGACTTTAAATACACAACCGGCTCCTACACTGCTGTTGCAATCACAGAAAATGGAAAAACTGTTTTCTGGGAACCATTCGCAAAATTCATTTCATCAAATCTTGCTGCCAGTACAAACGACGAGAACATTCAGTACAACATCTACAAAAATCTCAATGGTTCAAAAATCTGGTTTGAGGAAATCAACCACAACCTGGGCTTAGCTTTCCGATACGGCTGGACTTCTTCAAAAAAATATGGACTTGTAAAAAGTTGTGTCATTACAAATCTAAAATCAGAAAAACGAAGCCTTAAAATCCTTGACGGTGCAAAAAATATAATGCCGGCACTGGCTTCAAAGGATCTTCAGAACAACAATTCTGTTCTTCTTGACGCATATAAGAAAACTGACCTTGATTTGAACACAAACCTTGCACTTTTCTCCCTTTCTTCTGCTGTTTCAGACAAAGCTGAACCATGTGAAGCACTTCTTTCAAATATCTGCTGGTTCACAACAAAAGACAAGGTTTATACTTCTCCAAACACACCTCTGGAATTTTTTAAATATGCTTCGGATTTTGCAAAAGCTTCAGATGATTCAATGCCACAACAGACAGAAGTGCTGAAAGGTCAAAAACCATCCTGCTTCATCATTCACAATGCTGAACTTTCAGAAAACAAATGTGAAGAATGGCAGAGTGTTTTTGATGTTTCGTTGAATGCGGTAAAAATTGCTGAAATCAATCAGCTTCTTCAGAATAAAAAACAGGCCGCTGAACTTTTGAACAAGGACATTGAAGACACCGATGAGGAGCTTACAAGATTTATTGGCGAGGCAGATGGAATTCAGAAAACTTCAAATGAAATCGCTTCGGTTCACCACAGAACTAATGTGCTCTTTAACATTATGCGTGGAGGATTTCTTGCGGACAACGGCAAAATTTATGTTGAAGATCTGCTTAAATTCTTCAAACAGCGCAATGCAGAATGTTATGCCACCCTTTCTGAACTTTTAAAGAAAACTCCAGAAGGATTTTCTGCTCTTCCAGGGGAATTCTACCACAATATTTCCAGCAAAAATGATTCACAGATAAAAAGACTGTTTTTGGAGTATCTGCCTGTAATCTTCTCCCGCAGACACGGAGATCCAAGCCGACCATGGAATAAGTTCAACATTGCTCTTACAGATTCAAAGGGAAATCAGGTTCTGAACTATGAAGGAAACTGGCGCGATATTTTCCAGAACTGGGAAGCATTGCTTTTCTCATATCCTGTGTTCATTCCAAATGTAATGGCAAAATTTGTGAACGCAATGACAATGGACGGATTCAACCCATACAGAATTTCTCGTGAAGGAATTGACTGGGAATGCCCGGAAGAAGGAAATCCTTGGGCAAGCTACGGCTATTGGGGTGACCATCAGATAATTTATCTTCAGAAGCTTTTGGAACAACTTAAAAATTACAAAGCAATTATTATAGAAGATTATCTTTCAGAAAAGATTTTTTCTTCTTCAAATGTGCCATACAGACTCAAAAGCTATGCAGAAATTTGTCAGAATCCAAGGGACACTCTGATTTTTGACCGCAAGCTTTCTGATTTGCTCATAAAAGAATCAGCAGATTTCGGATCTGACAAAAAATTGGTTCAGAACAAGGAAAACAAGGTTTATCTTCTGAATCTTACCGCAAAGCTGCTTCAGATAATCATCGCAAAGGTTTCAAATCTGGTTCCTGGTGGAGGTATCTGGATGAACACACAGCGTCCTGAATGGAACGATGCCAACAATGCTTTGTGCGGATGGGGTCTTTCTGTTGTAACCATGTGTTATATGGAAAGAATGCTCAAATTCCTTCTGGAACTTTACAAAAATTCAGGAGCCGCAGCATACGAGGTTCCTTCTCCAATGGCTGAATGTGTAATAGCCATTTCCAAGCTGATTGAATCATCTTCAGAAGAAATTTTCAGTGATAATAAAGCTAGAAAAACTTTTGTGGATTCAATTCAGAAGATTTTTGAAGCAGAACGCAATTCCTTCTATAAAAACTATTACAATGACGGTGAAGCAGAGCTTACTTCAGCAGAAATTGCAAAATTCCTGGAGCTTACAGAAAAGCTTATTTCAAAGAGCATAAAACTCAATAAAACTGAGGACGAACTTTATCACACCTACAACACTCTCAAAATCAACGGGGATGAAATGCAGGTGGAACATCTTCAGAGAATGCTGGAAGGTCAGGTTGCGGCAATTTCCAGCGGGAATTTAAGTTCAAAAGAAGTGATTGAACTTTACGATTCGCTCAAAAAAAGTCCAATTTACGAGAAAAGACAGAATTCTTTCATGCTGTATCCAAACAAAGAACTTCCGCTTTTTACAGCAAAGAACAATGTTTCTCAAAAAGCTGCTGCAGGGCTTGAAAAATTCCTTGAAAAAGACTGTCTCGGCGGTTACCACTTCAATGATTACTGTCAGAATTCAAGACTTCTTCTGGAATGGCTTGAAAATTCATCAAAAAAAGGACTTTCTGCAACTGATTCAGAAAAAACTGCCCTTCTTAAGCTTTATGAAGAAACCTTCAACCACCATTCATTCACTGGTCGTTCTGGTACTTTCTATGCTTATGAAGGTTTGGGAAGCATCTACTGGCACATGGTTTCAAAACTTTTGCTGGCTGTACAGGAAGAAACCCTAAAAGCCCAGAAGAATGGTGACAAAAATGCGGAAAGACTTGCAAAAATTTACGCAGAAGTCAAAGCAGGTCTTGGTTCAGCAAAAACACCTGAACTTTATGGTGCATTCCCTTATGATCCATACTCCCACACTCCTTCAATGCAGGGTGCAAAACAGCCTGGAATGACAGGACAAGTAAAAGAAGAAATCTTAACACGCTGGGGTGAACTTGGAGTTTCCATTGAAAACGGTTGCGCTATTTTCAATCCAAATCTCCTGAGCAAAGAGGATTTTGAAGGTGAACCAACAGAATTTACCTGGTGTGGAGTTCAGATAATCTATAAAAATTCAGAAAAGGAAAAGACAACGGTTTATTTCAGTGACAACTCAACTCTGGAACAGCCAAGCGATGTGCTTTCTGAGGAAATAAGTGAAGAAATTTTCAGCAGAAGCGGCGTAATCAGCAAAATTGTTGTGGAAGGTTGTTTTAAAGCTAAATAAGTTGCCAATTCTTGCATAAATAATACAAATTTTTTATGTAGTTTTGTGAATTCCTTTGTAAAATTAAAATATAAAGAAATAAACCGTGGGGGTTAAAATGAAAAAAGTAATTAAAGTATTGGCAGCTGTGGGACTGACAATGGCAGTTCTTTCCGGCTGTAACGAAAAATCCAATCCAAACGAACTTACTGTCTGGTCTTTCACAGATGAATTGGACGGAATCATTAAGAACTACTACAATCCGGCACATCCAGAAATGAATGTGAAATATTCAATGACACCAACAGATCAGTTCCCAAACAAACTTGATCCTGTTATTTCTTCTGGAAACGGCTGTCCTGATGTTTTTGCAATGGACGCAGCTTTTGTCAGAAAATATGTTGAATCTGGACTTCTTCTTGAACTGGATGACATTTATGAAGAAATCAAAGACAAGATGGCTGAATACCCAATGAAGATAGGAAGCCACAACGGTCATGTTTATGCTATGTCCTGGCAGATGGCTCCTGGTGCCCTTTTCTACCGCAGAAGTCTTGCTAAAAAATATCTTGGAACAGACGATCCTGCTGAAGTTCAGAAATATGTAGAAAATCTGGACAAATTCATTGAAACTGCTGGTGTTTTGAAAGAAGCATCTAAGGGAAAATGTCTCATGGTTTCTTCAGCAGCTGACCTTCTTATGCCATACAAGGGTGCAAGAAAGGATCCTTGGGTAATCAACGATCAGCTTGTAATTGATCCTGCAATGGACGCTTACATGGATATGTGTAAGGTTCTTCGTGACAATGGATATGAAGGCCGTGTTGCACAGTGGTCAGAAGGATGGTTCGCAGGTATGAAGGACAATTTGATGGATGACAAGGGAAATCCTGTAGAAGTATTCTGCTACTTCCTTCCAACTTGGGGTCTTCACTACACACTTAAACCAAATTCTGCAGGCACTCCAGCTGACAATGACTGGGCAATGTGTGCAGGTCCAGCTCCTTATTTCTGGGGCGGTACTTGGCTTGCTGCATACAAAGGAACAAAAAATCCTGCAGGTGCAAAAGAAATGATCAAGTTTATTGCATCTGATGATGATTATCTTGAAAAACATGCACTCCAGTCAGGTGACCTGGTTGGAAACATGAAAGTTGTAAACAAAATCAAAGACACTTATTCTGAACCATTCCTTCAGGGACAGAATCATTATGCAGAATTTGCTGAAATGGCTAAGACAATCGACGGTTCTTTGATTCAGGGAACAGACCAGCAGATTGAACAGATCTTTAACGAAGCTGTTGCTGCTTATCAGAACGGAGAAAAGACAAAAGTTCAGGCTATGATCGACTTCAAGAAAGAAGTTGCTTCAGCAATGAACTTCTAGTCCAACTTCACAATTCAAAATAGGGAGCGCGTTATGTTCAATAAGCTGAAAAAAGACAAGACTAAAGTTGTAAAAAGTTCAGTTCAGGCAAGAGTAAACAGAAACGGATATTTCTTCTGTCTTCCATTTATGATTGTCTTCCTTATCTTCAATTTGTGGCCGACACTTTACACATTTGCCCTAAGTTTTGGAGATTTGAGCGGACTTAGAAACAGCTTTAACTTTGTAGGATTTGAAAACTTCAAGAGACTTGTAATGGATGCAAATTTCTGGGCTGCTGTCCGAAATACATTCATCCTTTGGGGCTTGAACTTTGTTCCTCAGCTTGGAATTGCGCTCCTTATGGCAATTCTTCTTACAGACATTAAACTTAAAGTAAAGGGAAAGGGGCTTTTCCGTGCCCTTTTCTATCTTCCAAACCTTCTTACAGCTGCTTCTGTTGCAATTCTGTTCAGAAGCTTGTTCGGATATCCTATTGGTTCTGCAAATCAGTTCCTTATGCAGTTCTTTGGACAGAGTGAAGCATTCAACTTCTTCAGAAGTCCTTGGGCTTCCAGACTTATCGTTGCATTCATTCAGTGGTGGATGTGGTGTGGTCAGACATTGATTCTTCTTATGGCTGCAATCACAAGTATTTCACCTTCACTGTACGAAGCTGCAACAATTGACGGCGCAACAAGCTGGCAGTGCACATGGAAAATCACAATTCCAATGCTCCGACCAATGATGTTTTACATGCTGGTAACTTCAATGGTAGGTGGAATGCAGATGTTCGATATTCCATTCCTTCTTACAGATATGCGCGGTGGTCCAGACTACAAGATTCGAACAATCGCCGTTTATATGTACAACACAGCCTTCCAGGGCAAAAACCAATATTCTTACGCTGCTGCAATTTCAATCGGTATGTTCATCATTACCATCGCCCTTACCTTGGTAATCAACTACATCACAAAAGAACATCCTAAGAAAAAGCATTATCTTGGGTAATTAAGGAGGCTAATCATGGAAAACACAGCACCAAAAACAACTAAAAAAAAGAAGAATGAATATAACTATAAAATTCAGGTAAAATCTAACACAGTTCATGTGATGATGATTATTTTGGCCTTGATTGCCATTGTTCCAGTATGGGTAATGCTTATCAATGCCACACGAAATACAGAAGAAATCAACGCAGGTCTTTCACTTTTACCTAGCACACACCTTTGGGACAACCTGCACATACTTACCAGCCGTGATTTTAAAATCTGGCGCGGTTTCTTGAACAGCACAATCATTTCCGGTGCTGCAACTGTGCTTACAGTTTACTTTTCTGCACTTACAGCTTACGGAATTCACGTATATAATTTCAAAGGAAAGAAAATTTTCCAGAGCATCATCATGGTTCTGATTATGCTTCCTGCTTCCCTTTCCTTCATCGGTTTCTACCAGTTTGTTTCAAAACTTCACCTTACTGACAGCTACATTCCTCTGATTGTACCTTCAATCGCTGCTGCAGGAACAGTTCTGTTTATGAAACAATACATGGACTCAATCTTGTCTTCAGAAATCATTGAAGCAGCCAGAATTGACGGGGCCCACGAATTCAAAATCTTCAACATTGTTATTCTTCCAAT
>JAGHUJ010000130.1 GCA_018064905.1 Candidatus Treponema equifaecale
ATAAATAATAAATAAAATAAAAAATGCCTGAATGGAGACCTGCTCCAGCTGCGCCTTTCGACTCGGCTAAAATTTTTCTGCCTAAATCTGAGCCAGATAAACTGAACCATTCTTTTCAAAACCGCAACGGGTCAACAATGGTTCCAGGTAGTCCGGTACAACAGAATCAGCAATAATTAAATACTGAATTCCGCGCTGTTTCAAATTAGAAATGCAGTCCGAAAACAACTCACGTGCAATTCCTAAACCGCGGTAATTCTGATTGACAAACAAAGCAGTCAAAGCTGCCGTTTTTTCTGAAGAGGAGCAGAGGGAAAACAAAAGGCAACCGGCGAAGTCATCTGCCAAAGTATGGGAAACAAAGCCCAAAGTCTTTTCAGATAAATTATTGAACCTGCCAAGCCAAATCTGAGCTATGGCCTTACCTGCTTCTTCCGGAAAAAATTCCTTAATCTCATCTGCAACAACACCTGCCTCTCGGACAATACAATTCAAATCCTCTTTTGAATCATACTCACGGAAAGTAAAATCCTGTCTTGTAAGCTCGTCGTAATCTTCAAAATCCTGACTTAAAGCTTCAAGCCCCCAGCTTTCCCGAAGTGCATTGTACCAGTCAAAAATGACAGAACGCATTTTCTTTTCTTTGAACGAATGAAAGCGTCTCTCAACCTGCGGGTACAGTTTTAAAACATTTTTAAAATTCTTGAACACCCCCCTTCCATTTGAAAGAACCCGCCGCAACTCCTTCTGCACATCCGGCATTCTTACAGTTGAAACAAATTCTTCCAGCAAATTAAAGCCGTCTTCTGAAGTCCAGAGCGGCAAAGCAAACACTTTTTCCTGATCAATTTCAAATTCAGAACCAACGGAAATCACCTGATCCAAAGAAGCATCATAGGCCGAAACACAGCCCTGATTTTCCATGGCAAAGGCAACACCTTCAACAAGCTTTTCCGTCAGTTCAAACTTCATTTTTAGTTAAGTTCGCTTCTCTTTGAAATAACCTTGCTGATAAGACCGTATTCTGCAGCTTCTTCAGCAGTGAGCCAATGGTCGCGGTCACTGTCCTTTTCAACCTGCTCAGCAGATTATCCAGTTTCTTCAGCAATGAGTATGATGAGTTTTGCCTTAGACTTTGCGATTTCTTCAGCCTGAATTTCCAGATCAGTAGCAACACCACGGGCAACTCCACCAATCAATGGCTGGTGAATGAGGTAATGGCTGTTTGGAAGTCCAAGTCTGCGCTCCTTTGGAACAGCAAGCAGGATAATTGAACCCATGCTGGCAATGAGACCTGTTCCGATTGTGTAAACAGGAGCATTGATGAAGCGAATCATGTCATAGATTCCAAATCCAGAATCGATTGAGCCGCCAGGTGAATCAATGTAAATATAGATAGGTTTGTCGCTGTCAGCTTCAAGTAAAAGCAGCTGTTTGATAACTTTCTCAGCATTTTCTTCATTGATTTCGCAGCTCAAAACAATCTGGCGAGTCTTCAAAAACTTCTCAGAAAGGCCTTCGTTTTTTTCAGCCTTCTTCTCTTCGTCTTTTTCATTAAAAATAGTCATAGAATAAATATAGTAAAAATTTTAAGGAAAGTAAAATAAAAATTGAAGATTTTACGGGCAATCCGGCAGCAAGCTGCCGTCGGGCTTTCCACCCTTCCGCTGTTGCTCCATTGTTCGCAAGCAAACAACTTCGGGGTTCCAATCCCTATTGCTTGACTTCATCCCAGAATTCCATCATTTTACTAATGTTGTTTTTTTCCATTGGAATGCCGGCTTCTTTCATCTTTTTTTCTACATGACTGAACCGCTGGTAGAATTTCTTGTTGGCTCTTTCCATTGCTACGCTTGGATCAATTCCAATCCAACGCCCGT
>JAGHUJ010000106.1 GCA_018064905.1 Candidatus Treponema equifaecale
CTTGGAAAAATCGCCATAAGTGAAAGAATTTTGAACAAGACTGCAAGATTTGATGATGATGAATTTGTAATAATGAAGACCCATACAGTGGTTGGAGCTGGTCTTGTTCGTCAGGTTTTTGGAAAGACAGTTGATCAGGACATGCTCAGAATGTGCGTGAATGTGGTTCAGTATCATCATGAAAAATGGGATGGAACCGGATATCCGATTGGTCTTGCCGGAACAAAAATTCCTTTGTGTGCCAGAATCATGGCCATTGCTGATGTTTTTGATGCTTTGGTTTCCAAGAGAATTTACAAGGATTCCATTCCAATTGAGGAAGTTTTTGAAATAATCAGGGAATCAGCCGGCACTCAGTTTGACCCGGAACTGGCAGAAATCTTCCTTGGCCTGCGTGATCAGATTTGTGACTATATAATCGAAAATTCAGAACAGATGACAAGCGCTCGCAAAACCGTTGACAGTGACGGCGATGACCGTGTTCACGATGTGGTTGAGCTTGAAGATTTGGAAGAGGTTGTGTAAAAAATGCTTAAGACTCTTGTAATCTGTTTTTTTATTTCCATGATTCCGCTGATTGAGCTTCGTGGGGCAATTCCAGTTGGAATCGGCATGATGAAGCTTGCTGACGGAACTCTTCCACTTTCAAACATTCTTTCACTTTATGCTGTATGTCTTTTGGGAAACATGATCCCAGTTCCATTCATCTTTTTGTTTGCCAGAAAATTCTTAGAGTGGGGCAAGGACAAAAAACTGATCGGCGGAATCTGCTCATTCTTTCTGGAAAAAGGTCACAGAGCCGGAACCAAGCTTGAAGAAAAGGCTGGCCGTGGCTTGTATTTTGCGCTGTTCTTATTTGTAGGCATTCCTTTGCCTGGAACCGGTGCCTGGACTGGAACTCTTGCAGCCAGCCATCTGGATATGAACTGGAAAAAGACCAGTCTTGCCGTAATTTGCGGTGTTCTTCTTGCCGGCATCATCATGCTTTCAATCAGTTTTGGTGCGGCTTCAGTTATTTCCTGATGGTTTCACTTCTTGCCAGGACTTTTCTCACTTTTCTCGCCACCGAAATCGATGATTTTATTGTCTACGTGCTTTTCTTTGGTCAGAACAAAAAATCCAAGGCTTCAATTTTCTTTGGCAGACTTCTTGCAACTTTTGTGATTGCCGTTTTATGTGGTTTTGTGGCTCAGCTTCTTTCAAAAATTCCTCAGAACTATCTCAGATTTTTAGGATTTGTTCCCTTTGTGCTTGGAATAATCAGAATCTTCAAGAAAGACGATGATGACGAGGAAACTGCTCCAAAAACCGCCTCACTTTTTCTGGCTTCATTTTTGCTGACTTGTGCTTCTTCTGGTGACAATGTGGGAATTTACATTCCGTTTTTTGTTTCAATGACATTTTCACAAAAGCTCACTTCAATTTGCGGCTTTGTGATTCTTCAGATTCTGTGGAGTTTGCTTCAGATTAAGGCTTCAGATTTGCCTTTGGTTCAGAAAATAATAGAAAGATTCGGAAGAATTCTTGTGCCTGTGGTGTTCATTGTGCTAGGAATTTCCATTTTTTTTGGATTATAATCTATTTGAATTGATAAAATTGACAGAAATATGGCACGAGAAATAGAACTTAAAATCCCCTTGACTCAGACTCAATATGGGGAAATTGAAAATTATATATATGGAAGAAAACCTCATTCTGAACTGACTTTTACTGATGCGAAAAAACTGTTCAAGCAGGATGAATATTTTTCGCGCTTTACCACACGGCAGGAAAGAATAAATAGCAATGAACCAAAGGTTATTCGCATCCGGACAGAAGAATGTGATGGAAAATTCCAGGCTTATTTTACAATAAAAAACAAGCAGCTTGAAAACGGAATTGAAGTGAATCAGGAGCAGGAGACTTTTGTTGAAAATCCAGAAGTTCTTCGTAACATGTTTGCACAAACCGGGTTTATAAGATGGTTCACCAAGGAAAAAAAAGCTGTTTCCTGTTATTGTAGGATGCAGGGCTCTCAGAAGGAATATCATCTTGAGCTGGAACAGGTGAACGGTCTTCTCTATGTTGAGATTGAATACACAAAGGATGATGAAATGCCGGAAAATGTTCAGAAGGAACTGAAGCTGCTGGTGGAAAAACTCGGACTGGATTCAAAAAAACGGGATCCTCGTTCCTGGGTGGAGATTTTGAATGAAGCTTAGAAATTTATTTGTAATTTGTATTTTTGCTCTTGCCCTGCCTGTTTTTTCAGAAGGTGAGATTTCTGATTTTACCAATCAGACTGTATACGAATTTATCACAACCCGTGTTCGGCTGAAGAGCTGGGAAGATCAGGCTGCTGTTGAAAAAATTGCGGAAATTCGTGCTGAAACCATGGAAAAATTGAAGTCTGTTGCTGTGGATCTGGAGCAGGAAGAATGTATTCTTGAAAGCCTGTTCTTCACAGAAACCTATGAGCATCTTATTAAGGCAGAGACTCGGGGGGACCTGCGTGTTGGAATGAAGAATCTTATGAAGCGCAACATGGACTGCATAAATTCCAGAAAACATGAAAAAATCAGCAAGTGGATGTATCTGTCTGCAGGGGATGTGACTTCATATTATATGACCCGTTCTATTGCCGCCACATTTTTCTATGGGTTTAAAGTCAAAGGGTATTATGAAAGCGCTTTGGACAAGGATTCTGGATTGACTAGTGCCAATACAAGTCTTGGAAGCTGGCTCTTCTATGCTCCGGCTCCCATTGGAAGTAACAAAAGGGCTGAAAAACACTATAAAAGCGGCTTAAAAGGTGCAAAGACTGATGGTGAAAAGTACATGGCCTTTCAGTACCTGAGCCAGTTGTATTATGAACAGAAAAAAATCAGCAAAGCAGAAGAATATCTTCAGAAAGCCTATGACCTGGAGCTGGGCCATAAGGAACTGGATAAAATCCGTGCCTGCAACAAAGCAGGTTATTCGCTCTTTCAATATAATAGAAATCGCGCCGGCATAGATGAAAAAATTCCGGAAAGCGAAAAACAGGAAGAGGACTGATTTTTTCGTTGCACCTGTCACATCGACCGTACTGGAATTGTATTTGTCACATCGACCGTAGTGGAATTGTGTTTGTCACATCGACCGTACTGGAATTGTATTTGTCACATCGACCGTAGTGGAATTGTATTTGTCACATCGACCGTAGTGGAGATGTCCATAAATTTCTCCTCTTCTTCTGTCCTTAAATTTTGATTTTTTAGAAAAGTAGTATATAATTTTAGTCATAATGGACAGAGTGAAATTCATAAAGAACAATTTTTTCATCATCGTAGTTGCATTTCTCGTTATTTTTGTGACTGTGGCCTACACAAATCTTTCCCGAAAACGAATCAGAGAATATGCCAGATATACAGTTGAACAGAATGCACACCGAATTGCTTCTCAGGTGGATTCCTGCATAATTTCATCCAGAGCCAGCATTCAGCTTACATCAGTTCTGGCTTCTAAAACCATGAAGAGCAATGTCTTTGAAGATTCCAAGAGTGTAATAGATTTTCTTCTTCCTTCAACACCATTCACTTTAATTGAATACATTGATCAGGACGGAATGAACACCATGTACAATGGTGAAACATTTGATGCTTCCCAGCGGGTGTATTATCGTGAAGGAATAAAAGGAAATTCCGGAATCTGGATAAACTATTCTCCAAAGCTTGCAAGCGAATATCTTCTGAATTTCTACACTCCGCTTTATCACAATGATGAGGTTGTGGGGGTTCTTACCGGTGCTTTGGGCGCTGTTTCAAATATTCTTCCCTTGATGAAGGCAAGTTTCTTTGGAAATGATATGATTGGAATCTTGTGCGACGAGAAGGGCAAGGTCATTTCCTCAACTTTGAATTTGCAGGGTGAAAATTCTCTTGGAGATGCGCTTCGTTCAATCGGAATTGATGAAAAAAGTGTGGATGCCTTCTATCTTCACAGCAAATATGCGGACAGTTCCGTGTTCCAGTTTGACGGAAAAAAAGGTTATTCCTATGCCAGCGTTGGAAGTGTGGAACAGACCGGCTGGAGTGTTGTTCAGATTGTACCTTCGCCTGCATTCCATCAGGTTCTTTACAGATCTTTGTATGAGCAGTTTGCTGCCATAGTTTTGATAATCCTGTTGTTCCTCGGTTACATTTTCTATATTTCCATACAGGCAAAAAAAGTGAACAGAATTCACGAAAAAAGAGAAACTGAGCTTGAAAACGAAACACATCACGATGGACTTACAGGGCTTTTTAACCGCCGTGCTTATGAAGAAGACCTTGAAGAGACTGACAAGCAGCTGAGCATAAACAACATTACAATTATTGCGCTGGACGTTAACAGTCTCAAAAAAGTGAACGATACTCTTGGCCATATTGCTGGTGACGAGCTCATAATGGGCGCCGGTCTGTGCATTAAACAGGTTTTCTCAAAGGTGGGAAGATGTTACCGAACTGGTGGTGATGAATTTGCAGTCATCATCAAAGAACCAATGGAAGGTTTCTACAGTCTGGTTGAAGAATTTGAGGCAGTTCAAAAGGAATGGCAGGGACATTATGTAAGTGAAATCTCTGTTTCGTTGGGAATTGCCTGCGCAAAGGATTATCCTCGTGCCACACTCAAACGTCTTCTTCACATTGCCGACGAACAGATGTACGAAAACAAGCGTGATTATTACGCCACAAAAACTTCAGACTAGTTTTATTTCAATCCCTTTACAACTTCTTCCAGTGACTGAATTGTGGTGTCTGCCAATTTTACAATTCTCTGCCAGTCACTTTCTGGTGGTTCAGTAATTTCCTCATCACTGGAATCATAGCAGGCGCACACCTTGAACTTTGCATTGTGTGCCGTACGAACGCAGTGCAGGGCATCTTCAAATACAAGTGAATTTTCAGGAATTGAATTTCCAGCTTCAGCCGCCTTTTCAAAAATCAGAGGCTTTGATTTTGAGGTGTTGAAGTCCAGACAAGTCAAAATCGAAGTAAAATATTTTTCAACACCAAGCCGCTTCATGCAGGTTACCGTACATTTTCTGTCAGTGGCTGTGGCCAGAATACATGGAATTTTCTTTTCGTTCAGAAGCTGCAGAAGTTCCAGGCTACCCGGTTTTAGCTGCAGGTTTTCTTCATATTCCGTAATCAGCTGAATCCTTATTTCGTCGCAAACCTGTTCCACTGTTTCAGAAAGACCATAGGTGTTGATCAGATATTCTGCGGTCTCAATCATGTTGAGTCTTTTTACAATGTCCCAGAGCCCGTCCTGTGGTGTTTTACCTTTTCCAATCAGGTATTTGTTTGAAGCAAAGTGCCACATTGGCATGGAATCCAGAAGAGTTCCATCCATGTCAAAAATTGCGCAATCAAAGCTGATGTTACGAAATGTTAGAGCCATGTGAGAAAGTATAGTGAAAATCTAAATTCTGTGTAAGTGAATGTTCCACTTTTTGGAACCATCATTTTACATATTTTTTTACTGTAACTTTTTTACATCTTGTTTGTTTGCTATAATTAGGATACTTGTCATTTCGGCTGGGAACAGATGGGCGGAATGACATTCGAATAAAATTCAAGGGAAATAAAATGATAGAAGTTTCACACCTTTCAAAACGGTTCGGGGAATTTAAGGCTGTTGATGATGTCAGCTTTTCAATTCCAACCGGCCAGATTGTAGGTTTGCTTGGTCCAAACGGTGCTGGTAAATCTACCACAATGCGCATGATAACAGGTTTCTTTAAACCAACTTCAGGCAGCATTTCAATTGACGGAATTGATATTGAAAAAAATCCGGTTGATGCAAAAAAGAAAATAGGCTATATGCCGGAATCAGCACCACTTTATGCTGATATGATTGTTGAAGATTATCTTCGCTATGTTGCACAGATGCAGGATCAGGATGCGGATGCAAAAATCCCAAAGCTCTGTGAAGAATGTGGTCTTAAAGAAGTAATGCACAAGAACATAAGTGAATTAAGCCGTGGTTACAAGCAGCGTGTTGGTCTTGCTCACTCACTTATGAATGATCCGGAAATTCTGATTCTGGATGAACCAACTTCCGGACTTGATCCTAACCAGATTGAGGATGTAAGAAATCTTATTCGTGAAATCGGTAAAACCCGCACCGTAATTATTTCAACTCATATTTTGAGCGAAGTTGAAATGCTTTGTGGTCGTGTAATCATCATTTCAAAAGGAAAGCTTGTAGCAGACAGTCCAACATCTGAACTCAGAGCACGTTATGGCCACAAGGAGAACATTCTTCTTCAGGTTGACGGTGTTTCAAAGGATGAGGCAATTGATCAGCTTTCTAAACTTGCTGGAGTTTCTTCTGTTTCTGAAGAGACTGAGGCCGAAGACTCATCAAAACTTAATTTGATTGTTAGTCTCAGCGGAGAAGAAGAAATCAGACCTGCCATCGTAAAGAAAATTTCGGAGAAGGGCTGGAACCTTTACCAGCTGAACCTTAAGAAGAACAATCTTGAGGACATCTTCCACGATTTGACCCTGGGAAAATAATTGGAGTTACTTATGAATTCAAAATCACCTGCCTTCATCATTATGAAGCGCGAAATAAAAGCTTATTTTACAAGCCCAATCGCATATATTGTTACGGGGCTTTTCCTTCTGGCTTCAGGATTTTTGTTTTTCAACACATTCTTTCTATATAATAGAGCTGAATTGAGAAACTTCTTTGGAATGCTGCCAATTCTGCTTTCATTTTTTGTACCGGCGCTTACAATGCGTATGCTTGCTGAAGAAAAACGTTCTGGCTCCTATGAAACTTTGCTCACCCTGCCTGTAACTGAACTTCAGATTACAACAGGCAAATTCCTTGCAGCATTTGTATCTGGTGCGGCTCTTCTTCTGCCAACACTTTTCTACGTTGTTACCTGTCTTATTTTCGGAAAGCCTGACTTTGGCCCAATTGTTGGCGGATATCTTGGCGCATTGTTCCTGATTGCAGCCTTCAGTGCCATCGGACTTTTTGCTACAAGCCTTACAAAAAATCAGATTATTGCCTTTTTCATTGCCTTTGCAATCTGCATCGTGTTTACAATGATTTCAGGCTTTCTGGTTTTCATGCCTGCAGCTGTTGTAAATTTCTTCGATTATTTCTGTGCCTACACCCACTTTGAGTCAATTGCCAGAGGAATCATCGATACAAGGGACCTGGTTTATTTTGTTTCACTGACAGCTGTTTTCTTTGTGCTTACAGTGAACAGTCTCAAGGCTTCCGGGGAGGACCGCTAAGATGAAAAAACTTATCAATTTCTTTAAAAGCCCAAAAAGCGACATCGTTCTTTTCTTTATTCTTATTGTGCTGGTAAATTTGGTTTCTGGCAGAGCTTTTGGTCGTCTTGATTTGACTGAACCTAAATCTTATTCGCTTTCAAAAGGCAGCAAGCAGGTTGTAAAGACTCTGGAGGAACCTCTCACAGTAAAGGTTTTCTTCAGCGATAATCTGAACGCACCTTATTCCAGTGTTTATCAGTACATCAAGGATATTTTTGTTGAATATAAGGGAAACGCAAACAGTAACTTCAGCTGTGAATACGTTGATATGAAAAAGCCTGAAAATGAAAAGCTGGCAAGAAGCTATGGCCTCAACCAGATTCAGATTCAGGAGCTTAAGAACAATGAGGTTGGACTTAAACAGGTTTGGATGGGCTTGGTTCTCCTTTATGCGGATAGAATTGAAATTCTCGATGCCCTTACTTCAACTGACGGCCTTGAATACAGAATCACCACAACAATTTCAAAAATGGTTTCTACAACTTCAGCTTTGGCTGGTCTTAAAGGAAAGGCTAAGCTCACATTGTACGCAACAAACGCTCTTTCAGAATTCAAAATTTCCGGCTTTAATCAGATGGAAGGCTCAATTCGTGAGGCATATTCTGCAGTCAACAAAAAGAATATGAACAGAATCGAATTCCAGCGCCTTGATCCGCCTGCAGAAGAGCTTCCAGCCCTCATTGAAAAATATGGTCTTCAGGGAATCAACTGGAATGATCCAAAACTTGGTCAGGGAAGCGGTGTAATTGGTCTTGTGCTTGAATATGGTGAAAAATTCAATCTCATTCCTCTTAAAATGGGCCGTGACTTCTTTGGACGAAACCTTATCACCGGTCTTGACGGTCTTGAAGAAAATCTTGAAGTAAGTCTTCAGGCACTTGTTTCAAAATCTCAGGAAATCGGATATATCACAGACCATGGAGAAATGGACTTTAATGATGCAGAGAATGGAAGCGGACGTTTTGCAAAGCTGATTTCAGATCGTTACACCTTCAAAGAAATCAAACTGGCAGAGGAGGACATTCCTTCAAGCCTCACAAGCATTGTAATCGATGGTCCAAAAGCTTCATTTACAGAAGAAGAACTTTACAAAATTGATCAGTTTGTTTTGAAGGGCGGAAACCTCATCGTATTTGCTGATCCATTTGATGAACAGCTTCCACAGGGACAGGCCGCATACTACCAGCAACCAACTTATACACCTCTCAATACAGGTATCGAAAAGAATCTTGAAAAATTCGGAATCAAACTGAATAAAAATTATGTTTATGATGAAAACTGCTATGTTCAGAATGACCGCCGCTATGGAAAATTAAATTTCTATTTTGCTCCAATGATGCAGAAAAACAGCCTTGATTCAAAAAGTCCTGTAACCAAGAATCTGGGCTATGTAATTTTCATGCAGAACGGCGCAATTGATGTGGATCTGGCAAAGGAAAACAAAAATGCAAAGCTTACAGTTCTTGCAAAATCTTCTCCAAATTCATGGACAGTTGAAAACAATATTTCCACAAATCCAACCTTTATTTCTGTTCCTGGCGACAAGTCCACAATGAAGAGCGAAAATCTGGCAGTGCTTGTTGAAGGAAAATTCGAGTCGGCATTTGGTGAAAAGGCTCCAGAATTTAATTCTGCTCAGAGTGAAAAAAATGAAAATTCACTGGCTTCCAACACACATCTTGCAAAATCTGTTCAGAATGGAAAAGTGATTGTTGTTTCAAGTTCAAAAGTGACAGGCCCACAGCTTATCGACGAAACCGGAAATCAGCCTGTGGCAATGTTCATGCGCAACATCATTGATTATATGAACGGTGAAGAAGACTTGTGCTCAATGCGAACAAAAGGTCTTTCTCTCAACACCCTCACAGTCAAGAATCAGAAGGCTTCAACTGTGGCAAAATATTTCAATGAAATCGGTCTTGCTGTTCTGGTTGCACTTGCCGGACTTTTGGTTTTGCTCAAAATCAAGGCAAAGAAGCGTGCAATCCGTGCAAAGTACAATCCAAACGATTCAAGAATTGTTGAAAAATAGCTGGGGGAAATATGACAAAAGACAAATTGCTGATGCGAAAATATATTCTGCTGGGGGCTATTGCAGTTTTTGCTGTAATTTATGCTCTTCAGCTGGTTATGGGTGCAAAATCACCTGTAAAGGATTTTAAAATTGAAAAGTCCTTCGACACCATTCAGATTGTTTCTGCTGACAACGGCACAGTTGAGCTTAAACGCTACGGTGACTTCTGGAAAATTGGTGTAGATGATACTGATTTGAACAAGGTTAAAGCAATTGCAGAGACTGTAAAATCAATCCGAACCTTGGGAGAAATTTCCAAGTCTTCAAGTGAAGATGCTGTTGAACGCTATGGACTTACAGATGCGCAGAAAATCACAGTGAAGGTTTCTGACAACGGAAAAGAGTATCTTTCAATGGAAATTGGAAAGGATGCTGCAAATGGTCAGCAGAACTATGTCAGAATGAACGGTTCAAGCACAATCTATCTTGCTTCAGGTGCTCTCAGAAGTGCTTTCAATGTAAAGACAGAAGAATTGATCAAGGCTCCTGAGCCAGTTCCAGAGGCTGCTCCAGCTGCAGAAGGTGAAGCAGCTGTTCCGGTTCTGTAAATTCTAAACTTCTTAAACTTTCCACAAATAAATGTGGTCGAATAGATTTATTTTCATTATATTTATAGAAAAGAAAGTTTGAGCTTTTGGATTGTTGAAAATTGTGCAAGAATAACGGAGCGTAACCGAAGTTATTTTTGACTTTTGCTATTAATGTAAAAAGCTCAAATTTAAATTGGGAGAAAATTCAAATGGCTAAAAATAAAACACCTATTACACTTTTGTGCGGATACCTTGGTGCAGGAAAAACAACTTTGATGAACCAGGTGCTCACAAATCAGCAGGGATACAAGGTTGCTGTAATCGTAAACGACATCGGTGAAGTAAATGTTGATGCAAAACTCATTGCAGACGGAGCTAAAATCACAGATACATCGGATATCGTTCCACTTACAAACGGCTGTATCTGCTGTACTCTTAAATCTCAGATGACTCAGAACATTGAGAACCTCATCAAAACAGGAAAATATGACTACGTTATGATTGAGGCTTCAGGTGTTTGTGAACCAATGCCAATTGCTCAGGAACTTGAACTTATCAAGAACGGCAAATTGGACAATGTTGTTGGTGTTGTTGATGCAGCACGTCTTGTTGATGAATTTGCAGGCGGCGACAAGCTTTTGGCAAAGGAAGCAATCGGTGAGGAAGACATTGAAAGCCTTCTGGTTCAGCAGATTGAGTTCTGTTCAACACTGGTAATCAACAAAAAGGACTTGGTTACAGAAGACCAGTTCAAAAAAGTTCGCAAGGTTATTGAAGCTTTGCACCCAGGCGTAAAGGTAATTGAAACTGATCACGGTAAGGTTGATGTAGGCGAGATTCTTGCTACAGGCAGTTTTGATTTTGAAACAGTTTACGCTTCAGCTGGCTGGTGTAAGCAGCTTGAAGAAGGTGAAATTGAAGATGATGACGATGATGAAGATGAACACGAACATCATCACCATGACCATGAACACGAAGAACATGAGCACCACCATCACCATGATGACGACGATGATGATCATCATGAACATAATCCGGAACATGGTGAAGAAGGTCATCACTGTGACGAACATTGTCATCACCATCATCACCACGAGCACAGACATGAAGGTGAAAGTGAAGACGAATACGGAATCGGAACTTTCATTTACTATAGAAGAAAGCCGTTTGACCGCCAGAAACTGGATGAATATGCTTCAAAATGGCCAAGAAATATCATCCGCTGCAAGGGCTTGATGTATTTCAGCGATGAACTTGAAATGGCTTATGTGTTTGAGACTTCTGGTCGTCAGATTCAGGCTGGATATTCTGGTCAGTGGATTGCAGCAGCTCCAGAAAAAGAGCAGAAGAAAATCCTTGCTGAAAATCCAGAAATCCAGAAGGAATGGGATCCACAGGTTGGTGACCGCATGATTAAGCTCTGCGTAATCGGACAGAATCTGGATAAAAAGGCAATTTCAGCAGACTTGGATGCCTGTCTGGCTGACTAAAAAAAATATTTTTTATATTTTTATATTCGAAATTCTCTTTGACAACTCGACTTTTGTAGGTTATTATAGAAATAACGGATTTCATTAAACTAGGAGATAATTAGCTATGAACAACATTATTTTGTTCATCGGTCTCCCGGTTGC
>JAGHUJ010000033.1 GCA_018064905.1 Candidatus Treponema equifaecale
CATTGTGGAAAGAAAAACAAGTCCGATTGAAGCACTCATGGTTTTTCTGAAATGAGTCATGATGCAAACAGTATATTTTACTCTGGCACGCTTCGAATCCACACCATATGCAATTGAACATCCAATCAGAAATCCGCACAAAATCAAGGCCGGTGCATATGCAAAGAAAAAAAGCAATCCACGAACTATAACATAGGAAGTCTTGGCTCCCGGCAAAAGCACTGGAAGAGTCCTGATGGCAAATGAAATTCCCATGCAGACCAGAAGCGAAAAAAGTGCATAGGCAAAAGTGATGATCAAAGTTTTTTTCATTAGTCCGCCTCCTGAACCACTTCAACTTCACCCTTTTTTCTTCTGTAAATCGACATGACAATTCCCAAAAGAGTAAAAACGACTGCAACTATAAGATTCACGGCAACTATGAACGCATTGTCCACGCCTGTATTTTCTGCCATCACCCGTGAAAAATCCTTTATGAACTTTGGCATTATGTCCATGTAGAAATGAAAATTTCCTACAGCAATTGCAAGCACCGTAAAAATAACAAACATTCCGGAACTAAGTTTCCATTCGCTGAAAAACTGAATTCCGTAAGTGCTGAGCATTGCAAGTCCCATTGAAGCAAAGCAGAGCCAGAACAAAAATCCCATTCCGTTGTAATGTGTGGCGGAAGTTAAAATTGAAGAATAAATTGAAAGCGGGAAAACCACAAAATTTGAAGGCTGAACGGCCCGTTTTATCAAAATGTCAGAATAAGGATAAGCGGAAGCATTGTTGATTGGAGTGTCGTAGAATGTGATGAAACCATCGTCTTTACCGAGATAACCGGTTGTATCAATGAAGATTCCATCAGCCTTTCCGTCTTCAAGAATTCGTGAATAATAGAACACGCCGCTGGCATCTCCACGGAAAATTCCAGCTGAAGTAGCTTTTACCGCAATATTTTCAAGAAGTCCGTCCTGTTTTTCAGCCTGTTTAAGTGAGAAAGGAATTGCAACAGTCCATGTAAAAAGACCCAGAACAATGTATGCAATAAGACAAGGAATCTGATTCTTGGAATTTCGTATCATCACCAGAACAAGTGCCACCATAACGCCCACACCAACCAATGGATAGGCAAGACTAGCCCCGTAAAGAAAATAATCCAGAGAAAACAGGGGCGAATTTGTATCCGTAACATACAGCATCATGTCCGTGTTGAACATGAACAAGGTGGCAAAAATTGCCGTACCAACCAAACTCGCAAGTACATATATCAAAATAAAAGTTAAGGTCTTTCTCATTGCTTATTCCGCATTTTATTATAAAAAAAGGGGCTGCAGACAGCCCCTTTCATCTGTTTAAAATCTTGTTTAGCCCAAGAAAACCTGGCCCTGCTGATCAATTGCAAGAATTGACTTACATTCAGAACAGCGGAATCTGCCGGCTCTAGTTGCCTTAAGACGCTTTGAACATACCGGGCAGCTGAAAATCTTAGGGAAGATTGACTCAGCAACAGGAGCACCCTGCTTAAAGAACTGAGATGCATCAGCCATTGAATCTTTGATATTGAAGAACTGAGAGAATCCCAAAAGCTGGAATACTTCGTAAACCTTTGGCTGAATTTCAAGAAGAACGATATCTCCACCCTTTGGCTTAATCATTTTAAGGAAGGCTGTGAACGAACCAATACCAGTTGAAGATACATAGTTAAGAGCAGAACAGTTGAAAATCAAGTTGATGAAGCCTGCTTCAACAACCTTTGAAATTCTCTTCTGAAAAAAGCTTGAATTGTATGTATCAATATATCCGTTCAAGTAAACAACGAGACCGTTCTCAACATCGTCCAATTTTTCGAGGTTGATTTTAAGGCTATCATCCTTTTCATCATTAAAACCTGGAACGAGATTGTTGTTGTTACCCATTTTTTTCCACCTTTACTTTTTCATTCTATTTAGACAAATATAATTTTATAACATAAAGCTCTATTTAGTCTACCAAATTTTACTATATATAGAAATTTTGTAGAGATTTTGGAGATTCTGATACTATCTAAATTCCACATAAATTATCGGCACATAACCCCACAATTTAAAGATAAGTATAATAAATTCCGCATATTCAATATAATGGCAGAATGAATCTTTCAAATATTGTAATCGTGCTTTGCAGACCAGAAGAAAGCAGAAATGTAGGTGCTGTCTGTCGTGCAATGGCCAACAACGGACTTAAAACCCTGCGCATTGTTGGAAAAAAATCTGATTTTGACGAGGAACGGGTTCGGATTCTGGCAATCCATGCGGCATACATCTGGGAAAACGCACAGTTCTACGATTCCATTACTGAAGCAACCAGAGACTGCGTTGTTGCAGCCGGAACCACCAGAAGAAAGGGCAAGAAGCGTGGAAAACTGCTGCTGCCTGAAGAATTTGCAGAGTTGGCCTCAGAAACAACAGGACTTCCAGAAAGCACAACCGGTGGAAAAGTTGCGGCAATATTTGGAAACGAGCGCACAGGTCTCGAAGAAGAGGAGCTGGACGAATGCACCGCCGGAGTTACAATTCCTTCATCAGATGAATTTGGTTCCCTCAACCTTTCCCATGCAGTTCAGATAATATCTTATCACATATTCAGGGCACAGAATAAAAATTCACCTGCTTCAAACCCGGTAAATCTTTCCCGACTGGATAAAACTGTGACCACAATTGCCGACAGCCTGCAGAAAATCGGCTTTTTTAAAGTTGCCGGCCGTCCAGATATGGAAAAATTCTGGAGAGATTTGCTTTCAAGAGCTGCAATCAGTGAAGGTGAAGCCGCATACATCGAAAAAACCTTCAACAAGGCTGCAGGTTTGGTCAGCAAAACAAAAACTGAATCCGATGACTAAAACCGCAAGTCTTTGATTGAAATTTCCTCATTGTCCGTCATTGCCAGAGTTCGTTCCAAGCAGGCCTCCAGCTGGCGGACATTTCCCCTGTTCCAGTTTGAATTCTTCAAAAAATCGATTGTTTCCGGTTTAAATTTTCGTTTTTCCTGGTTCTTCGCCTCATTTTCTTTTAAAAAAGACCGTATCAGGGCGGGAATATCGCTTCTATGATTTCTCAGAGGCGGCGTGTTTATTCTCAATATGTCCAAGCGCTGAAGAAGGTCGTTCTTGAATTTTCCGTCGTGAATCAGCTGATGAAAATTTGCATTGCTGGCACAAATCAGCCTGAAATTTGATTTTTGCAGAACCGTGGAACCAACCTTTGCAAATTCACGAAATTGAAGCACCCGCAAAAGCTTGGCCTGCATATCCAGGGACAAATCCCCGATTTCATCAATAAAAATAGTAGTTTCATCCGCTTCTGCAAAATACCCTTCATGCGCAGAGTCAGCACCGGTAAAAGCTCCTTTCACATAACCAAAAAATGAAGCTTCAAACAATGAAGGCGGAATTTCATTGATATTCACAGAAACAAGTTTGTGTCTCGCCCTTTCTGAAAGCTCATGTATGGCCCGGGCAACCAGTTCTTTTCCAGTTCCGCTTTCACCAACAATCAGAACATTGGAATTTCGTTTTGCCGCCTGCCTGATTTCCTGCCGCAGCTTCTGAATCGCAACGGAACTTCCCACCAGCTTTGAAAGACTCTCACTTTTTCTGCAAAAATTGTTTTCTTCTGCAAATTTGAAAATTTGTCTGGCTCCAAAAAGCTCCCTCAGCTCAATCCGGTCAGAAAAATATTGAAGCAGAATGCTTTTTGATTCTGCAAATTTTCTAAGATCAAACGCCCTTTCACGCAGGTTCGAATAAATTGCCCTGACTTCATATTTTTCACAGAGCTTCTTCAAACTTTTAAAATCTGGAGCTACATAAACTTCCCGACCATCACCCTGAAAATCTCTCAAACTACGAATTAGCATCGTGTCATTGGTGAAAAGAACGGAAACTCCAGACATTACTGCCCCTGATTGTTCTGAACGCTCTGCTCTGCCGGCTGAACCTGCTCACCTTTCTGTATATTATTTTTTTTGAAAAGCCGTGTCCAAAGAACCACAAGAAGAAATCCGATGTAAGGAAAAATCAGGAAAACTTTCATAGGATTATGGCCGATTTCATTCCAGATTTCGTGTCCCTTCTCAAAGGTCTTTTCATTCACCCTTCGGATTCGTTTTGCAAAAATTCCGAAGCAGTCACGGTAATAAAGGAATATGCTGTTTGAAAATTTTTCCCGGCGATGGTAAATCCAGAGATTCTTCTCTTTGATTCCCTCGCTTACAATTGCCAGAGAAGGTGAAGCCTTTCTGATTGCCTCCACCACGTTGTCCTCAGCATTTTTTGGATAATAGCCCACATAGCGGCCAACAATATGAAGGTTTTTGTAAGTGTCCCGCACATTTCGTTCTGCAGTCTGAAGAGTCTTTTTTCGGCCCCCCAACATGTACAGAGTCTTGTAATGCTGGTCCAGAATGTTCAGAAAATGAATCACGGCTGTAAAAGGGTTGTATCTGACAGGAACATCAATCTTCAAAAATTTAGCTGCCTTAAGGATACTTTTTGAAACAGGCAGAACAAGATCAGCATTTCTGAGACAGTCTCCAAAATCCTTCTTTTTATTTCTTGCCTTGATCAAATCCCAAACTGAAAGAAAAACAATCTGCTTTGCGCCAGGTTTTTCCAGAATTCTTAAAATTTCAGCTTCCATTTCTTCAGGGCGGCAAATATCCACCGGTACGCCAATGATTTCAATTCTGTTCATATTTTTTACCTACATGTTTTCTGTAACAATGTTCTGCAGAGCCGCGATTCCATAAAGAGCCGCCGTCTCACAGCGAAGTATATTTGTCTTAAAATGCACCGCCTTGAAACCGCTCTCCAGCAGAAGCCTGATTTCCTCAGGACTGATTCCGCCTTCAGCACCACAAACAATGGCGCATTTCTTTAAATTCTTTGCATCCTTCAGACACTCAGAAAGACTTGTGGTGAATTCGCTTCTTTCGTAGAGAACACACCCTCTTGCTTCAGTTCCTGCACTACGGCATTCCTCCAGCTGTTTTTGCCAGATTTCTCCGGCCTGCTGAACCGTGATGCAATCCTCCACGACAGTATTAACGGGACTTCCGCTCTGCTGTCGTGCTTCCTTGATTATGCGTTCAAAGCGTTCACCACGGAAATTCAGCTTTTCTGAACCTTTCTGGCTGAATGAGCTGACCACAGGAAAAATCCTCGCCACACCACATTCAGTAGCCTGCCGCACAATCAGATCCATCTTTGAACTTTTTGGCAGGAACATAAAAAGCCAGTATTCAAGCAGATTTTCTGCATCCACCTGCTCCGGCTGATTCTCCAGTTCTGAAATGTCTATTTCCTGAGCGCAAATTTGAAGAATGATTTTTTTAGAATCCTCATCAATTTTGCAAAGCGTCATTCCTTTAAGCTCACCGCTGGGAAGACGAACAGCCAGCATATCACCAGCCTTTAATCTTAGAACCTGCCGCATATAACGGTAGTCCTTTCCGATTATTGTAAGGAGACCTTTTTCATCTAATTCCTTCTGGGAAATATACTGACGCATTATTCAGCTTTTTTAGAATCTTCCTTTGATTTGTCTTCCAGCTGGGCCAAATCCTGAAGTTCCTTCAATGTCTTTGTATTTTTAACGAGCTTTGTAAAATTCTCAGTCTTAAGAATTTTGATGGCCTCATTAAGCTGAATGTCATAGTCCAGATCGTAAAGCATTGAAGAATTGTAGCGGTTCACATCGTTACGAATCAGTTTTCGCAATGAAGCTTCATCAATTTCCGTATATTTGCTTTTCAGAACCTTTGCATATTCAGAAATCTGCTTTTCAGTCATGTTTGCGCCGCCATTGTCAGCAACGTATTTTGAAATTTCATCTTCCTTATAAAGCTCTGTATACTGCTTCTCCCCTTCTTCGCTCAAAAGCGGGAACAAAATTTCTCTGTCCGGCGGAATACCGATTTTGTCGATGTTCACATCGCTTGGAGTATAGTATCTGGCAACAGTACATTTGATTCCATCTTTTTCAGAAAGCGGCATAACCTTCTGCACAGAACCTTTTCCAAAAGTTCTCTGACCAACCAGATATGCAAGATGATTGTCCTTAAGTGCCCCTGACAAAATTTCTGCAGCACTGGCAGTTCCACGGTTAATAAGAACAACCATAGGAATGTCCCTTACAACAGTTCTCTTTGGACTTGCAGTGAACATTGAATTCTCGTAGGCAATTCTGCTCTTTGTTGAAACAATAGGTCCGTTATCAATAAATTTATCAGCAACATCAACTCCGGAAGAAAGAACTCCACCACCATTGTTGCGTAAATCAATTATGATTCCCTTTACCTGTTCCTTCTTAAAAACATCCAGGGCCTGCTGAACTTTTTCTGGAGTAAGAGGAGTGAATTCAATTATTTTCAGATAACCAAGGTTTCCAATCGTTGTGAACTTTACAGTTGGAACCTCAATAAGTTCTCGCACAAGAGTAACAGAAAATTCTGTATTTTTTCCGCGGCGAACAACAATATCTACAGGATCCCCAACATGGCCGCGCAAAATATCAAGCACTTCCTCCATGTTGATTTTTGAAGTATCAGTTCCGTTGATTGAAATAAGAAAATCTCCGGCCTGAATTCCAGCCCTATACCCCGGAGTATCTTCTACAGGCGAAATAACTTCAACATAGGCCGGTTTGGTTGCAGAAGATTCAAGAAGCTTTGTGATTGTAAGTCCAACTCCTCCGAACTGACCGTGACTTGTGTCATTGAGGCTGCGGTTCAGGGATGTGTCCATATATGTTGTGTAAGGATCATTAAGTTCAGAAAGCATTCCTTTAAGTGCACCACGATACAGCACCTCTGGATCCACCTCATCAACATAATTTCTCTGAATCCAGTCATAAAGACCATTCACCAGCTCAAGATATTGCCGTGACTTTACATTTTTTGAAGTAGCAGAATTTGACTGAGCAAAGCACTGAGAAGTAAAAATTGCAAGTATAAGGATTCCAAGAAAAGTGGAGATTTTTTTTATTGTTGAATCATGATTTCGCATGGTACCATTTTACTATTTCTACAATAGATAAATCAATTCCATTATGTTATAATTAGGTTTATGCAGATAATACCAGTAGCCAGCGGAAAAGGCGGTGTTGGAAAAAGTCTTCTTTCCGCAAATTTAGCAATCGCTCTTGGTCAGGCAGGAAAAAAGGTTGTGCTTGCTGACCTGGACTTGGGCGCATCAAATCTTCATCTTGTAATCGGACACAACTCACCAAAAAAAGGCATCGGAACCTTCCTTACTGGTGAAACAAAATTTGAAGACATAATCACTCCAACTGACTACGAAAATGTCAGCTTCATTGCTGGCGATTCAGAAATTCCGGGCTTAAGCACACTCAAAGTAGCTCAGAAAAATGCTCTGATTAAAAAATTCCTCAGCATCAATGCAGATTATCTCATCATTGACCTTGGTGCTGGTACTCATCTTACAATTCTGGATCTGTTCCTTCTTTCACCACAGGGAGTTGTTGTAACTGCACCAACTGTTACGGCCACTTTGAACGGATATCTCTTCCTCAAAAATGCTGTTTTCCGTCTCATGGCAGCAACATTCAAAAAAGGCTCAAAGGCAGCTGAATATATAAACAAGCTTCGTGCGGATTCAGCTTCACTTCAGCGTCTCTACATTCCAAAGCTTGTGGAAGCAATTGAAGCCGTTGATCCTGAAAATGCAGCTCAGTTCAAGGCAAGACTCAGACAGTTCAGGCCACGCTTGATCATGAACATGATTGATGAACCAAAAGATGCGGACAAAGGTCAGAAAATACGCCGTTCCTGCCAGCAGTATCTTGGACTAGAAGTTGAGTCACTGGGCGTAATGTACCGGGATTCATTGCAGGACAAGGCACTGGCTTCCCGTCTTCCTGTAATCGTTTACAAACCAAATGCAGTTCTTTCACAGGCAATTTACAGAATCGCGGAAAAAATCATTCAGACTGAAACTCTGTCATTTGATGAAACCTTTGAAATGGCTACAGAAGAGGCAAATGACGACTACGCAGCAAAGATGTCTTATGTTGAAGATCTGGTTGGAACAGGAGCACTGAATGTTAGCGAGCTTGGAGAAATGATCAAGCAGCAGCAGTACGAGCTTACACAACTCAGAAACGAAAACAATATGCTCAAAGCAAAGCTGGTAAAAGCAGCACAACAGGGATTCAAAGTATGACACCATTATTCATAAATTATCCAAGCTGGATCCGTCCAGAAATTTTTCCTGGAGTTCCTGTGCTGGGGCTTATCAGATGGTATGGCCTTATGTACATCTTTGCATTTGGAACAGCTTTTTTAATTCTGAAGCAGCTTTTAAAAGAAGGTGCTCTGGATTCATACAACGCAGACGGAACTTTGGCCAAGAAAACAACTGAAGATGATGTTTTCAGTTTTATTGCCACTGGAATCATTTTTCTTTTGATTGGTGCCAGAGTTTTTTCAACTTTGGTTTACGATACTTCAGGAATTTACTGGCACAAGCCATGGCTGATTTTCTGGCCATTCCAGAACGGAAGGTTCACAGGTCTTGCAGGAATGAGCTACCACGGTGGTTTTATCGGCGGACTTTTTGGAATGATTTTCTGGTGCTGGAGAAATAAAGTGAGCTTCATGAAATGGAGCGATGCAATGGTAACGGCAATTCCAGCCGGGTACACATTTGGTCGTCTTGGAAACTATCTCAATGGCGAGCTTTACGGAAGAATTACTACAATGCCATGGGGAACAGTTTTTCCACATGCAGAAAAATTTTCTTCAAAGCTGGAATGGGTTAAAAATTTCATGGAGCAGATTGGAATGGAAGCCAGCGGAAATCTGGTAAATCTTCCACGCCATCCAAGTCAGCTTTATGAAGCACTTTTTGAAGGCATAATTCTCTTCCTGATTATTTGGTTTTTAAGAAAAAAGAAGCCTTTTGACGGATTCCTGGGCGTTGTGTACACCTTTGGCTACGGCATCTTCAGATTCTTCATCGAATATTTCCGTGAACCAGACGCAGACATCGGCTACAGAATTGCTGCCAGCACAGAAGCCCCGCTATACTTGAACACATCTCTCCTGAACATTTCCACAGGCCAGATTCTGTGCTTCCTGATGATTCTAGGCGGAATAATTTACGGTGTTGCAGGATATTTAATAAGTAAAAAACGGAGATAAGATGACATAAAAAAAGGCTGGAAATTAATTTCCAGCCTTTTCTGTTTTTATTTCAATTTAGTTGTTGATAAGTTCTGCGAGCTTTTCTGCTGTGAAACCGAACTTTTCTGCAACTTTCTTTGCTGGACCTGATTCACCAAAGTGGTCGATTGTGAACAAATCCTTTTTGCTTGAAACATATGCTTCCCAGCCAGTTTTTACGCCGGCTTCAGCTACAATTACGCGCTTTGCATTTCCGAGGATTTTTGCCTGGAATTCTTCTGACTGAGCTTCAAAAAGATTCTTGTCCAGAATTGAAACAACACGAACCGATTTTCCAGCAACTTTTGCGGCAGCTTCAAGAGCCATGTTTACTTCTGAACCTGTTGCAACGATTGTAACATCCGGAGTTTCAGCGCCACATTTTACAACATAAGCACCTTTTTTGATTGTTTCGCGCCAAGAAGAATCTTCCTTTGCATAAACTGGAACATTCTGTCTTGTAAGTGCAAGAAGAACTGGATGATCCTTTGCTTCCATTGCCATATGCCATGCAGCAACTGTTTCTTCAGCATCACCTGGTCTGAGAACCTGAAGGTTAGGAATTGAACGAAGTGAAGAAAGCTGTTCGATTGGCTGATGAGTTGGACCGTCTTCACCGAGGTAGATTGAATCGTGTGTAAGGTCATAGATTACAGGCTGATTCATCAATGCTGCAAGACGAATTGAAGGTCTCATATAATCAGAGAATACGAGGTAAGTAGCACAGAATGGACGGATACCGCCGTGAAGAGCCATACCAGCACATTCAGAAGCCATACCGAATTCACGGATACCGAATTCAATTGAACGGCCGATTTTGTTTTCTGGAGTGTAAGTTCCGTTGTCGCACTTCATGCCAGATTTGTTTGAACCCTTAAGGTCAGCTGAACCACCAACAAGGTAAGAATAAGCTGCACCCATTGCTGAAATCATGTCACCAGAAGCTGTACGAGTTGCAACTGATTTTCCAACTTCATATGTTGGATCAACGATTGTGCCGTCAGCAGAACCTTCGTAAGAAGCCTTCCACTGTTTTGCAAGTTCTGGATTTTCCTTTGCCCATGCATCAAATTCAGCGTTCCAGTCAGCCTGACGTTTTGCAAATTCTGATTTTTTGCCTTCAAAATATTTAAGTGCATCAGCATCAATCTGGAAGAATTCTTCTGGATTCAAGCCAAGGTTTTTCTTTGTTTCTGCAACATCAGCTTCTCCCAATGGTTCGCCGTGAACAGAAGGAGTTCCCTGTTTTGGAGCGAACTTACCGATGATTGATTTGAGCATGATGAGAGTTGGTTTTGAAGTTTCAGTTTTTGCTTCTTCAATGAGCTTTGCAACATTCTCAACTTCGTACATGTCGCCTTTAAGAACCTGCCAGCCATAAGCTTCATAACGCTTGCCGATATCTTCTGTAAATGTAATGTCAGTTGAACCGTCAATGGAAATTTTGTTCATGTCGTAGAAAACGATGAGCTTTCCAAGCTTGTTGTGACCGGCAAATGAACATGCTTCTGATGAAACACCTTCTTCAAGACAGCCTTCGCCAACAAGAGCATAAGTGTAATGGTCTACGATTTTGTGAGCAGCAGTGTTGTATTTTGCTGCAAGGTGACTTTCAGCAAGTGCCATACCAACAGCCAATGCAATTCCCTGACCCAATGGACCAGATGTATTTTCAACGCCGTCTGTAATGCCGTATTCAGGATGACCACAGCAAACTGAACCGATCTGACGGAAATTTTTAATGTCTTCAAGGCTTACTTTGTATCCGCTCAAATGAAGGATTGAATACAACAGCATGGAACCGTGTCCAGCAGAAAGAACGAAACGATCACGGTCTGCCCACTTTGAATCAGCCGGATTGTGCTTAAGGATTTCTCCGTACAAAAGAGCAGCGAGTTCTGCACATCCAAGCGGAAGTCCAGGGTGGCCTGAATTAGCTTTCTGGATGGCATCGATAGACAGGCTGCGGATTGATTTTGCTACGGCAGCAATACTTTTTGTGTCCATAAAAAAACCTCTAAAAAAATTTAAAAAAAGATGTTTGATTATAGAACTTTTTGAGCTGTTATTAAAGTAATTTTGTGCTGTA
>JAGHUJ010000129.1 GCA_018064905.1 Candidatus Treponema equifaecale
ATTTTCTACTGGGTTGGGGAAGGTCTTCCTCCAGAAGGTTCAAACAAGGGAACTGATTCTAAAAACTGGATGGAAATCTGGAATAACGTTTTCATGCAGTTTAACCGCGTAGACGAAAATACTCTTGTTCCACTTCCAAAACAGAATGTAGATACAGGTATGGGACTTGAAAGAACAAACTGTATCCTTCAGGGAAAAACATCTGTTTACCAGACAGAAGTTTTCCAGCCAATCATTGCAAAAATTGAAGAAATGGCAAATTACAAATACGGAACTGACGAAGAAAAAGACAAGTCAGTTCGTATCATTGCAGATCACAGCCGTGCTTCAGTATTCATTATTGGTGATGTTCGTGGCGTTGCTCCATCAAATGTTGGTGCTGGTTACGTTCTCCGTCGTCTTATCCGTCGTGCAGTTCGCCACGGAATGAAGTTGGGTATCGAAAAATCATTCCTTGCTGAAATTGCAGATGCTGTAATTGCAAACTTCAAGATTGCTTATGCTGAACTTGAAACAAATGCAGACAAAATCAAGAAAGAACTTACTGCAGAAGAAGAAAAATTCCGCACAACTCTCAAGAAGGGTGAAGCAGAATTCCAGAAGCTCCTTCCAAACCTTATGAAAAATCCTAAAAAGATTATTTCAGGAAAGGTTGCATATAATCTTTATGAAACATACGGTTATCCACTTGAACTTACTCAGGAATTGGGTGCAGAAAACGGATTCACTGTAGATGTTGAAGGCTTTAAAGAAGCTGAAAGAAAGCATCAGGAAGCTTCTAAATCTCTGGATGCTGGAAAAGCTAAGGGTGGTTTGGCAGAGCAGTCTGATGTTACAACAAAATATCACACAGCTACACATCTTTTGCAGCAGGCTCTGGTTAACGTTCTTGGCGACCAGGTTGCTCAGAAGGGTTCAAACATCAACAACGAACGAATGCGCTTTGACTTTACTTTCGAACGTCCAATGACTAAAGAAGAAATTCAGAAGGTTCAGGACATCGTTAACGAGCAGATCAAGGCCGACCTTCCTGTTGATATGAGAATCATGACTCTGGACGAAGCTAAGGCAGAAGGTGCTCGTGCTTTGTTCGCAAACAAATATGGTGAATCTGTAAAGGTTTACACAATTGGTCGTGATGTTAAGAATGACTGGTTCAGTAAGGAAGTTTGTGGTGGACCACACGTTCAGCACACAGCTCAGATTGGTGACTTCAAGATTGAAAAGGAACAGTCTTCTTCAGCTGGTGTTCGCCGTATCCGCGCTACAATTTCTGGTGGACTTCCATTGGATAAAGAATAGTCAAAAACCTCAGATTTTTTTGAGGTAATGAGGAATAAATGACAAGTTACAGGTGTCTTCATCTGTAACTTGTGGGCATTCCAATTGTTAAATAGAAAAACATTTTAAGGAAAAACTTTATGAAACGTTTGGCAATTTGTTTATCGTTGTTATTTGCATTGGCTGGAAGCGTATTTGCTCAGGCAGATTTGCAGCCTCTGGTTGTTGTAAAGCTTAACAAGTCTGAAACAATCACTTTGAAAAAACTCAAGGCAAGAGTTGAGACATATCAGAAGCAGACAAATCAGGCTTCCTTCACTGTTGATCAGAAGAAGGACATTTTGAATGCAATGGTAGACGAGTTGCTGGTAGTTCAGGCTGCACAGAAAGCCGGAATGAACCTTACAGACACACAGGTGAACCAGTATTTCATGGCAAATTTGAGCCAGCAGGTTGGACGTCAGGTTACAGAATCTGAATTTGCAGAAATCGTTAAGAAAAACACAAATCTCAGTCTTGATGACTATATGAAACAGCAGGTTGGAATGAACGTAGCTGACTACAAGGCTTATCTTAAGAATCAGCTTTTGGCACAGCAGTATGTTCTTTCACAGAAGCAGTCTGAAATCCAGAATGTTGCTCCAACTGATGAAAATATCCGTTCTTTCTTTGAAATGAACAAGGCTTCATTTGTTCAGAGCGATATGCTTAAGCTGTTCCTTGTTGTAGTTCCAAAGGGGAATGACCCTGCTGCTGCAAAGGCAAAGCTTCAGAAAATCTACGACGATCTTAAGGCAAAGAAACTTACTTATGATTCAATTAAAACTGAATCTGCAAAGGATATGTCTTATCAGGGCGGAGACCTTTTGATTCAGAAATCTGCACAGCATGCTCAGCAGCTTGGTATTTCTTACAATGACTTGATTGAATTGTTTGGAAGAGACAATGGCTATACTTCAAATGTGAACGAAACAGCAACTGACTTTCAGTTCTATGTTGTTCGTCAGAAATATGCTGCAAAAATGCTTGGTTTGAGCGATGTAGTTCAGCCTGAGACAACTGTTACAGTTTATGACTATATCAAGCAGAACCTTACACAGCAGATGCAGAGTCAGGCACTTGTAAAGGCTGTAAGTGATATTACAAAGTCTTTAGATACCCCAAGCAATGTTGATCGCAAGAAAACAGGCGATGCTCTTAACAAACTTCTTAACTGGTAGAAAACGATGTCACGAAGAAAAAGCAGAATTGTAGCATTTCAGGGATTGTATTCCTGGGATGTTGGCGGAATGGATCAGAAGGATGTCCTTGAGCTTTCATGGGCTCGCAAGGAAGACGATACAGAAAAACTTGATGAAGAAAGCGGCGCATTTGCAAGAATGCTGATTGCTGGAACAATTGAGAATTGTGCACCAGTTGACGAGCTTATCAAAAGCCACCTTAAAAACTGGGATTTTGAAAGAATCAACAAGGTTACTCTGGCAATTCTCAGATTGAGCATTTACTGTCTCGTATACACAAAGGATGTTGATGCTTCAATCGTAATTGATGAAGCTGTAGACATTGCAAAGAATTATGGTCCGGATGATTCATATAAATTTGTGAATGCAATCCTGGACAATATCAGAAAAGAAAACAACAACTAAAATTTAAGCTTATGAAAAATCCCGTTAAAAGATCATTACTCCTTTGGAACGCTATATTGATTCTTTTGGCGGGAGTTTTTTTTGCTTCATGCTCTTCAAAAGACGGCTCGCTGAATTTTATGTCTGCTATGGAAACTGTGGACATTTATCTGAAAAATGGCGAGGTGAATGACGCTCTTAGACTTCTGAAAAAATCTGAAAAAAACGCCTTCAGTGCTTATGCCAGACTTGGAATTTACAAGCGCTATCTCAGGATGGGTGAGGAAAAACTTGCTGAAAAGACTTTGCAGAAGGCCTGGAAAAAGCTTCCTGAAAATCCAGAGATTGCCGTAGTGTATGGAAACAACCTTCTTAAAGCTGGAAAATACAGTGAGGCGTTGAATGTTACAAGCTGCCTTACGGGAACAAAATACGGTTCAATTCATTCAGAAGTTCTGCTAAAATCAGTTTTGGATCGGGAAAATATTCGAGCTGAAGACGGTCCTTTGTTCAAAAAAGAGATTTCATCAGCATATTATGATGTTTATGCAGGAACAGATGATGCCCGCTGGCTCAGAAACTGTGCTTTGATTTATCTGATGGGCGGTGATTATGTGACTGCAGCTGGACTTCAACCAGAAAAATGCGAAGATTCTGAAGATGCACTTTTCTGGGGATATGTTCAGTATGATTCAGGAAACTATGATGTTGCTGTTCGAAATCTGAAGAACGTAAAATCTGATCTGCTTGCCGGAGCAGGAGCAATGCTGGCTTCCGATGCCTATATGATGCTGGATGATGAGGATGAATCAGAAGAAGCCAGAGAAGATTTTATCGGCAGCGCAAAATCTTATTCAAAAATTTCACCTGCTTTGAGCGTGAACAGTGCTCTTTGGGCTTTCAGGCATGATGATTTAAAACGGGCTTACGAGCTTTTGGTAAATGCAATAATCGACAATCCTGAATATACACCGGGCCTTGTCAGTTATGGAAAAATGGCATGGGCTGATTCAAGGCCTCGAAACTGGTCAGATCTGGAACTTTCTCTAAGAAAAACAAATTTAAGAACTGAAAAAATGCGGGAATTCGATGAGCGTCCTAAGTTCACCGTGGAAGATGCAATTTTCAGAATGGATGAAGAACTGGAACGACAGTCTTTGTCCGGAAAAATCCGCAGCGACGAACTTATTGTGGAACGACTTGATTTGTTCCTTAAGTCCAGAGAAGATCTTCCATTAAAACAAAGAACAGCCTTGATTTGGAATGAGCTGGAGAAAAATGAGCTTGGAAAAAATATATATCCAGGTCATCTTGTTCAGTTTGCGGTTCAGAAGTTTCTTTCTTATGGGCTTGGAAATGAAGCGCGGCAGCTTTTTACAAATTATGTTACACAGAAATTTTCGCTGAATTATGAAGAGCAGCAGGGTGTAGCTGGAGAAAAGATAGTTTCTGATATTTTTGGTGGCCAGAAGAAAGAGATTGTTCCTGTAGTTCCTGAATTTATCGCGAAGCTTGCTTTTGGTGAAAGAGCGGCAATGGTTGCGGATAGAATGGAAATCTGGGAAGTTGAATTTGCTGCATATTTTGCCTTGCTTGATGACAATATCGCGGCTGCTAAACGACTTTATGAATATGTGAATTTTGAAACTGGCGGCGCAAAAACTGCAAATGCCAGTGGTGATATGATTTCTGTTTCTCCATTGGCAGCTCCATCTTCTTCTGCAAATCTTGCCATGATTTATTCCAGCAGCGGAGAAAAGAAAAAAGCCTTGAACTTGTATTCTCTGGCAGCCGGAAGAACCAGCTCAAAGAGAACAAAGTCAAAGCTTTTGTACAGAGTTGCTCTGCTTCAGTTTGGACTTGGCCACAAGCAGGATGCAAAGACTTCTGCAGCCTATGCTGTTAGCCTGGATCAGTCAAACGCCGATGCAAGACTGTTGCAGCGGCAGCTTGATGTTAAATAATTCTAGTCCAATACAGCCATAAGGGCACCGTTTCTAAGAATCAGGAATTCCTCGCCGTTTGACTTAACTTTTACACCTGTGTCCTTGTAGAACATAACCATGTCTCCAGCCTTTACGGAGATTTTTTCCTTGTCTGTTCCTGGTCCTACAGCAACAACTCTTCCTGTTGAAGTTTCTTCCTGTGCTGTGCCTGGAAGAAGAATTCCAGAAGCTGTTTTTTCTTCAGGTTTTTCCAATTTAAGAAGAATGTGATCTGCCAAAGGTTTGATTGCCATTTATTTTGCCTCCAAAAAATTTTCAAATTAATTATACAATAAAAATATAGAAAAATTCACCAATCGGCAAGTTTTTATTTAAATTCTTCTATGGTGCAGAGTAACAAAAATCCCAAGCTTTAAGTATAAAAACTGACAAAACGACACAGTTTTAGATTAAGCAAAATTGCAGTTGTGTCAAATTGACCCAATGTGTATGAGCGTTCTTCAGATTGTGTCGGTTTGATACATTTTTTTTGAATGATTCCATTGTTTTGTGAATATGTTGGGGCGTTATTTTGTTTTTTCTGCCGGTTTAAAAAGTTGGCACGAAACTTGCTATAAATATAGTGAGAAATTTCAATTTTTCGGGGGCTTACTATGAAATACGATGATGAGACAATTGCAATTTATCTTAAGGACATAAACAGATTTCCACTTTTGACCCCTGAGGAAGAAAAGGAACTGGCTGTAAAGGCTGCTGAAGGTTCAGTTTCTGCAAAAAACAAGCTTGTAAATTCAAATCTCCGCTTTGTAATTACAATCGCAAAGTCATATCAGAACCGTGGAATTGAACTTGCTGACCTGATCAGCGAAGGTAACATTGGTTTGATGACTGCTGTGGATCATTTTGATGTAACAAAGGGATACAAATTCATTTCCTATGCTGTATGGTGGATTCGTCAGAGCATTCAGAAGGCACTTTGTGACAAGAGCCGCAGCATCCGTTTGCCAATGAACAAGGTTGGTGAACTGGTTCAGATTGAAAAAGCCAGAACTTTGGTTGATTCGGACAAGGCCGAGGAACAGCAGATCAAAGAAATCGCAGAGATTCTGGGAATGAACAGAAGTTATGTTCGTGAATTGCTTAATTTCAACAAAGGTACTGTCAGTCTGGATTCTCCTTTGGATGAAGTTGAAAATGGTGTTTGTCTTGGAGATATGTACAGTGATGATGTAAATGCATCTCCAGAAGAATATGCAATCAGTGAAGCAATGAAGGAAGATCTGAATGCCGCTGTTGAGTCACTTAAACCAACTGCAGCAAAGGTTTTAAAGATGCGCTATGGTTTGAACGGCAATAAACCTATGTCTTTGGCTGAAATTGGAAGCGAATGTGGTCTTACAAAGGAGAGAATCCGTCAGATTGAACTTGGTGCTGTAAAGACACTTCAGCTTCCTTCAAGAAAACGTCGCCTTGAATCATATGTTGCTTAGTTTGCTGTGATTGAGGCTGTGGCAGAGACGGCTGCAAATGCTTCCTGACGGGCTTCCAGCATAAGTTTTGAGTCCCTGTATGGATCAGCGATTTTAAATGTAAGTTCACCACTTTGAGCGGTTCCGGTAATTTCGCCGGGACCTCTTAGTTTTAAATCCTCTTCTGCAATTTTAAAACCGTCCGTTGTTTCTCGGAGAACCTTCATTCTGGCAACACCGTTTTCTGTAATGTTCTGGCGGTAAACCAAAAAACAGTAGGACTGTGCTTCACCACGGCCAACTCGTCCTCTGAGCTGATGAAGTGCGGCAAGTCCAAACCGGTCCGCCTGTTCAATTACCATGCAGGTGGCATTTGAAACATCCACTCCAACTTCTACAACAGTTGTGGCAACCAGAACTTGAATTTTCCCGGCTCTAAAATCTTCCAGAATCTGGCTTTGGGCTTCTTCTTCCACTTTGGAATGAATCAAAGCGCATTTAAATTGCGGATAAACCTGAGTTTGGATCGTTGTGAACATTTCTTCAGCGGATTTTAGTGCTGATTTCTGACCTGAGCCATCATCTTCTGAATCAAAATTTGCTTCAATTGCAGGGTAGACAAAATATGCTTGATGTCCTGCCAGAAGTTCTTTCCTTACTGCATCGTAGACATTCTTTTCATTTCCTGCACGGGTCAGGTATGTTGTGATTGGTTTTCGACCCTGTGGCATTGTGTGAATTGTGAGCACGTCCAGATCGCCAAAAACAGTCAGAGCCAGCGTCTGAGGAATTGGTGTGGCACTCATCATAAGCAGATTTGGTTCACGGAATGGTGGCTGCGCAAATTTATCCTGAGCTTTTACGCTGGTTCTGCCCTTATCCAGAATTGCTGAACGCTGCATTACACCGAACCTGTGCTGCTCGTCGATTATTGCAAGAGCCAGATCGTGATACTGCACATTTTTTGAAAAAAGTGCATGAGTTCCAATTATAAGATCAATTTCACCGTTTCTGAGGGCCTGAAGAAGATTGTCACGGCCTTTTGCTTTTATGTTTCCTGTGAGATAGGCAACCCGAACACCAAGAACTTCCAGTTGCTTTGCTGCATTTTCCGCATGTTGACGGGCTAAAAGTTCAGTAGGTGCCATTAAAGCAGTCTGTCCGCCGTAATCAATTATTCTCAAAGCTGCAAAAAAACTGACCAGCGTTTTACCAGAACCTACATCGCCCTGCAAAAGTGTTCTCATGGAAAAATTCTGAACTTCTGGAACTTCAAAAGGACGGTTTGTTTCCGGATTAAAGCCGTAGTTTCTGTCTATGTCCGCATTCATCAGGGCAATTACACTTTTCTGGTCTTCTGTAAGCTGATATGGAAGGCGAGCGAGAAGATCTTTTTGTTTTGTGGAAAGAGTTTTCTGAAATTCCTCATCTGTAAAACGTCTTTGCGTGTTCTGTGTTGAATCAACTTCAATCTGAGGCAGTTTTCCTCTGTGGGCTACGGCTCTTTCTGCAAGAATTTTTTGAAAATTGTAAAGCTCTTCAAAAACCAGTGTGTTTCTCGCTTCCATTGCTTCTGAAAGCACAGCAGGAAGATGAATCTTTTTTAAAGCTTCTTTTTTTTGAAGCAGTTTTTTGTCCTGAATAAGTTGTTCCGGCAAATCGTTTTCAAGGCCCAGTGAATATTGTGAAAGGGCTGCCGAAATAGTTTTACTTACGATTTTGCTGGTGAGGCCTTCTGTAAGGTGATAAATTGGAAAAACTTTGCTGTTGGGAACCTGTAGTCCTTCAAAAGCATTCAGATCAGCACCGTCAGTGATTTTTTCAATATCAAAGCTGGTGGACTGATATTTTCCGTATTTTACTTCAAATTTTCCTGAGACTGCGGCGATTTGTCCAACAGGGTGAGATTTTTCCAGAAACGGACGGTTGAAGGCCACAAGTTCTGCCGTTCCTGTACCGTCATTCACAATGATTTTAAGTGTTTTCATTCTGCCAAAGCCGAACCATTCGTGAGCAATTACTTTTGCTATGGTGTGGACTTTTCCCGCTGGATTTGCGGAATCCAGAAAAAGCGGCTGAAGGGACTGGGCTATGGTGATTTTTTGCGTACGGTCTTCGTATGAGCGAGGATAGAACTGAAGCAAATCGCCGATGGTGAAGATGTTCAGATTAGCGAACAATGCAGCTTTTGCGGGGCCAACACCGGGAAGAGTAGAAACGGATTTTGTCAGTTCTGATACGTGCATACAGGTTTCTCCACTGCTATTTATTTAATGCCGGAAATTCTGGAGTTTCTTGTGGTGAAACTGATTATTAGAATGGCAATGAAACCAGAAGTGCACAGATGAATCCAATGAGGAATTTTCCAACAAAGTTGAACACAATCAAAGTTAAAATGGAAATTCCAAGGGATGTTTTAAAGGAAACAGGTCTGCCGCCGGTGAACAAGCCTGAAATTCTGAAGATAATCGGTGTCAGTGCCCGGTCAACGGAAGTCCAGATTGAATAGGATGTGCTGGTGTCGCCTTTAATCAGGTAAACAATGAGACGAACCACAAGAATAATTGTAAGGAACATTAAAATAGAAGAAACGATGCTCCAGGCCATTGAAAGCAGCATTGCAAGAAGGCTTCCCAAAGTGATTTTTGCACCTGAAGAAAGTCCTGTACAAATTGTTGAGGCTGCAATCAAGATACAGATTGCAATTGCCGGAGTAAAGTCGAATGCCGAAAAGCGGAGAAAGCTGAATCTTTTGAACAGGTTGAGATATGGATCGCAGGCCTGTGAAAGCACTCTTCCGAATTTTGAATATTCTGCTCCCGGAAACCATGTGAGCATGATTCGAACAAAACAGAGCAATGTGTAAAGTGAAATCAAAGCGGAAATGATTCTGAAAATTTGCATGTGAACTCCTTATACTGTCCAAACATCTTTTACATAGGAAATGGATTTTAAACTATCCAGGAATTCCTTTGTACATGGAGCCGTAAGCTGAGCCGTGGCTTTGATGATGTAATTGTCAGTTCCTGTGTCTATATGAAAATATACTGAACAATTGCCGGAATTTCCAAATAAAAATTCCTTTAATTCAAAAATTTTCTGTTCATTTGTGGCACCGCCTTCCAGCTGAATGTGCACTTCTTCAATTGACTTTTCCTGAATGATTCTTGGATCTTCAATTGAGTCTACGATGAAGCTTGGAACTTCTCTGCTGGAATCCACCTTGCCCCTGAAAGCGAAAATCATATCATTTTTGATTTTGTCGGAAAGACCAGGTGTTCTGATGGAACCGTCCTTGTTTTTTTCACCGCTCCAGGTGCGTGGGAAGAAGGTTATGTCGATGGAACCGTCAAAGTCCTGAAGCTTTCCGAATGCCATCTGATCACCTTTTTTTGTGGTGATTGTGCGCAGATCGGTTATCATTCCAACTGTGGTGTGAACCCTGCCTGAATTTCGCATTTGCCATGGATTTGCACCGCTTGAAGCCATTGAATCTTTTTCGGCTTTGTCCTGTTTTGCAACTCTGGCCATGTTCAGTGAATTTACAGAAGCTTTTTCATAGGCCTTTCTGTATTCGTCCAAAGGATGTCCTGAAACATAACAGCCGATGAGTTCTTTTTCCATGTTGAGCTTTTCCATTTTTGAACAGTCTTCAACTTCTTCAAAAACGTAGTCAGAATATTCTTTTTCATCAGTGTCACCAAAGAGGCTCAGCTGACCGTCACTTGCACCAAAGGCGATTTTTTCAGCATAGGCGTAGGCTTTTTCAAGATTTGCCAGAAGCGTTGGTCGATTTTTATCAAGATTGTCAAAACCGCCGCATTTTATGAGAACTTCAATGGCTTTTTTATTGATGGCAAGTTTTGAACCCTTTGGTTTTCCTGTTTCTGGATCAATGACTTCTTCTTTTACGCTCATCATTCTTGTAAGGAAATCCATGAAGTCCTTGAACGGGCCGTTTGCTGTGCGTTCCTTTACAATGGCTTTTGCTGCTGAGTCTCCCATTCCCTTGATTCCTTTGAATCCGAAAACAATGTGGCCGTCAACAACGTCAAAAATGTCATCAGAACGGTTTACATCAGGCGGATCTACCTGTACGCCGATTCTTCGGGCTTCTGCAATATAGAATGGAAGACCATCTGTTGAGGTGATTTCATTTGTTAAGTTGGCTGCCATAAATTCAGCAGGGTAATTTGCTTTGAGCCAGCCTGTTCTGTATGCAAGAACTGAATATGCCGCAGCGTGGGACTTGTTGAAGCCGTAGCCGGCAAATGGAACCATGATTTCAAAAATTTCTTCAGCGTGTTCCTGAGTGAAGCCCTGCTTGATGGCACCTTCAACGAATTCCTTTTTCTTTCCCATCAGAACTTCAGGTTTTTTCTTACCCATGGCACGGCGAAGCATATCGGCACCACCAAGAGTAAAGCCTGCAATTTTCTGAGAAACCTGCATTACTTGTTCCTGATAAACCATTACACCATAAGTTTCCTTTAGAATGTCTTCAAGACAAGGATCAGGATAGTGAATGGTTTCCGGCTTCCATTTTCCGTCGATATAGTTTGGAATGTAGTCCATTGGTCCAGGACGGTAGAGCGCGTTCAGGGCAACCAGGTCTTCAAGTCTTTCCGGCTGGAACTGACGGAGAATTTTCTGCATTCCTGGAGATTCAAACTGGAAAACTGCAACTGAATCTCCTCGCTTGAACAGGTCGAAGGTTGTCTTGTCTGTTTCGCTTACATTTGCACAGATAAAATCTTCTGCACCTTCTTTTTTGTGCTTGTTTACGATTGTTTCAGCGTATCGAATGAGGGAAAGGGTTTTGAGTCCGAGATAGTCGAATTTTACGAGACCGCAAGGCTCAATAATGTCCATTGTGTACTGAACGCCGATCTTTGTACCTTCCTTATCTGCGATTGCAAAAACCGGAGCCCAGTCTGGAAGTTCTGTAAGACCAATTACCATTCCGGAGGCGTGAAGACCTGTGTTTCGTTTACAGCCTTCTAGTTTTACGGCAAGGTCGAAAAGTTTTTCATACCTTGGATCGTGCCTGAATTCTGCCAGCTGTCCACCATCCGGGAACTTTTCGTTAGGCGGCTCAAAGCAGTTCTTGAGCTTGGTCTTTAAGTTTTCTGAAACCTTGGATTTGAGCATGTTTACTTCTGCCAGTGGAATTCCAAGAGTTCGTCCAACATCGGCAATTACGTTTTTTGGTTTGAGTGTACCGAATGTTACGATGTGACCAACTTTCTTTTCGCCGTACAAATCTCTTGTGTGCTGAATGATGTCCTGTCTAAAGTCGAAGTCCATGTCAACGTCAAAATCCGGCATGGAAACGCGTTCTGGATTCAAGAATCGTTCAAAAATCAGCTTGTAACGGAACGGATCAATGTCCGTAATTGTGAGACAGTAGGCAACCAGCGAACCGGCACCTGAACCACGTCCTGGCCCGATCGGCATATATGGTTTTGGTCTGTCGTGAACATTGTCCCAGGTGGATTTGGACCAGTTGATGAATTCCCATACGATGAGGAAGTAACCGGAAAAGCCCATTTTCAGGATGATGCCCATTTCGTATTCACAACGCTGGCGGATTTCTGGTGTAATTTCCGGATAACGCATTCGCAGACCCTTTTCAACAAGGTAGCGCATGTAGTCGTCCTGATTTTTGGTGTAGTCGTCGTGGGTCTGGAATTCCTTTGGCAAATCGAATCGTGGAAGAGTTCCCTTAAGTTCAGGAGTTGAGTACTGGTGAATTGTAAGGTTGCACATATTGGCAATTTTGATTGTGTTGTCAAAGGCTTCTGGACAGTCCGGGAAAAGGGCACGCATTTCTTCTTCTGTCTTGAAATACCATTCGTGCTTTTCGCCACCCATTGTCTGATGAGGCTCCGTCATGTTCTTTTTGAAGCCAATACAACGCAGACAGTCCTGAGCTTCCCAGTCTTCCTTTTCAACATAATGGATATCATTTGTGGCAACCAGAGGAATATCCAGTTCCTTTGCAAGCTTGATCAGCTTTTGATTTACGATTTTCTGGTCTTCAAGTCCGTGATCCTGAAGCTCAATGTAGTAATGGTCAGGACCAAAGAGGTTTTTGTATTTGAGAGCAAGTTCTTTGGCTTCTTCATCCTTGTTTGCCAGCAGAAGCTGTGGAAGTTCACCGGCAATGCAGGCAGAAAGACAGATAAGGCCTTCATGATATTTTTCAAGAAGCTCAAAATCAATGCGGGGCTTGTACCACATTCCTTCAGTGTAGGCCAGAGAAGAGAGCCAGCTCATGTTCTTGTAGCCGGTCTGGTTTTCGCAAAGAAGAATAAGATGGAAGTAGCGTGCCTGTCTGTCACCATCCTCGCCTTTTTTTGAATATGGAACGGAATTTTTTTCAAAATGTGAGCCGTAGGCAACGTAGAATTCTTCACCAACGATTGGATTGATTCCGTTTACATGGCACAGGTGCTCAAAGTTCAGGGCACCGAACATATTTCCGTGGTCAGTAAGGGCAAGAGCAGGCATGTTGAGTTTCTTGGCTTTTGCAACAAGGTCATCGATTTTGGCACAGGAGTCCAGAAGCGAGTAGTCCGAGTGAACGTGAAGATGTACAAAGTTAGAAACAGGAGTCCCTTCTGGGGCGCTGTCAAATACGTGGTAATCAGCCATTTTATATCCTCTCGCCACGGATGGCGATATCCAGTTAAATCATCGCAGAAACAGTTGTTATGTGGTAGTTTCGACAAGCTCAACCACCACATTTGCTTCTTCCATTTTAGCAGAAAAGGCGGGGGAATTTAAGCGGAATTCCTGTGTTTTAATCTTCTTTCATTTGCGATATAATTCAGGATATGATTAAACTCGTTGCTTTTCTTGGAAACTATGGCCCGGAATATGAACATACCCGCCACAATGTAGCATGGCAGTTTGCTTCACAACTTCCTTTCTATAATAAATTGTATTTTCAGAACAAATTTAAGGGCGATTATGCCGTTGTTGAGACTTCAACTTTGGCTCAGTGGTTTGCTGAAACCGGAACCTATGCAAAAAAGGACGGAAGCGCACCGATTGTGCCGGAAGGTGCCCCTGAAAAAATTTATTTTCTTAAACCTTTGACTTATATGAATCTCAGCGGTGAATCTGTTGGTGAGCTTGCAAGATTCTTTAAGATTGAACCTGCAGAAATTTTAGTTGTTCACGATGAGCTGGAGCTTCCTATTGGAACTGTAAGCTTAAAATGGAGCGGTGGTCTTGGTGGTCACAACGGTCTTCGTTCAATGAAGAACACTTTTGGAACCCCTGATTTCTGGAGACTTAGATTCGGTCTTACAAAACCTGTTGACCGTGACATTGCTGATTATGTTCTTTCAAATTTCACTGCTGATGAAAAAATCATACTGGCCCAGGAATTTGCCCAGACAAACGAAATGTTCGCAAAATTCCTGCTTTCAAATGACGAAAACCAGAAAAGAATTCTTCAGGCCTGGTCTAAGAAAAAGTTGGTGGAGAAATAAATGAAAGAAAATATAAAAAGTGGGGAAAGTTTTCCCCTCGCTTCAGCTACGGTAGTTTCGACAGGCTCAACCACCGCATCTTCCGCTACCCCTTCTGCGGGACACATTCCCGCAACGCCTTTGTCCAAGTCATTTTCAAAATTTTATGAAACCGTAAAGGCTGTTCGTGCAGGCTGTCCCTGGGATAAGGATCAGACTCCGCTTTCATTGCGTTCAACTTTTTTTGAGGAGACCTGCGAGGCCATTGATGCCATAACTTGTGAAGATTCTGCTCATGTTAAGGAAGAGCTTGGTGACGTGCTTTTGAATGTTGTTTTGATTGCATATCTTTTTGAGGAAAAAGGACTTTTTACGGTTGAAGAAACAATAAATTCAATAAATGAAAAACTGATTCGCCGCCACCCGCATGTTTTTGCAGAAAGCGAAGGAAGGTCTCAGGTAAAGGAAAAGGTCGAAAGTCCTGAAGGCGTTACAAGTC
>JAGHUJ010000154.1 GCA_018064905.1 Candidatus Treponema equifaecale
GAACCGACCAATGGAGCGAATTCTGCCAGAAACACGGTGCCGCAACTCTTTCAATTTCTACGGCTGAAGACTGTGCAGTTGCTTTGACCAGATTTTTTGCACAAAGGACAAGAATATGAAGCGACTGAATCTGGTTTTTCTTGCCCTTCTCTTTTTTGCAATTTTTTCATCTTATTCTGAAGATATGCAGATTGTGTTTCCAAAAACGATTTTTGTGGGAGACACAGTTGAAGTAAAATACATTTTTAAAAGGGAACAGTCTCCGTTTTCTGATGAACTTTTCACCAATTCCAGACTGGAACTGGCAAAGAACTATTCTGTTTTTGAAAATCAAAGCAGCAGTTTTGCCGTGACTGAAGCCCGTCTTGAAAAGATCGGTTCAGAATACACGCTTACTTTAAAACTTCTGCCGTGGAAATCTGGATATCTTACAATTCCTACATTTGATTTGACTTCGCTGGTGCGACATTCCCTGAACAAAATCGGTTACGGCTCCTCATTTCCAATCAGTTTAAAGCCGATTCAGGTAAATTCTCTGGTGGAAAAATCCGGAAACCGCAATTTCAGGCCACAGTCAGCACCCCTTGTAATGCCTGGAACAACATTGATGCTGGTTTTAACAGGAATTTTCTATTTAATTCTGTTTTCTGCAGTTATTTTTATTCTTGTAAGGCTTCCGGTAATTTCAGCTTTTCTTGAACGGCTCGCCTATCTGCTTTCACTCAAGAAAAATTCCAGAAAATCCGTAAAGAAGCTGGAAAAACTTCTGAAGGAATCTGATGAAATCATTGCGGATAGTGAATATGCAATGGAAATTCAGAAAATTCTCCGTGAATTCTTAAACAAGCGCTTTTCTGCTGATTTTGCCTCAACTTCAACCAGCGGATTTTATGAAAAATTCTGTGAGCTTATGGGTGGTGAGCTGAGCGGGAATCAGGAAAATTCCGTGGAGAAACTGGTGGAGATTTTTTACAGGACGGACTTCATCAGATATTCAAAGGACGGAACCTTTACGGCAGACGAACGGGCAACAATTACACAGGACTGCATGGATCTTATATTCAACTTTGACAACAATCAGGAGGAAAAGTGATGCTGATATTTGAAAATCCACTGGCCTTCCTGTTTGCGCTGGCAGTTCCAGTCCTTTATATTTTACGTAAATTCAAACTTTTCACGAGAATTTCCTTTCCCCTTACAATTTCTGACTGGAACGGCAGAACTTTTGAATGGAAATCACCGGCAATTTCCGTGGCTTCTGTTTTTTCTGAACTTCTGGCAGTTGCAGCCTATCTTTCACTGGTAACAGCTTTGGCATCTCCGGTTCTGCGGCATCAGGAAAAAATCTACACATCCAGAGGAACTGACATCCTCTTTGTTCTGGATACAAGTCCGTCCATGGCAGCCAGAGACATTTCCCTTGTGAACGGAACTTTGACCAGAATAGAAGCCGCCAAGCAGGGAATCAGAACTTTGGTAAATACTGAACGTGGCGCAAACTATGGACTTGTGGCAATGGCATCAGAAGCGGCGGCACTTATTCCCCCTACAAGCAACCATGCGATTTTTCTTGAAAGAATGGAAGGGGTTGAAATCGGGGCTTTGGGAGAAGGCTCTGCCATCGGAACAGGTCTCTGCACTGCAATCTATCACCTTGCCACCAGCAAGGCACCCAGAAAATGCATTGTACTGATTACAGACGGCGAAAACAACGCTGGATCTGTTCATCCGGAAACAGCCGCAGCATTGGCAGCAGAAAACAACATCACTTTGTACACATTCGGAATCGGCACCAGAGGCTCAGTTCCAATCGAATACATTGATCCGCAGACAGGTAAAATTCATTCAGGCTTCTACGAGTCTGAATTTGACACTGTTCCACTGGAATCAATTGCACTTACAGCCGGCGGAAAATATTTTGGCATTGAAACAACGGCGGCTTTGTCCGATTCACTTTCTGAAATTTCACGAAAAGAAAACACTGTGCAAACCTTCCACTACAAATCCGTGGATCAGGAGTGCTTTTTGACTTTCCTTACGCTGGCTCTGATTCTTTTTACAGGAGCCTGGATTGTTAGACGACTTTTATTGAAGGAGATTTTCTGATGCTTTCAAACCTTTCAATTCAAAGACCTGAAGCCTTTCTTCTCCTTTTAGCTTTTTTGCCGGTCGTGGGCTATGTGATTCACCGTTTCAGAAAACTTTCCTTCACTTTGGGCGGATTTTATGGTGATGAAAAAAAATCAAAAATCTACAGGCAGATAAAGCGCAGAATTTTTCTTAGGACTGTATTCCGATGCTTTGCATGGCTGTTTGCAGTGTGCGCCTTTGCTGGATTTTCCTGGGGCACAAGAAATGTTCCCGTTCAAAAAAGCGGTACTACGGTCTGTCTTGTGTTCGACATTTCCTATTCAATGACCGCAAGGGACTGCGACGGACTTACCCGATTGGAGGCTTCCAAAATATACGCCCAGAACCTTATCTCCCGCATGGAAGGCAATTCCTTTTCTGCTGTTCTAGCAAAAGGTGACGGTTTTGTTGCGATTCCTGAAACTGAAGACAAGGGTGCAATTTATTCACTTCTGGAAAATTTAAGTCCAACCATGATAAGCACTGCAGGCTCATCCTTGGGTAAAGGACTTCAGTCAGCATTACATTCACTTTCTCTCAATTCTGCAAATACCAGCTATATGTGGATTTTCACAGATGGAGAAGAAACTGACAATCTTCTTGAATCGGCACTGGTTGAGGCTGGAAAATACGGAATTCCAGTGACCTTTGTGGGCTTCGGAAAAGAAACAGAAACGGAAATTATTGCTGGAGACGGTCACACGCCGGTAAAAACCTCTCTTAAAGCAAAAAAATTAAAGGAACTTTCTGAAAATGCCTCAAAAAAAGCTTCTCTTTCATTTTCATCTGGTGCCCGATTTGGCAAGAAAAATTTTGCAGTCTATCTGGATTCAACTTCTGCAGGCTCGGCAGTCTCTCTTTTAAATCAGGTAAAAATTGAATCACAGGAAAGTGAAAATTCACTGGGAATGAACTACGAAGTGATTCCGGTAAAACGCCATGGACTTTTTCTGATGCTGGCAATGCTCTGCTTCATAATTTCATTCATCGCAGGTGAAGTAAAAATCAATTCATCAAAGAAAAATGCCGTACTGGCTTCCATTGTTTTTGCAGGTCTTTTCACCTCATGCCATCAGGAACAAAAAACTGTGCTAAAGGGCTCCTGGAACTGGTATCAGGGAAATTACAGAACAGCCACTGCAGAATTTTTGAATGCCAGCTATAACAGTGAAGAAGAAACAATGTCCCATCAGTACGCGCTTTTTGGACTTGCCTCAACTTATATTTCAATGGAACAGTATGATGCGGCAATGGACAGGCTTGGTCAGATTCGAACAGGTTCAGCCTGGGTTACACCGGAGCTGGAAAGTGCAGTTTTCTACAACGCCGGAATAATTTGTCAGCGAAAAAATGATTTTTCAGAAGCGGCTGAATATTTTAAAAAGGCAATTCTATCTGATTCACGGAACACAAACGCAAAAATAAATCTGGAGCTTTGTCAGAGACAGAATCAGGAGAAAAACGCAGCCCAGGCCGAAACTGAAATGCAGAAGGTAAGCGAAGGCAGCGACAATTCTTCAATGCAAAATCAGATTTTCAACTTGATTAGGGAACAGGACAACAAACAATGGAAAAAAATGCAGTCAAATCAAAAAGAAAGCAACGTGCTGGACTATTAGTTCTGTTTCTTTCTATTTTTATGAATTCTCAAAGCTGGGCCAAAACACCTTCAGCAGCTGAATTGAAGAGCCTTGTGGTGGTGCCTGAAGGAAATCTCTTTACAGCTCAGGAAAATTGCTACGTTCTGAAAATTCCGGGAATTGAAGGCTATCAGGTTCAGACGGATTTACCACAGCTTCCATTGGGAGTTAAATTTCTTTCATCCAAAAAAGAAGAATATTTTGACGAAGAATCCAATCGCGGAACCCAGGTTCGGCTTTGGTTCAGCTTTGCAGAAACAGGTCTCACAAAACTTCCGCCGCTGATTGCAAAAATAAAGGGCAGAACCTACTATCTGCCATTTGAAAATGTTGTAATCTATGAAAATCCATATCTGATTTCGCCGGTGCTTACGGTGGATTTTGCTGATTCTGCGCGACTTGTGACCAATAAAAAAACTGGTGAAAAAATTTACAGGGCCAGCGTTGGTGAAGAAATCCATTATCAGGTGTGCCTGCAGTATTTTACAAAGGTGCTGAACTATTCCTGGAATCTTCCAAAGGATGCCATTTTTACGGAAACAAAGCGTCATGAAATTCAGGTGAACAAAGAATTCACTCCGCAAAAGTTTCCTGTGGCTGATTTTGTATGGAAGCCGCTAAAAGAAGGAAAATATGAACTTCCACCAGTTCAGGTAGAGGCAGTTTCCTACAACGGTTCACGAAAACAGCTTTCTCTCCCAGATTACACTGTTTCTGTTGAGAATGGAAAAACAGACAGATCCCAGAAGAATGATTTGTTCACTTTGAATCAGCCAAAGCAGTTTGAGCAGGCCTTTAAAGCAGATGAATCTCAAAAAACAGAAGCTGTTGAAAAATACATTCCAACCATTGAAGACTGCAGAAAACTTGCCGAACTCAGAAGCCGTGAGCTGCATTCAAGCTATTGGAACACTTCTGCAAAGTCCGCACGCATTGAATTTGAAAAATCCATTGGAATTGAAGGTGCGGAAGATGAAACCAAAAGCTTTCTGGTGGGGAAATTTTCCAGAAAATGCGGTATATTTACAGGCGGGAATGTAAGTCCTGTGCCAGAAGCAAAAGTTCAGGTATTTTCAGCAATGCCGGCTCAGCGTGTCAGAATGCTGGAGAGGGCCGGTGAATGGATTTTTATTGAGAACAAGAATTTTTCAGGCTGGGTAAACTCATCCCAGGTGATTGAAATAAAATAAGGTGATTATATGGATTTCGGTGATATTTTAAACCAGTGGGACAATGTTCAAAAATCAGAAAAACAGAAGGCAAAGCAAAAATCTTCAGTTCCGCAGGTTTCACACAAAATGGCAAATGCTCCAACAGCAGAAGAAAAGGAAGCCAGACGACGGGCCAAATTAGAGGCTCAGGGACTTCTGCAGGATGATATTTACGAAAAGCAGATGCAGGAAGACGCAAAGAAAAGCGTGAACCCAATGGAAGCCTGGCTCCGCCGTTACGGTGTTACAGATAAGGACAAGGCTGCAGACGAATATGCACAGCGTACAAAAATGGAAAGCCGTGAATATCTTCGCACAATGCGTCCGGAAGCCAGAATCGATTTGCACGGACTTACAAGAGATGAAGCCTGGGCTCGTCTTACCAGTTTTGTAGGAACCTGTGTAAGCCGTGGCATGAAGAAAATTCTCATTGTTCACGGAAAAGGCAATCACAGCCACGGATCAGATCCGGTGCTTGGACCAATGGTAAGAACTTTTATTGAGCAGCATCCTAATTTAGGTTCCAGCGGGCACCCTGATCATACGCAGGGCGGTAGCGGTGCCACATGGGTCATAAT
>JAGHUJ010000219.1 GCA_018064905.1 Candidatus Treponema equifaecale
GATGCCTGCAGTTTTAAAATTCCGTTTTCTTCAGAATAACTGAGTCCTTCAATATCACGATAATTTTCAGGCATGGTAACATTTATTGAAAGCGAATTTGACATCCATTTGGCGTACAGTTCCTTGTTCCCTATACCCCCCTTCTGAATACATGTAATCGCCTTATTAAATTCAACATCCCCATACCAGCCAACAAATGAATAACCGGATTTTGAAGGGCTACTAAAATAGAACGTATCAGATTCAACTGTGTAGGTTGAAGGATTTGAAATACTATTTGAACCACCATCAAGGTGATATGTAATCGAATATTTTATCGGAGTCCATTTTGCATAAAATCTCATAACCCCATTTGACCCACTTGAAATTGACGTAACCTCATTTTCAAAATCCCTTCCAGAATACCAGCCACTAAATTTATAGCCGGCTCTAGATGGTTCCTGGAGGATTAAGTTTTCTGATTCAATCGTATAATATGTAGGATTTGAAATATTATTAATTCCACCATTAAGATAATAAATAATAGAATAAGCGACAGGACTCCATTTGGCGTAAAAATTCATGTCACCGATGGATCCTGTTGGGACATTGGAAACTTTATTTATAAAATTTGATTCCGAATACCAACCGTCAAAAATATAAGATTTTCTTGTTGGAAGCCTTAAAGTAAAACTATCTGATTCAATAGTATAACTTTCCAGATTTTCTTGAGAATTAATTCCTCCGTTTAGAATGTAGCTTATTGAATAAACTATCGGTGTCCATTTAGCGTATAATTTCTTGTTGCCATTCGACCCCGACTGAATCTGACTTACTTTTTTTGAAAATGAAACACTATCATACCAACCTTCAAAACCATATCCATCCTTTGCCGGAGAATTCAATGTTATTGTGTCTGATTCAACGGTATAATTAGAAGGATTGTCTGCGGCATTGGTTCCGCCGTTGAGCTCATAACTTATTGCATATGTAACTGGACTCCATTTTGCATGGATGGTTAAATCTTCCGAAGGAAATTCTTCCGGTTTTCCTTCCCATCCATCAAAATTATAGAATTCTCTTACAGGACATTTTGTATAGGAGACCTGTTCCTCATATTTTCCTGTAATTGTTTCTTCCGATATATCATCGATAAATTTTCCTGAGCCACAATTGAAAGTCAGCCTGATTATTTTTCGTGCATAATAAATTTTAATTGTTGGCGATACATTTTCTGCAAGTGCTACCTGTTCAAAAGGCTTGCTTTCAAAGCCAATATATTCTTCGGGCAAAACTTTTGTTTTCTTTCCTACAATTCCGTATATTTCCTGAAAGTCGTACAGCGAATATTCACCATTTAAACTTTCACGATAATGTTCAACCGTGTACTTAGTCTTATTAAATTGAGTTGATTCAATTAGTTTGACAGAATCTGAAAATTCAACTGTATAAATTCTACTCTGTTCAAAACTACCAATAGCCTGATTTATTTCAACTGAAGAAGTACCTATGGCATTTTTAATGTAATATATTTTATCATAGTCTTCCGGCTTTATTTCATAGACAAACTGTTCCCCAGAATTAATCAGCATGTTTTCAGGATAATCTACGGGCGACAAAAGAATGGAACCTTTAAATACCTTTATTGCAGAACCGCCGGAATTTTTTAGAACTATGTATGATGACGAAGATTCCATGGAATTTGGAAAGCTAATTTCCTGAGTGGCTACTTTATTTTCCGAAACCTGAACCGAAAATGCACTGAATGAATTTACATCCGAAGAATACCATGGTATGAGTGCGCCACCAATATCAATCATGAAAGAATAGTAATAGGTGACAACGCCTGTCTTTGATTCAATTGTATATTCACTTTTTGCAGGAATTCTTGCCTTCAAGTTTGCTCTAAAAGAATCGCCATCTTCGTATAAATAAATCATCGATGTTGTTTCATTTTTTACCTTTATGTAACCAATGGAAGATTCTTGCTGTGAACCATTTTCCTGATTGTTTTCTGGATTGGTATTTGGATTATTAGTCGGATCATTATTTGTGCCATTATCCAAAACACCATTTACTATGGGGACAATATAACTGTCATCGTCTGAACCTGAACTGCATGAAATAAATGCAACAGACACCAACAGTAAAAATGTGAAGATTTTTTTCATAAAAAGTCTCAAACAAAAGTATCCCCAATTTCTCAGGGATACCTTTGCATCAATATAAAAAATTCTGAATTGCAATCTGTAAAGAGTTGTAATTATTCGTCGTAATAGTTTGATCCGTTTTCTTCAGTAACTGACCACAGAATAGGTTTTGTTGCCTTAGTACCTTCATCAGTATTCTGGGTTATTGTAATTTTATAAACCTTGCCGTTTTTCATTTCCATAGATTCTGTGCAAGACTGAGGATCCCATGCAACACTCTTTACCAGAAGTCCGTTGACATTTGCTCCTGCAGAAAGGCCTATCAGCATTTCTGTTGCACCAGATGGAATCGAAAATTCATCATTTGCACTGGCCGCATTAGCCAAAAGCATCTGTCCATTAAAGAATTGAACTGTTTTTCCAGACTGATTTGTAAAATATACGGCTGGAGAAAGATTGTTTGAAAGACTGTTTCCATCTGCATTGGCCGGAATGTCTGTTGCAAACCTGTAGTTATTGCTCTTTGATGCCACTGCAGTGTCATTCTGCGAACGGATTGTCATGTCTGCAATTGCAAGAATTTTGTCCTGATATTTCAGTTCCTTTTTGTAAACCACCTTATATGAATAGTTTGTGTCAGTCTTAATTGGAACAAGAACATTCAATGCTTCCGGCTGAACAACTGCATATGTCTTTGAATTGTCTACAGCCTCAAGACTTACCCAATATTTTGTTGGATTGCTGATAATCCATTTTCCAGACCCCTGAAGATTTTCTGGTGAAACAGAAATTGTATAGCCCTGGGAATTTGAATAGTAAGTCAATGCGAAGTCTGGCTTGCTTCCTTTTCATAGTTTTCATAAGCCGATTTTACAACAGAAACAATAGTATAGAATTTTTCTGCATTGAGTTTGACAGTAATACTGCTGTTGGCAGAGATTGTACCAATATAGTTTTCAGGTTTAACACTGTCTGTAAAAACAAGGACACTTTCGGCGATTTGATTTTTTATAGTCAAATGACCACTCGAGTCTTTTTTTCCTGCTGGATAGTTTGCAAAATCCTTAAACACATTTTTTTCTGAGCCTGCTTCACTTCCTGCCGGGGGTGTTACCGGAATTATAACCGGGTCAGATGATGAACCATTGCTACATGATGCAAAAGCAAATGCCAATGCTGCAACAACACCCAACGAAAAAGTTTTCCATAAAGCTTTCTTCATTTATTCCTCCAAAATATCAGTTATTTTGTATATTTATCAATTAAACTGATATTTTTCCATTATAT
>JAGHUJ010000099.1 GCA_018064905.1 Candidatus Treponema equifaecale
GTGTATGAAGGCTCATTGATTGCCAGAATTTTGGGAGAAAAATAATGCGAGAGGAAACCTTATTCAAATTCAAAACACCATATCGTGAAGAAATTGCCGTAAAAGGATTTAAATTCGGCCACGGAAAGAAAACAGCCTGCTTTGTTGGAGCACTGAGAGGAAATGAAATTCAGCAGATGTACATAGCCTCACTTCTGATAAAGCGGTTCACAGAGCTTGAAGCTGCTGGACTTATTGAAGAAGAAAATGAATTCCTTGTGATTCCCTGCATAAATCCCTTTTCAATGAACATCGGAAAAAGGTTCTGGCCGGTGGACAACACTGACATCAACAGAATGTTTCCGGGCTACAACCTTGGAGAAACAACCCAGAGAATTGCGGCGGCAGTTTTTGAAAATGTCCGTGACTACCATTACGGAATCCAGTTCGCAAGTTTCTACCTTTCCGGAAATTTTGTTCCACATGTGCGAATTATGAACACAGGCTACCAGTCACCTGAACTGGCAAAGGAATTTGGACTTCCCTATGTAATGCTTCGTCAACCTTCACCAATCGACACAACAACATTGAACTACAACTGGCAGATTTTTGAAACAGATGCATTCAGTATTTACACAAAGGAAACTTCCCATATCGATGATGAATCAGCAATGACCGCTGTGAACGGAGTTTTAAGATTTTTGAACTCATTCGGCTTTATAAAATGTCGTCCGCCGGTAGGCTTTCAAAGTGAAATAGTTAAGGAAAGTGAATTTATTTCTGTTTCAGCACCATGCGGCGGACTCTTCAGAAACAGGATCAAGCCGGGACAGGAAGTTCAGAAAGGTGAAGTCATGGCCACAATACTTGATCCACTTAGAGCAGAGGAAAAGGAAAGAATCATTGCTCCAGAAAGCGGAATAGTATTCTTTGCAAGAGAAGCAGCCATGATTACAGAGCATCAGACTGTATATTTCATAAATCCAAGCGAAAAGAAATAGAGTTGGAGCCTAACGAGCATAGCTCGTTAGGAGATTCGCTACAAACACTTCTCTGGTGGTAAAAGGTCACTGAAAAAGGTGTCATGGGACAATTCAAGAGGAAAATTCCCAAAGTTTATAAAAGATTCAATCTGGATTTTATTCCTTCAAAAATTTTTTCACATAGTTCAGTATTTATTTTTCCATCGGCAAGCAGAGTTTTTTCCACAGAAACACTTGATTTTTTGAAATTCCTAAAAATATTCTCTATAACCGAAACATGCACGCCACATTTTTCACAAAGGCCAACAAAATCATCCTTTGTAACCTTTCCTAATTCAAAATGCTTCCCTATCTTCATTGAAAGCTTGTCTGTTAATCCAGAATATACGCAAGTCGAAACAACATCATATATTGGTGCCAATTGAACCAGTCCATTTTTGTAAAGAATAGAATAATTTTTTCCATGACTATCGCAATTTCCAACAAGAAAATTAAAGACAACCATCTTAAGAAAATCACGCTGATCAATAATTGGTCGAGAAAAGTTTTTTTTGATTAAGTTAAATATTGCGGCAATTCCAGGACCGCCGTCACTTTCATATTTTTGTTCACTCATCAATCCCAATGCCTGACAAAAATCTT
>JAGHUJ010000217.1 GCA_018064905.1 Candidatus Treponema equifaecale
CGCGTATAAACGACTCCATAAAATCAAAGTCGATGTTTTTTATGTTGTCACACGGATTTGAAAATACTAACGTATTTTCTTTTAGAGGAAGTTGGATAATACTATTTTTTAATGCTATTTTTGTAGCTTTACAATTGTATGAAAAGGTTTTTGTAATAACACTTGAAATTGCAGCCATTAAAAAGAGGGCATTCGTTTTATTTAGTTTCCCAGATTGTAGAACACTTGTAGCACCATGTCCATCTTTTAAGTAAAAAGGTGTTTCAACATAAACAACATTTTGATTATTCGAATGCACAAGAATCGTTGGTAAACCTGTTTTATTATTTAAGACATTTTCAGTTAGAGATTCATAAGAAATAATTCCATTATTTATAGTTGCTTGACCATAAAATGGATATTCCTCAGTATTTTCGACTGTTAATTCTTTTAGTTTTAATGGATCTATTTCAATTTGTGGCTGCCACTCTAATACATCTTCAACTCTAAACTCTCCCCACTTAACATTTTTCAGTTTCTCGCTAAGTGGGGAATCTATTTTCCCAGGCGGTCGTTCTCTGCGTTGTTTTTAATGATGTTTGAAACTTCCCAAGAAAGATAATCAGCAACGGTTTTCTTGAAATCTTCCAGGGTTGGTTTTGTATCAATTTTTATATGAGCGCCAAAATTCCAGTCCGTTCCAGAATCTGTAATAAAATCTTCTGTGTAAGTTGCGTCTAAATCCCAATTTGCCTCAATCCTTGATTTTGCATTTTTACCAGATTTAAAGATTTTTATAATATCTGAATAACGCTTTATTGGTTCATCTTGTTCAATCAAACTTCTGCTTGTGCGTTTGTAACCGTCATTAGAAAAATCAATGAATTTAACAGTTTTCTCATAATCGTGAGGAGTTCCAGCTTCAAAAATGTAAATGCTTGTCTGAACTCCAGCCATTGGTTGAAACAAATCAACAGGCATTTTGATGCTTGCAACAAGAGTATGATTTTTTAGGATTTGCTTATTTGATTTTACAGCCTTTCCAGAACCTGCACTATCTTGAATAATAATTGCACCGAATCCGCCTTTTTGCATTCTGTCCAAACCGTAAGAAATAAACGGCATTCCATTTTCTTCAAAAGTAAACGGAGGATTAAGCAAAATTCTATCGGCATTGAAATCTGTATACAAAGAATCAGGCTTATCAAAAGAACTACCTTTTTGAATGTTGCTGGAACCGTCTCCTCGCAAAATCATATTTGTAGCAGCAAGAGTGAACATTTCGGCATTAAGTTCAACTCCTAAAAGACGATGTTTTTTAATATCTTCGATTATTTCTTTTGCTTTTGAAGAACCTTTTGTAAATTCTTCGTTTGCAGAATTTATCATCAATTCCATAGAACTAATCAAAAATCCAGCAGAACCAGTCGCCAAATCCATAACTTTATTTTTGTAAGTAATATTCAGAATTTGAGCCATCATTTTTGTAACATAAGGAGGTGTCAAAACTATTCCAAGCTCTTTTCCATCGCCCAAAGCATATTTTAGGAATTCAGAATACAACTCACCCATAATATCAAGATTTTTAGAGAATGCATCAATTTGTTTATAAATATTTTCGTAGATATAAACAAAAATCTGCTTGTTTGCACTTGCTTTTTCATCTTTTATAAATTTTGAAACTTGAGGAAAAAGTTTTGTAGGTTCATCACGCTGTTTATCTTTAGAAATTTCATTAAACGAAGCAATCATCAACTTTCGTTTTTCTTCTGGAATTCCTTTTGCTTTCAAAAACTCATCAATTTGAGAAGTGATTAAAATTCCGTCTCTTTTCGATTCAGTCTGAACACCTTTCAAATTTTCTGAAATTAAACCTTCCTGAATCACATTCAAACTATCATCTTTTATATCCTGCATTGAAAGAAGCATTCCAGAAACATACAACACGCGCTGAGGAGCTGTGATATTATGATTGTGCATAAGCTTATTAAGTTCTTTTGCATAAGTGCTTAATTCAGCTTTGCTTCTAATCAACAATTCGTGTTTATCAGCATCAGTAAGAGTACAATCTCTATAAAAATTATCAAAAGTTGTTTGATTTTCTAAAAAGTCGAAAGTTTGATATTTTGACATTTGCTTTATAGTCTTATAAGAAGAACCATAAACAAAATAAACATCAATTTTTACATCATCACTAGAATCACCAGCAACACCGATTGCAATAACTTCGTTATATTTTCCACTTGCAATCATTTGAGTTGCATAATAAATCGCCCCATTTACAGCAAATGCCGAAATTGATTTTTCATCATTTTTTATACCTTCTGCATTTACTGAAATCAATTTATTAGTATGAAGTTTATCTTCAAAAACAACAGGAATTACATCACCCTTTATTTTGTATTTTTCAATATGAAAATCAGGTTTTCCAAAATTTGTTTTATTCTTAGTTTTTGCCGAACCTTTTAGAGATTCTTTCATATAACCAGACATATTAGATTCAACATTAAAATCTTTCTGATTCTTAAGATTAAGTTTATTTAACGAATCTTTTACAAAATCATTTACCTGATCTTCCAAAGTCCAATTTATATTAGCCATTATTTACTCCAAATTTTATTAATAACTTGCTTTCCATTTTATTATCGGTTCAAAAGCCATTCTGCAAAATCAATTTATCTTCCGCTTTCATCCATCAGCCACTCAACCAGATTCTTTTTCTCGATTCCTTCGTCGTTGAAATCTTCTGTATCATCCAAGGTCAGGACGATTTTTCTGTAATTGTCACGAACTTCTTTCAGGGGACGGAATTCTCGTTGTGTTACAGAAGAATCTGCAAGCAGGTAAGCAACCTGTATGTAGAGTTTTTCTGCATTTCTTTCGGCAATGAAGTCAATTTCCAGATTTTCATTTTTGCCGATGCAGACTTTGTATCCACGCAGGAGAAGTTCATTGTATACAACATTTTCAAGGATGCCTGAAATATCATTCTGCTTGAATCCTGCAACAGCATTTCTTAAACCAATATCAATGATGTAATATTTTTCAAGAGTTTCAAGAATTTCTTTTCCTTTAATATCATAACGCTTGACTTTATTGATAATGAAAGCTGACTCCAGTGCATATAAAAAATCATAAATCATATCGTTGCCAAAAGACTTGAATTGATTTTTTACAAAACTGCTGATGGACTTTGCTGAAAAAATGTTTCCAATGTTTTCCATGATGAAATTAATTGTTGAAATCAGTTTTTCGCTGGATTTTATTTTGTTTCGTTCTATTACGTCTTTTAAAATTACTGAATTAAAAACATCCGTCAGATATTGCCATATCAAGTTTTCATTTTTGTTCATAAAATGAATTGCAGGAAGACCACCAAACTTTATGTATTCCCAGAAAAGTTCTTTTTCGGTTTTTTGTGATTCCAAATTCTGATTTCTGTAAAACGAGATAAACTCTTTAAAACTCAAAGGATATACTTTTATTTCCACATAACGGCCGGCTATATGAGTTGCAAATTCGCTTGAAAGAAGTCTTGAATTTGAACCTGTTATATAAATGTCGCAATTCAGGTCTTTCATCAATGAGGCAATTGTGAGTTCCCAGCTTTCAACATTTTGAAGTTCATCCAAAAAAATATATATTTTCTGATTTTTATCTGCATTTTCTGAAAGGTGCAATATTTCTTCATATAGAACCAGATGATTTCTTAATGTGAAATTTTTTAGAGATTCAAAATCTATGTAAATGATGTTTTGTTCAGGTACATTAAGTTTTAGAAGTTCATCCTTAAACATCATTAATATCGATGACTTTCCAGCACGCCTTATGCCTGACAGAATTTTAACCACTGGAGAATCTTTGTATTCTATAAGTTTGTTTATATAAATTTCTCTTTGAATCATATTCCTATATTACGGATTAATTTATAACTTTTCAATAGTTTGTCCTATTTTTCGGACAGAAGTTATCCCGCAAAAATTAAATCAATTAGAAATGCGAAATACACATTTTTTTCTTCCATACAAATTCGCAAGAATTTCGCCATATTTTCCAGTCCTCTTCCGTGGTATAATTTCCTTTATGACCATAAAATCCATTCTACGGCGTTCGTTCATAAACCCTTTCTCAGTGATCCTCATAAGTCTTGCGGCAATTTCCTTTGTTGCTGATGTTCTGTTCGCCTCAAATTTTTCAAAGAATTTTTCAACTTTCATAATTCTTCTGACAATGTTTTTTGTTTCTGCCGTGATCCGCCTGGTTCAGGAATTGAAATCCAAGCGAACTGTAGATTACCTTGCATCCCTTGTTGAAACCGATGTCATTGTCTGGACCAGTGATGAACAGAGCCCTGGCAAATGTGGTAAATGGGGACAGACCTCAAGCAGCAATCTTAAAGCCGGCGATAAAATTCTTTTGCGGCGGTGCATACAGGGGTCTGTCCCCTCTGGCATTGATGAAAGCAACATCATGGCATTCATCAGAAAACTTCGTAAAAAGGTGGAGACAAATCCCGATTCACCTGAATACATTTTAACCGTCTGGGGAATCGGATATAAATTTGTGGAATAAAAAAATCTCTGACAAGGCAGACTGTAAGGCAGTCCTCTTGCTTTGTTGATTTGGCTACAGATCGATGTTCTTTACGTAAAGAAACAGTGTCTGGTTTTCTTCCGTGTAGTCGTCGGCAGGAATCATCTCCATGGAAACCTGTTTAAAGACATCGCCATATTTTCTTCTATATTGCCATGCCATTCCCCGGCTGCTTTTTCAACAGAATCAGAAAGATGCTTCACCGTGTCTTCGTCTGCAGAAAACATGACAACAAATTCATCTCCTCCTGTTCTGTAGATACGCCCATAATCACAGAAAGTCTCCTTCAGGCAGTCGGCGGCACCGCATATCATTTCATCACCTGCCGAGTGTCCTATATTGTCGTTCACCTGCTTAAGTCCATTTACATCGATGGCGGCATAGACGAATTTTGGTTCAGCATGATTTTCTTCATGATGCTTTAAGTCATCTTCATAGGCCCTGCGGTTGTACAGGCCTGTAAGTTCATCAATATTGGACTGGATATAAAGATGGCTTTCATTTTCAGAATGGAGGACGATATAGACGATGAGCATGTTTATGGCCATGGAAGGAATTGCAAGATTGATTCCTTTTTCCACCATTGAAACAATTATCGAAACCAAAGGAAAAATACAGAAGGAAAGGGCGGCCATCAGATCGTGGATTCCAAGTCTTTTTGAATTCCCAACAATCACAACAGAAAGAGCAAGCAACGAAACCACATAGAACAGATAGTAGAAATGGGTGTAGGCTCCTGCAAAATATTTTCCATCTTTTATGACGAACATTTTTCCCGTCGCACAAAGCAAAAGTGAAATGAAACCTACGACTGTAGCGGCGATTACAATGACATCAAAAGGAAGGCGGCTCGTCTTGGATTTTTCTGAAATGTGGACGTAGATATATCTTGAAAAAAGTCCCACTATATAAATCGGAACTATATATGTGGCGGTAAGAAGAATGCTGAACAGAATGAACCTGTCAGACCAGTTGATATGAAGCCATGTGACTACATCGACCACAACTACGATTTCATTTGCAATCAGAAGATTGGTGAACATGGCCCGCTTTTTTGTATTCTGTCTGATTCCAAAAAAACTGGCGTAGAGTAGAATGAAAATAATTACAGCACTGAAACTTTCTATTGCAATGTAAACCTTCGACACCGCATCTCTCCCATATGGCCCCACTCTTTGCCATATACCATCTATTATATCACAGTATCGGTAGAATTCATAAAAGATTCATATCAGCTCTATATTTCTGCGGAACCATGAAAATTAGAAAATAATGTATTAAACTAAAGGTATCTCTAGAAAATATTGATGAATGGGCCTGAGGATTTGGGCGCAATTCAGTGGAGAAAAAAAAAATGAAGAAATTCTATCTTACAGGACTTTATGTTATTCTTGCGGCATTTTTCATGGCCTCATGCTCACATTCAAAAGCTTCTGGCAACTACAAGCTGTATGTTGGAACCAACGACAGGGAAACATATAAAATTGAAATTCCCATTGAAGAGCAGAAGAGCATCCTTCTTGAAATAATCACGCGCCATACAGACGGTGTGACCATCTACGAAACGGACGGCTACTGGAAGGATGAAAAGAACAATCTGACCGTTGAAAAAACATTCGTCTGTGAATTCATGGGCATCACCCTGGACGTGGTAAAAAAGATTTCAGCCGATGTTCTTGTTGAGCTGAACCAGAATTCCGTACTTCTGCTGGAAGAAACCCAAAAAGTTCAGTTCCTGTCCCGCGACACCCTCCTGAACTGATCCGGCCCCTTCGACTGGGCTCAGGAACCACTTTGCCGAAATGACCCGACAGTTTAGCAACCACGCCCCGGCCCCACCCGTCGAAATGACCCGACAGTTTAGCAATTCAAATTTGCAAAATCATCCTTGTAATTTATCAGCGCATGTTCTATAACGGAATGAAAGGAAACGCAATGAAAGATTTCAGTAAAGAACTGCTGTCCTGTTCCGTTGAGATGGGAACAAAAATTCTTGAATACGGCGCAAGTGTAACCTATGTCGAAGAAGTGATCAAAAGAATCTGTCAGACCTACGGAACTCAAAGAAGCGACGTTTTTGTAATCACATCATCAATAATTGTAACCATAAAAATCAATGGAGAAAATTTCACCCAGTCAAGCCGCATTCTAAAAACCGGAACCGACTTTAGAAAACTTGAAGACTACTCCGCCCTTGTTGAAACAATATGCAAAGAAAAACCGGACATATCAGACGTTTTCAAAAAAATAGAAGAAATAGAAAACCAGCATGTAAGCCATCCAATTCTGGATTTTTTCGGCAGGCTTCTTGTAGGAGCATCCTTCGCCATATTCTTTGGAGGAAACTGGAAGGACGCCATCTGTTCAGCTTTCTGCGGAGGAATAGTCTATGCCTTTGACAGAACATTCCAGACACTGTGGAACAATAAATTCGTAAATCTTCTATTTACATCCGCCGTCTGTGGTTTTGTCGCCGTAAACCTTGCAAAATTCGGACTGTGCAGCAACGCAGACAAAGTAATGATCGGAACCATAATGCTTCTGATTCCAGGCATCGCCTTTACAAACGGACTACGCGACCTGATCAACGGCGAAACAATCTCCGGTTCCCTTAGGCTGCTTGAAGCCGTCATACATGCTTCCGCCATCGCCATAGGATTTGCACTGGCCGTAATTCCGCACCTGGGGGTCTTAAGATGATGGACTACATACAGATACTTTCCGCAATTCTAGGTTCCTTTGGTTTTGGAATCGTCTTCAAGATGAAACGCCGCCGCCTAATCTTTGCCTGCATCGGAGGCGGAATCACATGGACCATCTACCTTGTCTGCCAGAACTACGGTATGTCTTCCTTCATATCAAACTTCATCGCAACCTTCTTTGCATCGGCCTTTGCTAAGGCAATTGCATCGCGGATAAAGACTCCAGAAATCATCTATATAATAACCTCGGCCGTTCCACTGATTCCAGGAAGTTCCCTCTACTACACCTTGAACGCCTTCTTAAACCGCAACATTGATCTTGCACAGCACCACGCCACAACAACAGGAATAGTTTCCGCCGCCATCGCCTTTGGAATACTTCTGTTCACAATTCTTTACAACGTAACAGCCCGAACAATCCTCCATCTAAAAAACCAACAAAAAAAATAATCCCCGCCCCGTGCGCAGGGTCATTGACCCCTTCGAGTTGGCTCGGGAACCACTCTGTCGAAATGACCCGACAGTTTAGCTACCACACCCCGGCCCCTTCGACTGGGCTCAGGAACCACCCGTCGAAATGACCCTGACTTTTATGCAGCAAAGGCGACCGTCGGCATCTATTAGAAAAACTTTCGCCCCGAAATAAAATCTAATTATCCTAATGTTTTTTAAATCAAATTATTCTATATTTGTTGAACGGATTGTAAACCTATGAAAGAAAACACAAAGAACATGACGGAAGGAAAAACACTTCCAATGCTTATAAAGTTCGCCCTTCCACTCGTGGCAGGAAACGTATTCCAGCTCATGTACACCTTTTTTGACACCGCCATAGTTGGAAAATATCTTGGAGTCCAGGCCCTTGCCGCCTTGGGGGCTGTTGAATATCTCATCTGGCTTCTGTATGGCATGGTCCAGGGAATCACACAGGGATTCAGCATCAAGATGTCCCAGGACTTTGGCGCAGGCGACGTAAAAAGCCTAAAGCAGGTTGTGGGAAATTCCGTAGTCCTTTCAATCATCACATCGATTTTTCTTCTTGCACTTGGAATCCTTACATCAAAACCAATCCTTCTTCTGCTGCACACGCCAAAAGAAATCCTTCCACTTTCAACGCTCTACATAAACATTCTTTTTGCAGGCCTCCCTGTGATCTTTGCCTACAACCTTCTTGCAGGACTTCTGCGTTCCTTGGGCAACAGCAAAACGCCACTTCATGCAGTGATAGTTTCTTCTATTATAAACATAGCCTTGGATCTGATCTTTGTCCTTGTCTTTAAATGGGGAATCGCCGGAGCCGCCATAGCAACCCTCATCGCCCAGATTGCAGCTTCCGTCTTCTGCTTTGTAAAACTTGCAAAAATTCCGCAGGTACAGATAGCACGACGAGACCTTCACCCCTCTCCTTCCCTCTGCAAAAAACTCTACCTCCTTGGCCTTCCCCTTGCAGTCCAGGGATCCATCATTGCAGTCGGCGGAATGATCGTTGAATTCGTAGTCAATTCCTTTGGTGTCACCTTCATCGCAGCCTATGTTGCAGTCACAAAACTCTACGGACTTCTTGATATTGCGGCAACTTCCTTTGGATTTGCCCTCATGACATTTGTAGGCCAGAACCACGGAGCAAAACTCTACGGAAGAATCAAATCCGGAACAAAAAGCGGAATGACCTTGAGCCTGACTTGTTCCATCATAATCGCAGTCATCATGATCGTCTTTGGAAAAACTGTCCTTACACTATTTGTTTCAAAAGGCGATGCCAACGGAGGACAGGTAATGGAGACCGCCTACAGCTACCTTCGTCTCATGAGCATCTTCCTGCCAACACTCTACCTTCTGTGGCTTACAAGAAGCATAATCCAGGGTCTTGGCAACACCATCATCCCAATGGTTTCAGGCATCATGGAATTCGTAATGAGAACAGGCAGCGCACTTGTACTGCCTATCTTCATCGGATCAAACGGAATTCTTTATGCTGAAGTATTGGCGTGGATTGGTGCAGACCTTGTCCTGATTCCGGCCTTCATCCACATGTTCAGAAAAATGAAGTAGAAAAATTTTCCCATTTACAAAATCTTCAAAACCCTATAGCATACCCGGCAGACAGTTCGAAACCATCCTGTCTTAAAACAAAACTATGGAGGCTTTCTAATGAAAGCATTGGTATTATTCTCAGGCGGCCTGGATTCTTCCACCTGCCTTGCCCTTGCCGTAAAGCAATATGGGCCAAACAACGTGACTGCATTGTTCTGCTACTACGGACAGAAGCATTCCAAAGAAGCAGAAAGCGCACGGAACATTGCCCTTCACTATGGCGTTCAGCTTAAATCCCTTGACCTGTCATTGATTTTTGCCGACTCAAACTGTTCACTCTTAAAGCAGTCCACACAGAGCGTTCCTCTTGAAAGCTACGACAGCCAGCTTAAGAACACAGGCGGAAAACCCGTATCCACCTATGTACCCTTCAGAAATGGACTATTCCTTTCCGCCGCCGCCTCTGTTGCCCTAAGCCTGGGCTGCCAGAAGATTTTCTACGGAGCACATGCCGACGACGCAGCCGGAAACGCCTATCCAGACACTTCCGTAGCCTTCAACGAAGCCATGTCAAAATCCATATGGCTTGGCAGCGGCCAGCAGCTTTCAGTAGAAGCACCTTTCATCAAAAGCACAAAAGCCCAGGTTGTAAAGACTGGACTTGAACTTAAAGTTCCATTTGAAAAAACATGGAGCTGCTATGAAGGCGGCACAAGGCCATGCTGTAGATGCGGAACTTGCCTTGACAGAATCCGTGCATTTGAATTGAACGGAACAACCGATCCACTTTTAGGAGAATGAATTTAATGAACAGCCACGTATTTTTTATTTCTTTATTTTTCTTTTTAGGTTCAGCAGTAGCAGCCTACAAACTATTTGGCAAAAGCGGACTCTACGCCTTTGTTGTTTTTTCAACCATCCTTGCAAACATCCAGGTATGCAAGCAGATAAACATCTTTGGTTTTGAAACCACAGCGGGCAACGTACTCTACGCAGCCTCCTTTTTGAGCACCGACATTCTTTCAGAAAAATATGGAAAGAAGGCCGCATCAAAAGCAGTGCGCCTTGGTATTTTCACCAACATCATCTGGATCATCGGAACCCAGCTTACACTTCTTTCAAAGCCGTCGGAACTTGATTCAATGCAGGTACACCTTCAGTCTCTTCTTGGACTCATGCCTCGCGTTGCAGGAGCAAGCCTTGTAGCCTACATCTGCAGCCAGTTCCTTGATGTAACGCTCTACCATCTCATATGGAAGAAAAGCGGCGAAAATGAAAAATTCCTCTGGCTGCGCAACAATGGATCCACAATGATCTCGCAGGCCGTAGACACTTCAATCTTTGTGACCGTCGCCTTCCTTGGAACAGTTCCAATGAACATCTTCTGGTCCATCCTGTTTACCACCTATTTCTTCAAGGTTGTAGTCGCCCTCTTTGACACACCCTTTGCCTATCTTGCAAGAAAGATCACACCGCTGAAAAATGGAGATGAATAAAATGGAAGAAACTAGAGAAAACGAGAACCTGAATCTTTTGGGAAAGAAGACTGAATACAAGTCGGACTATGCCCCGCAAGTTTTGGAAACATTCCAGAACAGGCACCCGGAAAACGACTACTTTGTAAAATTCAACTGCCCTGAATTCACATCCCTTTGTCCCATTACAGGTCAGCCGGATTTTGCAACCATCTACATCTCCTACATTCCAGATGAAAAAATGGTGGAATCAAAATCCCTAAAACTCTACCTCTTTAGCTTCAGGAACCACGGAGACTTTCACGAAGACTGCGTAAACAAAATCATGAAGGATCTGGTAAAGCTCATGAATCCACGCTATATCGAAGTCTGGGGAAAATTCACACCGCGCGGAGGAATTTCCATCGATCCTTACTGCAACTGGGGCCGTCCAGAAACCAAATACCAGAAGATGGCAGAAAACCGCCTCATGTGGCACGACATGTATCCAGAAAAAATCGACAACCGTTAGTCATTTTCCCCAATCTCTTTAAGGGCCCCTGATCAACGCCAAAGGATCCCTGAGCCCAGTCGAAGGGTCCGTCCGGGCGCATTCATCCAGCTACAAATTTCAGCATCTGCCCAGATACTTCTTCAACTCTTCAATGTAACTTTTACCTGCCGGGGACAGAACCACATTCATCTTTGTAATGTAGCCTATCTCCATCGCATTGTCTGAATTCTCACTGTCCTTGAATGGAACAGCTACAAAATCGTCGCCGTTCAGCTCGTTGCTTATAATACCGGAGCAGAGGCAGTAGGCGTTGACACCCTTCATAAGGTTCAGGTTTGTGGCCCTGTCCGTCGTCTTGATGACCTTCTCATATTCCCTGTCAGCATATATTTCCTCAGAATAATAGAAGGAACTGTTGGCGTTCTGGTCAAACATGAGGCACGGATAGTCCTTGAGTTCATCAAAGGTGATGCTGCTTCTACCTGCAAGAGGATGGTCTTTCCAAAGGTACACGTAGATTCTGCATGAAACAAGAGGAGTGAATTCAAGCTCGTTTGCCTTGAAGGCCTTGGTAAGAAAAGTTCTGTTGAAATCGCTCAGATTTATGATGCCTATCTCACTTCTCATATTGGCCACATCTTCAAGTATGGTCAGCGTTCTTGTTTCATTGATGGCAAATTCATATTTTTCAGAAGAATCTTCCTTCTCAAGTTTTTTCATAAGATTGATGAAGGACTTAACGCAGAAGGAATAGTGCTGACAGCTTACGGCAAACTTCTTCTTCCTCTTTTTTGAAGGATCAAAATCATCAAGGAGACTTTCATATTGGGCATAGATCTGCCTTGCATGCTGAACAAATTCCTTGCCTTCATTTGTAAGACTGATGCCCCGGCTGGAACGGTTGAAAAGTTTGACGCTGAATTCATTCTCCACATCCTTTATGGAAGCCGTAAGTGAAGGCTGAGAAACATACAGGACTTCCGCAGCCCTGTTCAAGGAACCGATTTCTGAAACTTTGATGATGTACTTTAGCTGCTGTAGTGTCATAGTCAAATTATAGGAAGAATTTCCATAAAATGCAATTTTCAATTTTTCCTCTTCCAACCTCACAATATTTAGATTAAAATAGAAGATGATATGGAGAACTACATGAAAAAGCAATTTACACTACTTTTTTCAATTCTGTTTGCATCATTGCTTGCA
>JAGHUJ010000076.1 GCA_018064905.1 Candidatus Treponema equifaecale
CAGCAGCAAAGCACAGATCAAATTTCATTTTTTTCATTTATTACCTCTCTAATATATAAGTAAAAAAAAAGGTTTAAAATCGGCAATAAATTTCAAAAAAAATGAAAAATTTTTTGTTTTTTTCAAAAAAAATTGGCCCTGAAGAAGCATTCTCTTCAAGGCCATTAAACGATCTAATTAATTTTAGTTTTTCCATCTATTAAGGTTACCGAATCTCTCGAAATAACCTTAAGTCAATGATTCAATTTACAGTCTGATTGTTTCAACCATGTATCTGATTGAAGTTCCATTGGAATCAGAAACTTTCTTTTCTACTACAAATACAAGATTTCTGCCTGTTTTGTCAGAAAAAATCTTATCGATTGTGTAGTCAACAACCTGCTTTCTCTTGATGTCAGGTGAACCAACGATATTGCGGCTGATGACATGACCGTTTCCATCCTGCTTTTCCAACGCAATGAAGAAAGATGATTTTACAGAAGAACCAGTTCCCTCAACATTTTTTTCAAGCTTAATATGATAGAAAACACTCTGTTCAACAGTTGAGCCTTCAAAATCCTTGAATACGATTTCACTGTCACCGGCTTTTTTTTCATCTCTTACATAAAGAAGATTGTCAATTGAAACAGGCTTCAGATCATATTTTTTAAGTGACCAGGCAGCCTTTGAATAGAGGTCATTGTAAACATCTTTTCCGCTTTTTGATGCTGTAGCAGCAGATGGATTTGTTCTGAAAACCCCGCCGTCGATAAAATCATTCTTTGCAATATCTACAGTGTAAATCTCAGCATATCCCTGAAAACTGCGGTCAGTCTTGCCATATTCAGCAAAAGCGTATGTTTTTCCGTCATTAGAAATTCCCAGGTCTACAAAAGCAGCCGCATCACCGGCAAAAGCAAGAAGTCCTGAAGCGACAAAAATAATTCCTGATAACAGAAGCTTTTTCATAAGTCCTCCCATGGATAAATAGTATAATCCACTTCTTTATAATTATCGGCCAGAAATCAGCAGTCTTTACAAGTTTTTCTTTTCATTTTAAGATTTTTTTATGACATTAAAAATTCGAAATCAATTGTTGAAAACATTCTTCTATATTTCAGTCGTTACCATTGGAATTTCGATTCTCACACTGGTTGTTTGCGGTCTTACTCACAGAATCATAACTCCACCAGAACTGCGAATTCCTGCATTTTTGAATTCCATTCCACTTGCCAAAAACAGTCTTATTGCAACATTTCTTGGAATCGGAATTCTGCTTTTTTACATACCAATCACACTTTTTTTCATAAACCGATTTTTTGAAAACACCCAGTCCACTGAGATCGTTTTTTTTGGAGCTTTTCTGATCGGCTGTCTCTGTGAAGTCTCACGCTTTTTCACAATAAGTTTCGGTGTCTGGCAGACCTTCACCAATTTGCTGATTTTTTTGGGAAACATCGTTCTTTTTGGAAGAATTCTCACTCCCCTGAGCCTTGTCTGCGCTTCTATTTTGAGTGAAAAAGAACAGCGTCAGGATGAAGAAAGAAATTTTCTGCTTATGGTTACTTCAGCAATAGTATTCGCCTTTTTGATTCCGATGAACACTGCAAGGATTTCTTCCACAGGACTTGTAACAGAAGGTTTTATGGGACTTTTGAACGCAGTAAGGGTGTTGCTTGTGATCCTTTCAATGATTTCATTCTATATCAGAAGCGTGCGTCACTCCAACAAGGAATACATTCATCTTGGACATTCCCAGATGGCCCTGTATTTTGGATACACTCTGCTGATTTCTACTGATAATTTTCTTTATCTGATTTTTGGAGCAGGGCTTTTGGGATCAGGAACCTATTTTTACCTTAAAAACCTGCACAAAATGTACATGTGGGCTTAACTGAGCAAGGTTACAACAAATCCGATTAATGAAGGAATGATGAGATTGTCAAAATCCTTCAGGGGAAGAACTTCAACCACGGCTCCGATTGTAGCAGAAGCCAGTGCAATATGTGTATTCTGAGTTACGCAGAAGCAGGAGCAGAAAATTGCCAAAAAACAGGTGAGGCTACCTGCAGCAGTTTTTCCGTGAGTCATTGGAATTTTGATTCTGCCAAAGGCTTTTCCTGCAAGACTTGCAAGACCGTCACCAAAGGCAAGTGCATATATTCCCGCTGAAGCACTCTTGTATTCCAAAAAAATTGCAGCCAGAAGAACACCGGCAACCAGGGTCACAGGTCCAAGTACAAATTTGTTTTCATCCCGTTTCCTGGCTGCAGCTGCAGTAATTGTTGAAATCAAAGGAATTTCAATTCCACGATGGCGCAAAAGTTCTGCAATAATGTAAACAACACCAGCACAAGCCAGGGCAATCAATGTAAAGCTTCTTGAAATTCCCAAAAACAATGGAACAAAAGCCGTACAGATATGAATTGTCTTTCTGAAAACTTCTTTTCTAAGAGAAATCAGCTGTTTTTTGAACTCAATTCCATTCTGTACGCAAAAATATTTCATCGTAAGTAAATCCTACTCCAAAACCTTTTCATTTGAAAGTATCTTTGGAATATCTGTGTAAATCGCAGGCTCAAATTCAGAGAATGGATGAGTGATGTACTTTGAGTTCTGTGCGGCCAGATTACTGCCTTCCATTCTTATCATTGTACGAGGATTTCTTGTAAGTGAATCCCATGCGCGCATAGAATCAGTAAGACGAACCATTGCCTGAGCATTCATCTGGCTGTTTCCAGTCTGACGGGCTGTTTTATAGAGACAAACACCAAGATTGTTGTTGGCACGAAGATACATCTCCATGATTGCGCCTTCATCTTCATCTTCCTGTGGAAGCAGAATTTTTCTCTTTGCCTTTTCCATATCAAGGCTTGAAAGCAGATCGCTGTAGTAGCTCTGAGCCGCAAAATTATCGTTACGAAGTGCAAGCACGTTTCCAAGGGCAAGAAGAACATTCATGTCCTTTTCATCACTTTCAGCAACCTTAATAAATGAAGTGAGAGCCTTTTCATAGTTTTCCCTTCCATAGTAGATTGCACCAACGCGATAGTTCAGACTTGGAGTATCGTTTTTAATTTCAATAGCACGCTCATAGTTGTAAAGCGCACCGTCAAGCTCACCGCTGATAAAGTAATCAATGTCACCAAGATCAGCAAAAAGCCTGCCTGTATTTGAGTCACCTTCAAGACCTGTTCCCTCATGTTCAGCATTGTAGAGGTCAACACCACGAGTATAAACAGTCTGTGCCTTTAAATATTCACGGTTTCCGGCATAAAGTTCACCCAAAATTCTTGAAGCATTGATTTCACGATATACATTTTTCTTTGTGCGAATTGCCGCATTGTCAAACAAATCAAGAGAATTTTCCAGTTCAGCCTTGGCCTGTTCTGTGTAACCGTTGAATACAAAATATCTGGCCAGATTATAACGAGAAACAGGATTTGCAGGATTTGACTTAACCGCAATTTCCAGCATAGCCCGCACGTCCTCAATAGATGCACGAAGATACTCATCATTCAGGCTCAGTTCCCCATAAAGCTTGTCCAAAAGATATCCGGAAAGTTCTGTCCAGTCTGAAGAATTAAGTGACTTGGCATTTGGATAGAAAATATTCTTATAAACAAGAACTTCACGAAGCTTATCCGTTCTGATGTAATAGCGAAGCATTCTTGAAAGATAAACATTTGTCTCACCAAAGCGCTGAATCAAATCCAAATACTGGTCCTTTGCCTTCTCATACTTGGTTTCGTCCACTTCTGCCCATTCAAGGAAGGTATCAGCCAGAAGCAGGAGTCCCTCAGGATTGTTAATATGATAGTCCAGAATTTCACGACGAACGATTTCTTCAGAACGCTCATAGTTAGCCCTGTCGTAAAGTTCCATTTCAGCGTATTCAAGGCCTGCATTCAAATCATGGTCAAAGTAGCGCAGCGTATTTTTGTACATATTTGCAGCACGGTCAAACTGCTTTTTCTCGCGATAACCGTTTGCATATTTGAAGAACCATTTTTTCACAGGCTTGTATGAGACAGCTTCCTTGAATTTGTCCTCAGACTGAGGGAATTCATTGTTTTCAAGCAAAGTATAGCCCTGTTTGTAGTTCATGCTGGCCATAACAGGATTGTAGATGAACTTCATTGAAGCCTTGAAAAGTCCAATACAAACAAAGCACAAAATCACGCCGGCGATTGCAGCAGGAATGATTCTGTTTTTGAGCTGATACTGGAAGGACTGTTTGTAAGCCTCGTACTGTGCATAAGAGCGTCTTTCATAATCGCGTGGAATATTGATGGAAATATCCAGCATTTTTTCAAGCTGTGTTGCAACCTGACGAGCTGAAGTTTTCTTCAATATTTTTTCAATTACTTCAAATACCGCATCATCTGTAAATTCATTTTTTACGATAAAATCTTCAACAGCAAGACGAAGATTCAACGGATAGTCTGCAAGATTCTTTCTGAACTGCTTGTATTCTTCATCGGTAAGAGTATTTTTTGGTCGTGCGGCCTTTCCTTTTGAGAAATCCACAGTATCAAGAAATGAAGACTTTTTGTTAAGATCGGCTGTTTCTGTATCAGAGAAGCCAGGAATTGCAAAGTCGCTGTCCAGAACAAAGTCGTCAACGGCTGCTTCACCAGTAACAGGGAATTCATCGGCACCAGCTTGTGGAGCAGTTGGAGTAAAGTCCATTCCGTCCATTTCTGAAATGTCAAAGGTTTCTGGAGTCATCTCTGTTTCTGAAGTAAATGAATCATCCCCCGGAACTTCCATTGTAGCATCAGGAATTTCACCAGTTCCAGCATCAAGATCAGAAGTGTCAAACATGCTCATATCATTGCCGCCTTCAGGCATATCAAGAGCAGAAGTATCAAAGTCTGTTGCTGTTGTATCAGGTGTATCAAGCGAATCCAGAGCAGATGTGTCGAAATCTGTTGAAGTCGTATCTGGTGTATCAAGCGAATCCAGAGCTGATGTGTCGAAGTCTGTTGAAGTTGAATCTGGTGTATCAAATGAATCCAGAGCAGATGTGTCGAAATCTGTTGAAGTTGAATCCGGTGTATCAAGAGAGTCCAGAGCAGATGTGTCGAAGTCTGTTGAAGTTGAATCCGGTGTATCAAATGAATCCAGAGCAGATGTGTCAAAGTCTCCAAATGAAGAGTCCGTGTCTGGGGCTGGAGCTTCTTCCACATTCACTGATTCTGGTTCTGCAGCAATTTCCTCTGCAGGAGCTTCTTCCGCAATACCAACCCCATCATCCATAAGCAGTTCTTCAGGCAAATCTGCATTCAAATCGATTCCAGCATCATTTGTCTCAAAATCCGCATTTAGGTCATTCAATTCATCCAAAGCAGATGTATCAAAATCTGTTTCTGTAGCATCAGCTGTTTCAGCAGTATCAACGGAATCAAGCGAATCCAATGCTGAAGTGTCAAAATCTGTTTCTGCAGCTTCAGGAGTTTCGGCAGTATCAAGTGAATCCAATGCCAAATTATCAAAATCAGCAAGCAAATCTGCTGTTGCATCGGCTGCGCTTTCATCAGCAATCTGATCCAGACCCAAATCATCAAGATTCAGCTCATCAGTTGCATCAGCAGCAGGAGTTTCTGAAACCAAGTCCTCTGGAACTGCAACATCATCAGCAGAAGCTGCCCCAGTCAAATCTTCAGGAAGAGCAAGGTCATCAGTAAATTCAGAAAGATCAGGAGTTTCGTCATCAGTTTGTGGAGCAAGGATTGAATCAATATCAGCAACATCAACGGTTTCATCCATGTTGATTGCAGACAAAATATCGTCAACAGAAACATCACTTTCAGCAGCCCCTGTTTCTTCCCCATCTGGAATTCCTAAGAGAAAATCGTCAGAGTCATCTTCTTCTGAAATTCCCACTGGAAGCGGAACTTCAGCAGGTTTTTCACCTCTCTGAGCACGAATATTTTCTTCATCACCAACCTTTCTGATGTTGTCAGTGAATTCTTTCAGCTGATTTAATCCTGGCATTGCCCTTAATTTTACTCCACTTGAATTTTAGTGACAAGTATTTCACTTCTGATTTAATTTCGGCATTTTGAAAACTCGGCTTTAGACTTCTTATTGATAATATTATGCAAGTTTTTTCTAAAATTCGTTGCTCAAATGCCGATATTCAGAGTATGAAAAAGAGTCTTTTTACATTGATTTTGCTGGTGTCTTTTCTCACAGCACAGGGAGCATTTGCAAAGGACAAAAAAACAGTTGAAACTCCAGACACCTACGAATATGACCAGCTGGTGAGCAAACTTTCAGGAGTCAGCGCACCTTACGTAAAGGAAAACTACATTGTGTTCACTGCACCTGCAACTTCAAGAAGTGTTGGCATTGCATTTGATTTTGAGGACTTCAAGATAATTCACCCCTTCCAGCTTTACAAGACTCACAGCTACGAAGGTGACGTTACAAATTCCTGGTTCTTCTACGTTGCGGACAGACCAAAAAGAACTTCCAGAATCAGCTACAGACTCATCATCGACGGACTCTGGACCACAGATCCACTGAATAAAAACATTTCCTACAACAGCAACGAAGGCTACACCCTTTCATATTTGGACATAGATGTAAAAGACCCGATTATCACAGAGAAAACAGCATCAGGTCTCACACATTTTGTCTGCTTTACAGAAAGCGGTCAGAAAATCAGACTTGGCGGAAGCTTCACCAACTGGGATTCCTGGATTTATGAAATGGCAGAAGTTGCACCAGGACGCTACGAAATCGACATTCCACTCCACGCAGGAACCTATTATTATTCCTACTACAACGGAATTTCAAGTTTCATAGACAGCACAAATCCAGTAAAAGGCTACTCTCCAGACGGAAGAGTTGTAAGCTGCATAACAATCAAATAAAAGTTTGGGCAAGCCGGCTAAAGCCGTCGGGCTATCCAAGTTTCCGCTATCGCTTCATTCCTCCGCTGCACTACGGAACGGCAAAGCCGACTTTCCTATCCCTCTTGCTTAAAAACCAAATCCACCAGGGAATCCGCCCATTCCACCGAACGGATTTTTTCCGCATGCCATGCCACCAAGCTGCTGCATCAGTTTACCCTGCAAGCCCTTGTTCTTTGTGAGCTTTTTCATTGTAAGCTTAGTCTTTTCAAACTGTTTGATCAGCTTGTTCACTTCAGCAACACTGGTTCCGCTGCCCTGAGCAATTCTTTTACGGCGGGCTGGACCAATGATAAGATGGTTTGCACGTTCCTTCTTTGTCATTGACTGAATGATAGCCTTCTGATGCTTCATTCCATCCATATCAATTTTGCTTGGATCAATCTGACCTGCAAGACCTGGAATCATATCCATAATAGAAGAAAGGCTACCCATTTTGTTCATATTCTCAAACTGAGCAAGCATATCATCCAAAGTGAACTCATTTCTGGCCATCTTAGCAGCCATTCGTTCAGCTTCTTCAACATCAACCTTTTCCTGAGCCTTTTCAACCAGCGAAACAATATCACCCATACCCAGAATACGGCTTGCAATACGGTCAGGATGGAACGGTTCAAAATCCTCGGTTTTTTCACCAGTACCAATGAAAAGAATTGGTTTTTCTGTGATTGATTTAAGAGAAAGTGCGGCACCACCACGGGCATCTGAGTCAAATTTTGTAAGGATAACGCCAGTAAGTCCCAGCTGCTCGTCAAAACTCTTGGCAATTTCAACTGCATTCTGACCAGTCATTGAGTCGGCAACCAGAATTGTCTCAACAGGATCAACAGCCTTCTTTACATCAACCAGTTCAGCCATCATGTCTTCATCAATCTGAAGACGACCTGCAGTATCCACGATTACAGTGTCGATTCCGTTCTTCTTAGCATAAGAAAGACCGTTCTTTGCAACCTTTACTGCATCAGCTGGAGTTGCACCTTCCTCAAAATAAACAGGAACATTGATCTTGCTGCCAAGCTGTTTGAGCTGCTCAACAGCAGCCGGACGAACCAGGTCACAGGCAACCAGCAAAGTCTTTCTGCCGTTTTTTTCAAGGCGAGCAGCCAGTTTATGAGCGGCGGTTGTTTTACCTGCACCCTGAAGACCAAGCAAAAGAATTACAGACTGTGTGTCAGGTCCCTTAAGCTGAAGGTCAACCTTGCTGTCTCCCAAAAGCTTAACAATTCTGTCGTGAATAATCTTTACGAACTGCTGGCCCGGATCAACTGCACGAAGAACCTTCTCACCCTTTGCTTCTTCAATGGTGGCATTTACAAATCTACGAACAACACGAAGATTAACGTCGGCCTCCAGCAAAGCCATTTTAATCTGCTCTACTGTTTCCTCAATATTTTTTTCTGTGATTGTGGACTTTCCGCTTACGGAACGAACAATATCACTGAATGTATTTGTAATTTTCTCTAACATATCAAATCCTTATATTAAAAAAGGTGGTCGAGCTTGTCTAAACCACCTTAAAAAATCTAGTTAGCAATCTGACCTTGCATCAGAAGTTCCTGAAGGAAGTCCATCGGTTTAATTTCCTTGTTCAAGATTCTGTAAAGACCGTCACAGATTGTAAGTTTAAGATTGTTCTTCTGAGCAATCTCGTGAACAAACTTACAGGCAACAGCACCTTCAGAAAGATATCCGATTTCACCAATGCGGGCAATCAAATCATCCAGGTTATTGAAACGGTCCAGAATGTCAGTTTTGATGATGTCCTGACCAAAGCGACGATTGCGGCCATATTTTGAACGACAAGTTACATCCAAATCACCTACGCCGGCAATTGAAGTAAAGGTCTCAGCATGAGTTGCACCCATTGCAAAACCAATCTGCTGAATTTCGTTAAGCCCAGCAGCCAAAAGAAGACTTTCAGCATTGTCTCCGAATACATCAGAATGTTCACTTACAGCATCCAAAGCACCATAAACAACAGCGATAACGTTCTTGGCAGCAGCACAAATCTGAACGCCAACAACATCAAGTGAAGAATAAACCATAAGGCCTGGAACACGAAGCAATTCACGGAATTTAATTGAGTTCAAGGCATGTTCACTGGCAGCAATAAGTCCTGTAAGTTTACCCATCGCTACTTCTTCTGCATGAGAAGGACCAGCAATGTAAACCAAAGAGTGCTTATAACATTCAGGAAGAACATCTTCCAAAGTTTCAAGGATAAGGCGAGGACCATTATCTGAAGAAACAAAACCCTTAGTAAGAACACCAATTACGGTTTCACCATTCTTAATAGAAGGAACATCGATAATCTGCTTTGCTGTAGAAGCGATGTAAAGAGATGGAGAAGCAAGGATGAGATATTCCTTGTTGTTTGCAACTTCCTGAATATCTGTAGAAGCTGTCAAATTTTCAGAAAGAGGATAGCCTGGAAGATAACGAGTGTTCTCGTGCTCCTTGTTGATTGCATCAACTACATCCTGTTCACGAGCCCAAATCTGAACCTTGTGTCCCCCTCTTGCAATAGCCTGTGCCAAACCTGATCCCCAGGCACCAGCTCCAATTACACCCACATTCTTTGGTTTCATTCTTAACCTCTAATATTATTTACGTTTACAAGTATTAAATTTTCTTTAGTAACAGATTCTATTAAGTATACAACATCAACGAAAATTTCACAACAAAAGATGAATTTGCTATTTAAGACAATTCCTTCTAATTCTTTTTGGAAAGAAGCTTCTTCTCCACTTCCTCAATTACATCATCAGGAGTAGAAGCACCTGCAGTAAGTCCAACCTTTTCCAATTCAAAGAATTCCTGTGGAATTTCCTCTGCGTTTTCAATCAATGTGGCTTTCTTACACAATCTTTGTGCCGTTGCAAAAAGTCTGTTTGTATTTGCGCTGTTTTTTCCACCGATTACAATCACGCCTTCAACTTTTTTACAAAGCTCCACCAAAGATTCCTGCCTTTCATGGGTTGCAGGACAGATTGACTTCACTATTTCAATTTCAGGCAGTTTTTCTTTTAAATACGAACTGATTTCATCAAACACTTTTATGCTGAATGTGGTCTGGCTGAAAAGTGAAACAGGACGGGAAGTATCAATTGAAGAAACCAGATTTTCTGCTTCCTGAAGATTTTTTATAAGGTTGAAGTTATATTCAGTTCCCGCTTCAAAAGCAGCCTTTCTTCCAGCACCTTCAATTCCAATCACTTCACCATGATCCTTGTCACCTGTAAAGAAAATCTGAACACCTTCTCTGGCAAAATTTGCACATTTTATCTGGTTCACCTGAACGATTGGACAAGTTCCATTTAGAATTGTAGCCCCGGTTTTTTCAAGCTTTTCCATTACTTCAGGAGCCACACCGTGAGCACGAACTACAACAGTATCTTCAGTTTTTAAAGCAGAAATATCATCTTCACCCAGAACTTTAAGTCCTCGTTCCTCAAATTTCTTTAGAGCCTCTGGATTATGAATCAAAGGACCAAAGGTGTACACCTGTCCGGATTTATTTTCTGAAAGAGCCTTGTCCGCAATCATAACTGCACGGCGAACACCTGCACAAAAACCCATTGTATCTGCACGAACTATTTTCATAACTTGAATTATAGCAAAAAAAAAGGTGCCTTAAAAGGCACCTTTTCAAGTCAAACATATCTGTTCAAACCGTATCCAGGAATGATGCGGCTTAATTTTACTCTTCTGTTTCTTCAGCTCTGAACTGAACAACATTTGACTGTGTTACAGTTGTGAACTTCTGATTTTTGCGGGCAGCGTAGATGAAGCTTCCAGCAATGAAAATAGATGAGTAACAACCAGAAATCAAACCAACGATCAAAGCGTTTGCGAAGTCGTGGATTGTACCAGTTGTGAAGAAGAACAAAGCAAGCACAGCAAAGAGTGTTGTAACAGTTGTGATGATAGAACGGCTCAATGTTGAGTTGAGTGCTGAGTTCAAAATATCCTTGAAGTTCTTAGCTTCAACAACCTTCATGTCACTTCTTACACGGTCCAAAATAACGACTGTAGCGTTGATTGAGTAACCGATGATTGTAAGAATAGCGGCCAATGTTGTTGTGCTGAATTCCATCTGGATGAATGAAATGAATGAAACCATGATCAAAGCATCGTGTACGATGGCGATAACAGCAGCCAAAGCAAAGTCCCACTTAAAGCGGATTGTTGAGTAAATGAAGATCAAAACCAATGTTGCGAGAACAAGGATGATTGAGCTCTTGATAAGTGAGCTTGAGAACTGAGCACCAATGAAGTCAGACTTAACAACAGCAACTTTTTCTGAACCGAATTTTTCAGAAAGTGTCTTGTTAACTTCTGTCTGAAGAGCCTTTCCGTTTTCATCTGCACCAAGACGGATCTGGAAAGAATCTGTACCAGCGTTCTTAACGTCTACATCATTGAAAGCCTTAAGAGCATCGCGGATATCATCAGCTTTTACAGAAGAAGCAGCATCTGGAGCATAAAGGTTCAATGCAGTTTCACTCAATGTTGTTGAAACAGCAGAGTTTACAAACAAACCACCAGCTGGGATTTCTCCGTCAGCCTTTACAGTTGCAGAAACACCTTCGATTTTGTTCAATTCAGCAGCAACATCAGCAACAGTTTTTGAAGTTGCATAGTTGATGTCAACAGTCTGGTTTTCTGCACCAAGACCACTTACAACAAGCTGAATGCCGTTTTCAGAAGCATCAAGTGTTACTTTTGCACTGCCGTTATATTTTACATCTACAACAGTGTTTGCAATCTTGATTTCTTCAATCATACCTGGCTTGAAGTCAAGACCGAAGTTAATTCCGCGGATTGCAACAGAAGCAATACCAGCGATGATAAGAACAGAACTGAGAATTACTGCACAGTTGAAAAATTTAGTAAACTGAATATTCTTTTTCATTATTTAACCCTCCAGCCAATGCTCATGTTCTTTTTGCCCATAACATCAGTGTTGAAGTCGAACATAAGGCGAGATACTACGAGAGCTGTGAATACTGATGATACAACACCGATTGCCAAAGAAACTGCGAATCCCTGGATAGAACCTGTACCAAGTTTTGAAAGGAATGCAGCGGCGATGAATGTTGTGATGTTTGAGTCCATGATTGCCCAGAAAGCATTGTCGAAACCAGATGCAATTGCTGCAGCACGGCTCTTTCCGCTTCTGAGTTCTTCCTTGATACGCTCAAAGATGATTACGTTGGCGTCAACTGACATACCAACTGTAAGAATCATACCGGCAATAGAAGAAAGTGTAAGTGTAAGGTTGAAAGCGCTCAAAATTGAGAACATGATGTAGATGTTCAAAACCTGTGCAACAACAGCGTTGAAACCAGCACCGAGATAGTAAACAAGCATGAACAAAAGTACAACGATCAAGCCCCATGAAAGAGCTTTGATACCCTGTTTGATTGCAGCTTCACCAAGAGAAGCACCGATAACCTGCTGGCTTTCTACTTCAAGTGGAACTGAAAGGCTTGATGTCTGGAGAACCTTCTGAATGTTCTGTGCTTCCTGAACTGAGAAACCGCCAGAAAGCTGAACCTGTCCACCGTTGATAGCCTGTCTGATTGTTGCAGCAGACTTAACTTTGTTGTTTGCAACGATTGCAAGACGTTCGTTTACATGAGCACCTGTGAACTTAGCGAAAATTTCAGCACCTTCAAGGTCAAGCTCAAAGTTTACTTCCGGCTGGTTAGTTGTCTGATCAGCGGCAACTGTAGCAGACTTAACATGTTCACCGTCCAAAGCAACTTCTTTCTTAACTGCGATGTATCCGATTCTTTCATCAAGACCGTAAGCATCTTTTGTGTAATATCCGAAAACTTCTGTATCTTCAGGAATGATTGAAGGATTGAGGAGTTTGCCGTCTGCATTGAATGTTGTGGCAGGATTCTGTGCATAATATGCGTTGAATGCGTTTGTAGCAGCTTCATCAACAAGGCGGAAATTAAGGATTCCCTTACCCATGATGATTGCAGTTACGCTGTCAGCATCTGCAGCACCTGGAATTTCAATGTAGATTCTGTCATCACCCTGCTGGCGAACAACAGGTGAAGTAAGACCGAACTTATCGATAGAACCAGTCAAAGTTTCGATTGACTGAGCCATAGCGTCCTTTCTGAACTGTTCTTCATCAAAGTTTCCGCCCTTTTCCTTCTGAGCTGCAACAGCTGCATCAAGATCAGCGCGAACGATGATGTTCATACCGCCGCTCAAATCAAGACCGAGCTTTACAGAGCTTTCATAGCGTCCCTTAGCCTTAAGAATTTCATTGCGGTACTTAGACTCAACAACACCCTGAATTGCAGCTTGAGCATTGCTGCCCGAGAATGAATCAAGAATTGCTGAAACTGTCATTACAGATGGAGTTGCAGGAACTTCCTGACCCATTGCCTTGTATGCCTCTGCATGAGCCTTGTAATTCTTCTTTGCAGCTTTTACAAGGTAATCATAAGAAGCATCGAGAACTGTATCTGGATTCTTCTCTGCAATGGCGATGAGGTTGTCTACCTCTTCCTTTGCCTTTACTGTTGAGTAGTCCTTGATTTTTTCAAGAGAACCGAGAGCCAGGCTCTGCTGATCCTTTGGAGTACGTGCATACCAGCTGATTGATGGCCAGAGGAATGCGAAACATACAGCAAGAACTACCAGGATAATGATAAAACGGCTACGTTTGTTCATTTTTAAATCTCCGGTATTTTTATTTATAAAGCTTATTCAGCTTTTGTTTCAGTTTTTTCTTCTTTTGCTGCAACTGGCTTTTCATTGATTACACCAGCGATTGCAGAACGGTTGAATTCAATTTTTGTGTTGTCGTCAACTTTTACGATAACAGACTTCTCTTTTGTAGAAGAAACAACACCGTGGATTCCACCGATTGTAACAACTTTGTCGCCCTTTTTGAGCGCGTTGATCATTTTTTCAGTTTCCTTCTGTTTTTTATTCTGTGGACGAATAATGAAGAAATAGAAAATACCAATAATGAGCACGAATGGCAAAACAGTCATAAGCATGCTCTGACTCTGAGTTGGATCCCCAGCAGCCTGAAGTAACGAAATAAAAGACATTTTGACTTCCTTTTTCGAGTAAAATTTTAGGTTCTATCAGAATATCATTTAACTTTCTTTCCGGTCAAGAACTAATTTCAACTCTAGTTTCCAAGCAGTTTTTCCAGCTGCTGATTAAGTTTCAGAAGGCTTTCGTCCTTTGGAGAAAGGGCCACAACCTGTTTAAGATAATACTGGGCCTTCTTGTATTCCTTTTTATTGAAGTAAATTGAGTAGAGTCTGAACAGCGCATCCTTGTTTCTTGGATTTGCAGTAAGACTTGAACGAAGATCTGCAAGAACCGCAGCCTCATCAGAAGAAAGATAGCTCTTTTCATAATACAAAAAGCTTTTCATCTTTGCTGAGCTTGACGGAAGCAGCTGTGCAATCATCTTGGAAGCTTCATTTTTTCTGGAAGTTGAGACAAGAACCTCAATGTATGACTGAAGCGCATTTTCATCCTTTGGTTTACGGGCATACAAATCTGAAGCAAGTTTCCAGGCCTCTTCTTTTCGTCCGGCAGAAAGACAAATCTTTATATGGGTCAGCAGGGCATCTTCCTGACTTCCGGGCTGGTTCACAAGACTCTGACTTGCCTTGTAGGCTTCCTGCCAGCTCTTTTTCTGAACCATGGACTGAATTTTGATTTTCTTGGCCTCGTAGTTTCCAGAATCCTTTTCAAGAATCTGGTCAGCCAGTTCATCCCCAGACCATCCGTTTATGCTGACATTGTTTTCAGAAGCCATCCCGGCAGCCGCAATAATGATTTCCACATCATCAGGATAGAGAACCAGCGCCTTTTCTATAGTTGCAGTTGCAGCAGAAATGTTCTTATTCCATTCTTTTTGTATTTTGAATCTGAGATAAAGATAGTCCCTTGAAGTTGTGTCAATTCTTGAATAGGCATCCAGCAAAGATGCGGCACGAATATATTCACCACGAGTTATGAGGATTTTCGTTCTGAAAAGCATGAAGGTGCTGTTTTCTGGTTCAGTCTGAAGAACCCTGTTAACATACTGCTCTGATTTATCCAGCATTCCGCTCTCAAAAGAGGCATATGCACAGAGCTTCAGCATGCTTTTGTTCAACGGATTCTGAGCAAGAAGCTTTTCACCTGTTTTTAGTGCAAAATCATAATTTTTAAGGGAATAATTAACTTCGGCCAATGCAAATTCAATCTCATAACAACCAGGTGCATTTGTCAGAGCAAGCTGAAGATATCCAAGAGCATCATCATTTTTTTTCTGTCTTCTGCTGAGAATTGAAAGAAGATAGTTCACGAACACAGAATCATCTTTTTCATCAAGACATTTTTTTAAGGCCAGTTCCGAGGCTTCATAATAGTCGTCCCTGGATTCTGAAACCGCAAGGACAAGTGAAGGAAGTGCATTTGTAAGAAAATCAACATTTCCGGAATTGAAGTCATAGATTCCCTGCTTTGCTGATTCAATGGCACTGTTGTAGGAATCTGTTTTTCCGGCTGTGGTGGCATTTTCGGAAATTTGAACAGAACGCCAGCATATCTTCATTATGGAAACCGCCACATTGTACAGCACGGATTCAGCTTCAGTCTGTTCAGCCTTCTTTAATGCATTTATCGCAAGACGAAGGCTTTCCGGAGAGCCCATCTTTACGTTGTTCAAAATTTCATTATCTATAGAAGAAAAGAAGGAGTATTCTTTTTTTTCAGGAAGCGAAAGCTGCGTTGACTCTGCTGATTCTGCCTGAAATTCAGTTTCCTGAGGTACTTCTGCAGGCGCAGCTTCCTCAGCCTTGTTTTTCTTGGCAAAAGCAGGAAGGAGAAAGACGGAAATTACAGCAAGGGAGAAAAATTTTCTCCACGAAGGCATCATTCCTTTGCGTCCCCGGACAGAATGTCTCTTTCGTCTGTTATGTCTGCCAGTTCATCCTTGTCATAAGGAAAATATCCGCTGAAGGCTTTCTGATAAACAAAAATTCCTACAAGCACTGCACCAAAACAGATGAGGATGAGCGGGAACCATTTTGAAATAAAGCTTACGAAGGAAATTGTGATGATTTTGAAGGAGAACAGAAAAAACACAATTCCCATTCCAATCATAATTCCAGCTGGCATTCCGTAAACGCTTCTGATTCTCCTGTGCTTAAAAAGACAGGTAAGCAAAAGACAAAGCCCGCAGAAAATCACGAACAGCGGCCAAAGCTGAGAAAGATTGGATTCCACCACGTTGGCGTGAATAAAAGTGAACAGAAGTCCGCAGGCAAAAATATAAAGTCCGGCAAAGAAAATTGAGGCCCATCTGAGCAGGGCAATAGCAATGTAAACAATCGCCGCACCTGAAACCATTGTGATTATGGCAGAAACAGGAATCTGCTGACGGAAACTGGCTGAGAAGTAGGAAATCAAGAGAAGCCCGGCAAGGATGCATACAAATCCTGCTGCCAACAAAAGATTCAACACTGGAACGGTCAGTTTTTTCATCAGAAAGATCCTCAAAATAATAGAAAAAATTTAAAGAAAATCAGAATAGAATACACCAGAAAATGATAAAAAGAAAGTGGTGTTTCTATAGGCCGCTGAAAAAGTCCCCGAATGCAGTTGCAATTGAGAAAACTGCGTTTTTATGATAGTTTTAAGCGTATGAAATTTGTTTTCAGAAGAATAATTTTGATTTCTCTGCTTATTGCTGTATTTTCAGGCTGCAAGTCCAAATCCGAACTGGAGATGGAAGCTTCTCTTTCTCAGCTTCAGACATTGTTAGAAGACAGATCCCTGATTGAGCAGTCACGATATGCGGTCATAAACAGAATTGCAAACCTCTATTATTCAGAAAACGATTACGACAACATGGTGCTTTTTCTTACGGACTGGGTTGAAACACATCCTGATGACACCTACAACGCTTACTGGCTCTATCTGGTCGCTTCAAGTTACTTAAAGAACGGCGCTGAACCAATGGCCGAATATTATTACGAGCGAATTCTCAACAACTTTGCAGACCTTCTGGTAAACGGACAGTCACTTCACTTCTCTTGCCTTCAGCATCTGATTCAAATAAGCAAAAGCACACCAAACAGAATCTCCTACTTCAACCGGCTCATAAACACATTTCCAAACAACGTAAGCAAAACAGAAATGTATGTACGACTTGCACGAGAATATGAAAATGCAGGCGAATGGGAACAGGCACTTAAATCTTACTCAATGTTTTTGGAGCAGTCTGATTCTTCAGCAATTCAGATTGCAGGTATTCCGGACGCATACACAAAAGCCCGCCAAATGGTAAACTTTTCAAAATCTCCAAAAGACTGGACCTTTGAAAGTCTTGAAGCCCTGGAAACTTCTGTAAAAAGAGCCATTTCACGCTACGATTGGAGATCATTGGACAAATACCGCACAAAGGTAAACTTCTTTGCAATGAGCTGGAAATCAAGCGAATCTGATACCAACGCCCTTGAAAACTTCTCAATGCACAACTTTATGCTGGGAAACAGAATCCGCTACAGTCCGACTCTGGACGAAACCTCCACACCAACTGAAGCCTATCTCCGCACCTGGGGCTGGTCTGTTTACATCAATGTATGGTACCTCTACTTCAGAAAGGTTAATTTTCCGGCAGATCCAGAAATTCACGGACGATGGGAATGGGCAGGCATCTATTTTGGTGAAAAGCTTTAAAAACCTGCATGGCACGGAAAATCGTGACTAGCCTATGAAAACATATTCGCTTCTCCTGATTTTTTTTCTGTTTGCTTTTGCTGTTTTCAATATTCCGGCCCAAGTTTCCGACTCTGATTTTCTTGAACTGATCGATCCTGATGAAATTGAAGAATTTTACATCAACGAGGAAGAAACTCACCTCATACTTAAACTTTTTGACGAAGAAAACATTTTCAGAACAATTGTGAAGGCCGGCGGAATTGAAGTGCCGGACACAGATTATGCCCAGGGAATGATCAGAAAGTACACGGCCCAGTATCTCACCAGCGGAGGAAGCAAGTTTCTGTGTGCAAGTCTCAGTGAAGGTGAAAACTACAGGCTGTATGTCCGTTCAGAATTAAAAAAGAGGAACATGCCGGCAGCTCTGGAATATCTTCCGATGGTGGAAAGCGAATACAAGATAAATGCCAGGTCCAGAAGCGGTGCCCTGGGAATGTGGCAATTTATGGAGAATTCCATTGCTCCGTTTATGAAAAAAAACGAATGGGTTGATGAGAGGCTGGATCCCTGGTTGAGCACAAAGGCTGCCCTTTCAAAGCTGCAGGACAATTACAGGGTGTTCAAGGACTGGCCCCTTGCAATAGCCGCATACAACTGTGGAGCCGGTGCCATGAGAAGAATTCTGGAGAGTGCTGAAGAAAAATCCTTCTGGTACATCGCTGAAAATGGTCTTTTGCGGGATGAAAGCGTGAACTACATTCCAAAACTTCTGGCCATAACAGCAATTGCGGAACATCCAGAACGATACGACCTGATTTTTCCTGATGCAGATGAGAGAATAAGATATGACAGCTTTGATTATGTTGAAGTTGCGGACAGTGTTCATCTGGACTGGCTTGCCATGGAACTCAGACTGGATTTTGATACTTTGAAAAAACTGAACAATTCATTGATTCGGAATCAGACACCTCCAAAAGAAACCTACAGGATTCGGCTACCTGAAGGTCTTGGACAAACTGCTGAAGAAATTCTTTACTTTGATTGTAAATTTGCCGAAATTGAAAGATAAGGAAGCAGACTTTGAAAAAATTAGCGATTTCTTCATTATTATTCATTTTTACAGCATTCTCCTTTGCACAGGTCAAGGTAGAGCGGGTGATTTCTTCAGAAAGCAGAATTGACTGGACCAAATCACAGTTCATCTCGGACATAAATCTGGACACACTTAAAGCTGAAATTCACATGCCTTCAGGAAAAAAGGCTGCTACAAACATTGTAAAAAAAGAAATTCCAGGCTTAATCAAGGATCCGCTTCTTTCGCTGTACATAAACTCAACCCAGCAGCTGGCAGATCTGGTTCTGAACGGGACAATCACGCTGGAACAGATAACCGACATTATTGACTCAGGTAAAAAATCACCTGGAATTTTTACTGACGGTTCACTTAACTTAAAAACGACCCATACTCTGGACTTGCTGAACATATCTTCACTTCTGGTAAAGCACAGATTCCCATACAAGAATCCAAAACCAATCGACAGCACAGCTTCAAGAGTCTACACAGGAATCATCATCGATGCCCGTGGACAGATGGAAGTTCATGGTGAATTCATAAAGGACAAAACCTATCCATGCTTCTTTCCTGAAATCTGGGACGAAAACATGAATCTGATTTATGAACGAAACATGGTTGAACCTGAAAGCATAATCGGAAAAGGACTGATTCACTACGACTGGACAGATGATGAAAGCAGCTATCAGGACAGAATCGGGCTTGATCCAATGAGAATAAAGGCCAGAAAAGTTTACGGTGAGCTTCGCACTGATCCTGTCATTTCCAGAGAGGATGCCCTCAAAATTTTGACCGTGCCTGAAAACCTCAGATTGCTTCAGGAAGGCAAGATTGTAATTCTTCTGGATCAGGAAAATCTTATTAAAAATGTGACTCCACCAGAAAAAACAGAATCTTATTACACTGTATTCAGAAGCATCAAGGAATACGTTCTCAATATGGAAGAACCACCAATCATCCACGATGTTGAAGATTCAATTCAGATTCTCTACGATCTTAAATTTGTTGCTGACAGTCCAAAGCTTCTCGAAAGCGAGCACACAAAAGTTGAGAATCTGGCAGACATTCTCAAAAAAATCAACGCAAACAACGCGTTTACAATTCTTGTTGAAGGACACACTGCGGACGTGAACAAACCACAGGGACAGATGGTGCTTTCAATTCAACGAACACAGACAATCATCAGCGAACTGGTAAAGAACGGTTTGCCTCAGGAAATATTCAGCTACAAAGGTTACGGCGGAACTCAGCCAATCGCAAGCAACGCTACACCAGAAGGCCGTGCTCTGAACAGACGAGTAATCATCACTGCACGCCCTAAGGCAACCTATATTCAGCGGTACTAGACAGAAAATTCGGGAGAAAATATAGAAAATGAAAAAAATTAAATCATTGTTTGCAGCTGTTTTGTTTTTTTCTGCTGCCCTTCTGAACGCAGAGGCTTTTTTTAGCGGAAACTCTGGAATCGCAGCAAAATTTTCAAATCAGAAGGCCACCAGTTTTGATCCTAAACTGAACGTTGACGGATTTTTTGCGGGCCAGTTCGATCTTTCAAATTCCTTTGCAGTTCGTGGTGAGTTCTCAATTCAGACTGGAGATATTTACGACGACTTGTTCTCGGAAACTGAATCGATTTTCAGAATTGATGAATTCTCCGGCACTTACATAAAGCCATATTTTGGAATAACACATTTTTTCAGCGTGTTCCTTGGGATTTTTGAGCCAATTGGTTCTGAAGCTTATCTTGAACGATACCTTGGTATAAAACCATACAGTTCAACGATTACAGAAAACTATCTGGGAATGAACGGATGCAAGGTTTACGACTTCTACGGTTTTGGTGCTGCTTATTCCCTCAGATTCAATGAATTTCCGCTTTCAACAGGATTCCTTATCTACAAAAATGACAGAAATGAAAATGAAACGGCACAACTGAACCTGGACTGGAGAATCGGAGCAGCCTTCAACGGTCTTACATTGGACTGTACTGCCGGAATTGGTGCTCCAATGAATACAAAAAATGCCCAGGGTGATGATGTTGTGCTTCTGATTGACACACTGTACCTTCACACCGGAATTGATGTTCTCATCGGCAACAGGGACGGTCTGTGCCTTTTTGGACAGATGGGATTTGAGAACCTGCCGATTCGTTCAAAAAATGAGGAGCGCAAGATTCTTTCAAAGGATCTGTATCTGCTTATTGAACCGCGCCTCACTTATGAAAGCATGTGCATGCAGCTGAGCTTCTACAATATGCCTAAAGAAAAAGTAAAGAAGACATTGCTTCTGGAAGATACTGTAGGTGCTGATATATGCTTCACCTTCAACACTTTCACAAAATCAGCAAGAAATCTTTCAGCAGGTTACCATCTTACTGTTTCATTTGAAGGAAAAGATCTTATGGACTTCACTGAAGACGGTTTTGTAGATGCCATGAATCTTAAAATATCACCATTTGCAAAATTCCACCTGAAAGACGGTGATTTGAACGTAATGCTTCAGGCAAACGTGACAAAATTTGCAGACAAAAAAGAAGAAGCCTTCAAGCTGAATATCGGCTACAGAAAGACTCTTTAGAATATTGAGCACATTTTAAAACTGAAAAAAGCCCCCAGCCGCCACTTTTGTAACAAGTGACGGCGGGGGGCTTTCGTTTTTTAGCAAAATTACTTTTTACGGCAACTTTATAAAATTACAATTCAAGCTTAGAAAGTCTTGTACAAGCTTCTTCGATATCAGCACGGTGACCGAATGAAGAGAAGCGGATGAAGCTTTCACCAGCTGGACCAAAGCCTGAGCCTGGAGTTGTAACTACGTGGCATTTGTCCAGAATAGCATCGAACACTTCCCAGCTCTTCTTTCCAGGAAATTTAGCCCAGACATAAGGACCGTTTCCAGTAAAGTAAGCCTGAACACCAAGTTTCTTGAAGTTTTCACCATCAAGAGTTGCCTTGATGAGTTTACCGTTTTCAAGGTAATAGTCAACTTCTTCTTTCATATCTTTGAGTCCCTGCTCATCAAGAGCTGCAAGACCACCAGCCTGAACGATGTTTGAAGCACCGTTGAAGAGAGTTGTCATAACGCGGTTCCAGTCCTTGTTTACACTTGAACCGTCAGCAAATTTAAGCTCATTTGGAACAATGCTCCAGCCAAGACGAACACCAGTAAATCCAACCGGTTTAGAGAAAGAGTTTACTTCAATTGCACAAGTCTTTGCTCCCGGAATTTCGAAGATTGTCTTTGGAAGAGATGGATCACGGATGAATGCAAAGTAAGCTGCGTCGTAGATGATGATACAGCCGTTGGCATTTGCAAAGTCAACCAGTTTCTGAAGCTGTTCGCGTGTAGCTGTGGCTCCGGTTGGGTTGTTTGGTGAACAGAAATAAATCAAAGTATCTTTTTCAACTTTTGAAAGATCAGGGAAGAAATCGTTGTCTTCTGTACATGGAAGATATGTGATTCCTTCATAGCCTGTTCCGTTGTTTGCACCGGCAGCACCAACAACTACAGAACCGTCAACATATACTGGATAAGCAGGATCCTGAACTGCAACCTTTACATCGCGGCCAAACAAAGTCTGAATGCGGGCAATGTCACATTTAGCACCGTCAGAAATGAAAACTTCTGAAGCGTCTGCCATGTTTGGATAGAAAACTTCAGCAATGCGCTGGCGAAGTTCTGTATTACCCTGCTCATCACCATAACCTGAATATCCTTCAGGAGTTGCAAGGCCAAGCGCATAGTCAGACATAGCCTGAGCAATATGCTTAGAAAGTGGCTCAGTTGTGTTACCGATGCCCAAAGAAATGATTTTTGCCTCTGGATGAGAAGCAGCATATTCACGACGACGACGGGCAATCTCAGGGAAGAGATAGCCGGCTGTTAAATTTGAAAATCCTGTGTTTCGTTTAATCATAGTGAGCACATTCTAACAAAAAAATGTAGCTCGCTCAATCACACAAAAGGAGAATCCACTGTAATTACGCTCATGACAGTGCTGTATTTCCGGTTAACGATTTCAAAGAGTTTTTTCTTTAATTCTTCGTCGGTCAGTTCGCATTCAAAAGGCTTTACCACATCGTAAATCAGGTTTGTGTGAGTGTTGCCTGGAACAATTCTCACATCGTGAATTGAAAGGCCTTCTGCAATTTCTGGAAGAACTGATTTTAAATACAACTTCAGCTCTTCAAGAAGAGGATTGTCTGTTTCAACCGGGTCCATGTGAATTACAACATGACAGCCGAATTTCTGTGAAAGGTCAAATTCAGTCACATCGATTACATCATGCAAATCAAAAATATTCTGGTCCCCTGGAACTTCTGCGTGAAGTGAAACCATTACACGGCCCGGACCGTAATCATGCACAACCATATCGTGAATTCCAATAATAGGTTTGTGAGCCAAAACTTCCTTTTCTACGGCAAGAATGAATTCTTTCTCCGGTGGCTGACCTAAAAGCGGTTCAATTGTGTCCTTTGCCGATTCATAGCCGGTTTTAAGTACAAAAGCCGCAACGATAAAACCAGCCACACCGTCCACAGGAAAATCAGTGAATTTTGAAGCCACCATTGAAGCAATTACTACAAAAGTTGAAATCGTGTCGCTCAGGCTGTCCTTTGCAACGGCTTCCAGTGAGGCTGAATTGATTTTTTTTGCAATTGCGTGATTGTAGATAAACATGTAGAGCTTAACAAGAATTGCAATTCCAAGAACAATGTATGAAAAAAGAGTTGATTCAGACTTTTCATTTGAAAAAAGTGCATCCCACGACGACTTTAAAAGTTCAAAGCCCATCATGAAAATCAAAAATGAAATTACAAGCCCTGCAATATATTCCATTCGGCCGTGACCAAAAGGATGCTCGCTGTCAGGTTTTTTGAGGGCCAGTTTGAATCCAAGCAGGGAAACCAGTGAAGAAGCCGCATCTGAAAGATTGTTGAAGGCATCTGCAATCATGGCAACAGATTTTGCAAGAGTACCAAAGATGAATTTAAGTGCAAAAAGAATGATATTCAGAAAAATACCGAAGCCGCCGCAGATAATTCCATAGCGGGAACGAACTTCTGGATTTGAATAGTCAGAAGGATTCTTTATGAAGATTTTAGAAAGAAGTTTTATCATATGATGATTTTAACACGAAACTGAATGTTATACATAGACAACTGGTTTGTCAAAAAAAATGCTGCGTAAACTCACTGTTAAAATTTCCAGACTGAATTATATTGTCCTAAAAACAAAAGTGTAATATAATCAATATAAAAGTTACCGACTGTTCGGTAACAGAAAAAAAATAAATACCAGAGGTTACATTTTGTCTTCAAAATGGCGGCATGAATACAAGTACTTTTCTCCAGAAAGGCTTCTGCAGGTTCTTCAGCAGCGCACTGCCTGTGTCCTTCAGAAAGATCCTCATGTTGGAGAAAAAGGTTTCTATCACATACGTTCAATTTATTTTGACGACATTTACAACACCTGTTATGAAGAAAACTTAAGCGGAACTGATCCAAGGGAAAAATTCAGAATCAGAATCTACAACAATTCTGACAAACGGATTTCACTGGAATTAAAGCAAAGAAAAATGGGCAAGTGTCTCAAAACTTCTTCACCAGTTTCAAAGGAACGTCTTCTGGCACTGACAGAATTTGACTTTCAGAATGAAATTCTAAGGCCAACAGAAGAAGATTCATTCATCTACAAAAAATTTTATTCACAAATTCTGTACCGTGGTTTGAAACCTGTAAACATTGTCTGCTACGACAGAGTACCATACATCTACAGAACAGGAAATGTTCGCATCACTTTTGACAGAAACATCAGAAGCGGAAGAGACTTCTCCAGATTTTTTGACAATGACCTTCCCGCCAGACCGATTCTTCCGAAAGGAACTAACCTTATTGAAGTAAAATTTGACGAGCTTCTTCCAGATTACATTTTCGAGCTGCTTCAGACCGGAGAACTTAGCCAAACATCATTTTCAAAATATTTTTTATGCCGCAAATATGGCATGAAACAAACATTATAGATTTTCAAGGAGTTTCTATGACATTCAAGGACATTTTCAAAAAATCTTTTATAGAAGGCTATACAAGATTTGATAATTCACCTGTAAACATTCTGATTGTCTTTTCAATTGCAGCTGTTTTTGCAGTATACATCTTTATTGCCTACAGACTTTTGACCAAAAAGACGTTCTATTCCAAAACATTCAACATTGCTCTTCCCTGCCTGACTTTAATTACAACTGCTGTAATTTTAACGATTCAGTCCAGCGTTGTAATTTCCCTTGGTATGGTTGGTGCACTTTCTATCGTTCGTTTCAGAACTGCCATAAAAGAACCAATGGATTTAGTCTTTCTGTTTTGGTCAATCACAACAGGAATCATTTGTGGAGCGGGACTTGGTGAAATAGCATGTGTGCTATGTTTTGTACTTACAATAATTCTTTTTACTCTGGACAGAATTCCAGTTGCTAAAGCTCCAAAAATCCTCATGGTAAATGCAACTGGCTATGAAAATGAAGAAAAAATCCTTAATTCTGTAAAAAAATATTCAAAATATTTTACAGTCAAATCCCGCGCACTTTCTTCAGGAAACATCGACCTGGTAATCGAAATCAAAGCATTAAAGGAAGCAGAACTTGTAAAAGAAATTGCTTCATTTCCAGAAGTAACCTCTGCAAGCCTTCTTGCCCATGACGGAGAAGTGACTTACTAAGCCACAAATTAAAAATGCATCTTCCAAGATATTCCCTGACATTTTCAATCTCAATCACTTTACTCACATTTCTGATAGTTTTTTCTTTCACTTTTTCAAATAAGCATTATGTTACATTGGAAAAACTTGAAAGAAATACAAATCTTCCGCTGTTTTTTATTGATACAGAATTCGGAAAGCCTTTAAAAACAAAAGAACAGAAAACAAAAATCAGATGGGAATACAAAAATAAAAATGGAAGCGGAAAAATACGCGTAAGAGGAAACAGTACAGCTCAGCAGCCTAAAAAACCCTATCTTCTTATTTTAAATCATAAAGAAGATTTTTTAGGAACTGGAGCTGCTGAAAAATGGGTTTTGATTTCTAATGGAACAGACAATACATCTTTGAGAAATGCTTATGCCTCTTATCTTGGAAAAAATGTTTTTACGAACCAGCGATGGCTTCCTCATTATGAATATGTAAATTTGATTTTAAATGGGAAATTTCAGGGAGTTTACCAGCTCTATGAAAAAATTCAGATAAAAGAAAACAGGCTTAATCTAAGTAAAGGAAGTTTTCTGTCAGTTACAAATACACGCAATACTAAAAAATTCAATTTTAGAACAGATTTAAGAAATGTTGGATTTAGTCTTTATGATCCGGATGAAAATCAGACTGAAGAAGAAGCAAAATGGAAAATAGACATAATCAACAAGGCAGAAAAAGCACTATTTTCTGAGGAATTCAAGAATCCACAGACTGGATGGCGAGCATATTTTTCAGAAGATGAATTAATCGACTGGTACTGGCTCAATGAATTTTCTACAAATCGCGATGCAAGAATGAAGGACTCATGTTTTATGTTTTATGATTCAGATGATAAAAAGCTTCATTTTGGTCCTGCCTGGGATTTTGACATTGCTTTTGGAAACAATTCCTACGATGAAAACTGCCTAACTGAAAATTATTGGATCAGGAAAAACGCAAGCTGGTTTGAAAGGCTTTTTGAAGACAAAGAATTCGCTGCAAAAGTCAACAATCGCTGGAAAGAATGTTCACCAGCTGTAAAAGATTCATTTATCTGGCTTAAAGAAACAAAGGCTCAAATCCACAAGGCCATGATTTACGATGACAGAATCTGGAAAGTAATCGGACATTACCAGTGGCCACATGCAGTTGGCTGGCAGAAAAGGCACAGCTACGATGATGAAGTCCAATATTTTTACGACTGGCTTGAAAAGAGAACAGAATGGCTGGATAATGACATTCTGTCTCCTTCTACGAAAAATTAATCCTTATACCCGCTCCACTTACGAAGCATAGATACTTTTTCCAGAAGCAAATCCACTTCTTCTTCCGTATTATAGAAATACAGACTGGCTCTGGCTGTGGCAGGAACTCCGAGATATGCTCCCAAAGGCTGGGCACAGTGATGGCCTGCACGGATGGCAATATTTTCGTCACTTAAAAGAGTCGCAATGTCGTGTGGATGAACTCCGTCCACAGTGAAGGTTACGATTCCACAGCGTTTTGTTCCGTCTTTGTTTCCAATAATGTTTACATGTGGGATTTTTTTCATTCCTTCCACAAGTCGAACCGCAAGCTCATTGTCGTGCTGAACGATGTTTTCAAGGCCAACTGACTGAATGTAACGGATTGCAGCTGCCATACCAACAGCGTCTCCTGCACTTACAGTACCAGCCTCAAATTTATGTGGAACTTCAGCCCAGGTTGCACCGGTTTCAGTTACATATTCAATCATTTCACCGCCGCGGAGGAAAGGTGGCATTGCTTCAAGCAGCTCAAGTTTGCCGTAAACTGCACCGATTCCCATTGGACCACATAATTTGTGACCGCTCATTGCAAGAAAATCTGCACCAAGGGCCTGAACATCAACCTTAACGTGTGGAGTTGACTGAGCTCCATCTACAACCATAACAGCACCGTTTTTGTGGGCAAGGTCAGCAATCTTTCTGATTGGATTTGTGGTTCCCAAAACATTTGAAACATGGGTCACAGAAACGATTTTTGTTTTTGGAGTGATTTTTGAATATTCGCTTTCTGGAATCTCACCAGTTTCTTTATCTACATAAAGATATTTTAAAGTTGCACCCTTCACTTCACAAACATACTGCCATGGAAGAATGTTGGAGTGGTGTTCCATAATTGAAACAACAACTTCATCTCCGGCATTTACATTTGCCATTCCGTAAGTATTTGCAATAAGGTTCAGACCTTCGGAAGTGTTTCGGGTAAAAATGATTTCTTTTGGAGAAGCCGCATTCAGGAATTTTGCAACAGTTTCCCTGGCATCCTCATAAGCCTTTGTGGCACGCTCACTCAAAGAATAAATTCCGCGCAATGGATTTGCGTTCTGTGTGGCATAAAAGTGATCCATTGCATTCAAAACAATGTATGGACGCTGAGCCGTTGCTGCAGTATCAAGATAAACCAAGCCGTTGTTCTCAGCAGAATTATGTTCGTCGATAGCCTTAAAAAGAGGAAAATCCTTGCGATATTTATTCATAATGAAGATATTTTAATGTTTTTTTTGAAGTTGGAAAATAGCAACGACATTTAAAATACCCATTTATTCAATAGGTAAATCAGCAAGTGAGTTGATTGCGTTAGGGGCTTGGAAGGCGGCGGAGCCGTTGCCGTTTGCGCAGCAATAAGGCAATGCAGCGCTTTTGCGCGGAACCTGGAATGACCCGGTGCCATAAAAAACGGGTTGTTCCCCGTTTTTTATGCAAACGCCCTACTTCTTCAGAAAAAATTCCAGAATGATTTTTACAAAAAGAATGGCAAGAACTGTGATAATTACAGGACGGGCGATTTTTGCACCATTTTTAGTAAAGGTTCTGGCACCAAGAAAATTTCCTGCAATGCTGAAAAGACCTGCAATCAAGCCCATGACCAGCAGAACTTTTCCATTATAAAGGAACACTGCCAGAGATGTCATGTTTGAAGTGAGGTTGATTGCCTTTGTGGTTCCTGCTGCTTCATTTAAAGTGAGACGGGCAAGACCTGTCAAAGAAAGCATAAGGAAGGTTCCAGTACCAGGGCCGTAAAAACCGTCGTACATACCGATAAAAAATGCAATTATAAGACACAAAAGCAATGTTTTCTGCGGCGAAAACTTTTCCTTGTCTGTTTCAAAAGATTTGTGAGTAAGAACATAAGCGGCAATAAAGGGAAGCACCACAACAAATATGATTCCAAACACATTTTCAGGAATCAGCAGCACAAGATTTGAACCGATCCAGGCACCGCCAAGAGTTATAAGTACGCAAAAGAACGCATTCTTCCAATGGATATAACCATTTAGAGCGTATTTTGTAGTTGCAACGATACAGCCCATGGTTGAGCTGAGTTTGTTTGTGGCAACCGCATTGTGACTTGGAAGCCCGATCATAAGATAGGCCGGAACAGTAATAAGACCGCCACCACCAGCAATAGCATCAATGAATCCCGCAATAAAAACAAGGGGACACAAAATCAAGTAGCTGTAAATCGTGATGTTTTCCATATTATTACGAGAGAATTACTCTTCCCCAATGAAGGCAAAAATTTTCTGCTTAAGCGATTCGTCTGGAATAAGGTTTGCAACGGAGATGATTTTTGCCTTGGACATCATCTTCTTTGCCTCTTTCTCAGAAATACCGCGGCTGTTCATATAGAAAAGTTCCTCTGCACTCAATCTGCCCAAAGTAGCACCGTGAGTTCCTGCAACATCCTCTTCATCACAGAGAATCATTGGAATTGACTTGTTGATTGCAGTTGGAGACATCAAAAGGGTTTCTTCCTGCTCGTCACCAGTTGAACCGGCACAGCCATTCTTAAAGTCAATTGTACCGCGGTAAGTTTTTACAGCATTTCCGTCCACAACGCCCTTAACATTCATTTTAGTGTCAGTTTTCTGTCCAAAATGATTTACAAGGTAGTTCATGTCCAGAACCTGACTGTCCTTAGCAATAAAAGCTGTGTCAGAATGGAATTTTGCCTGATAGCCGTTCAAATCTGTAATGACCTGCGCAAAAGTTTTGGAACCGCCTAATTCAATCTGAGTAACGTCGATTAAAGCACCGTCTTCACAAACGGCATCTGTGTCATCAATTTGAACATATTTTTCACCCAAAAGCTGAACCTTAATCAGATGAATCTTAGAATAAGGTTTTGCAATCAGATGCGTTTTAATAGTAGAAAATCCACTGTCACAAGCCCCGGAAGTATAGTCCATGACAACTGTAATCTCAGAATTTTCCTGAGCTGTAATTGTCTGTTCATGGGAATAAGTTCTGCCGTCTGCAAAATCAAAATGAAGAAGCACCGACTCTCCTGATTTAGTGGCAGTTATTTCAGTTTTTTCGCCCTTGATGTCAAGAAAAGTGTCGGTCTGGTTCTCTACGGCAACATCGCTGCAAATATTTTCGTCAGACTCAACTTCAAAAGAGGCCCGGTTCATTTTGAGCCAGTTCCAGGTGAGACATGGGATTTTGTTTATTTCTTTGTATGAATATGTTTTCATAATTTCTCTTTTATTTTAATGAAAAATTGGACGTGTGAAAATATAGGCATTCAAGATAACGCCGAAAACGATGGGCATTCAGAATAACGCTGAAAACGATGGGCTTTAAAAGGTAAGCGTTCCCCTTCGTTCCCTGCGGTCACTTCGGGTCAGGCTTTTCTTGGTTACGGCGTCTAACGCGCCTTCATTGCTGCACTTCGGTCCGCAACGGCTCCGCCCCCACTACAATCCTTAACGCCAAAATTGTTAATCATTATAAATTGAAAATATGTT
>JAGHUJ010000186.1 GCA_018064905.1 Candidatus Treponema equifaecale
GACCTTGGCGGAAATAAACTTGATGGTGAAGCTCCATCTTTTGCAAAAGGTGCAGTTGTTTCTCCATGCAGTGACTCTGTAGATGCACAGCTCGTGAAAATGGAAAGAAAAGTTGCAGCAGGTGCTGAATATTTCCAGACACAGGCAGTTTTCGAGCCAGAGAAATTCATCAAATTCATGGAAAAAGCTAAACAATTCGGAAAACCGGTTCAGCTTGGTATTATTATTCCAAAATCAGTTGGTATGTGCAGATTCATGAATGCGAACGTAGCAGGCGTTCATGTTCCGGAAGAAATGATCGAAGAACTGAAAGCTGATAAAGAAAAGACAAAAGCAGGTATCACAGGTGTTGAGATTGCAGCTCGTATTATCAGAGAATGTAAACCATACTGTGAAGGTGTTCATATCATGTCCCTCGGATGGGAATCCAAGATTCCTGGACTTCTTGAACTGGCTGGTCTTTAATCTATAGTTTGATTATTTATAATTAGAAAAGACTTATGCAGGAAGGGCACGGGAATGATTACCGTGTCCTTTCTCTAAGTGAAAAAATACTGGAGATAGAATACGGAAATATATGATAATTTAATGATCAGGAAAGAAACCGTAATATCACCTGAACAGGAGAAACGCTGTTGAAAAAAACAAGACAAATCAATCGTGAAGACATGCTGCTGCTGACGCGAAGAATGAATCTGGAGAGAACATCAATTACCAGAGTGGCAGGATGTTATGTAGATGCAGATGGAGATTTTGATGGAAGTTTCAATGTGAATTTTCTGAAACTGACAAATACAGAGCGTGGAAAAAATCTGAAAATTGCAAAGACAATTCCATTTGCGGAGACAAATAAGGAACTGATTTCCTTTGAAATTTCAAAAGAAAAACGAAAGAGCGGCGGTGTCTGGGACATTCTGATGAATTTAAGAGAATGTGGATTAAAAAATGACGCTCTTATGGATATGTTTTATGATGTGATCATGGAAAAATACCATCCTGGATTTCCATATGCAATCATGCTGTTTCATGATTGTTATGATATCCCGTTGAAGGGGCAGGATAAAATTCGACTCGGAGAGTCGGAGATGGTTTTTGAATATATAATAGGTGCAATTTGCCCACTGGAGGGAGAGTATGAACCAGGACTTCCGGAGTTTGGTTTCATTTTTCCTGCCTTTATTGAAGGAGGGGCAGCCTTAAATTATATGCAAATTTACCAAGAAGCAGGAGTTCAGCGTGATAATTTGTTGAATTTGTTCGTTTGAAAAAATTTTTAAGAAAGTATTTGCTTTTTTGATGTGATGCATATAAAATAGTTTAAAGTGTGAAAAATTATGTATAAGCTTACAGGAGGGAAATTATGCCAAAAAGAACTGATATAAACAAAGTCCTTATTATCGGGTCCGGTCCAATCATCATTGGCCAGGCATGTGAATTTGACTACTCAGGTACTCAGGCTTGTAAAGCTCTGAAGAAACTGGGCTATGAAATTGTCCTCGTTAATTCTAACCCTGCAACGATCATGACTGATCCTGAGATTGCAGATGTTACTTATATTGAGCCTCTGAACGTTCATCGTTTGGAGCAGATCATTGCTAAAGAAAGACCAGACGCAGTTTTACCTAACCTTGGTGGACAGTCCGGTCTAAATCTTTGCGCTGAGCTCGCTAAAGAGGGAATTCTTGACAAATATGGTGTGAAAGTCATCGGTGTTCAGGTTGATGCGATTGAACGAGGTGAGGACCGTGTAGAATTTAAGAAATCCATGGAAAAAATCGGAATCGAGATGGCAAGAAGTGAGGTTTCCTACAGTGTAGAAGAAGCTCTTGCAATTGCAGACCGTCTTGGATATCCGGTAGTTCTTCGTCCAGCTTACACTATGGGTGGAGCCGGGGCGGTCTTGTTTACAACCGTGAAGAACTGAAAACAGTATGTGCTCGTGGTCTTCAGGCCAGCCTTGTAGGTCAGGTTCTTGTTGAAGAGTCTATTCTTGGATGGGAAGAACTTGAGCTGGAAGTAGTTCGTGACTCTGAAGGAAACATGATCACAGTATGTTTCATCGAAAATATCGACCCACTTGGTGTTCATACAGGAGACTCCTTCTGTTCCGCACCAATGCTTACAATTTCCGAAGAACTTCAGGCACGTCTGCAGGAACAGGCTTACCGTATCGTAGATTCCGTACAGGTTATCGGTGGAACAAACGTACAGTTTGCTCATGATCCGGTAAGTGACCGTGTAGTTGTTATCGAAATCAACCCACGTACATCCCGTTCTTCTGCGCTTGCATCAAAAGCAACAGGTTTCCCAATTGCTCTTGTATCTGCAATGCTTGCTTCCGGACTTACTCTGAAAGATATCGAATGTGGAAAATACGGTACACTGGATAAATATGTTCCGGACGGAGATTATGTTGTAATCAAATTTGCTCGTTGGGCATTTGAAAAATTCAAAGGTGTAGAAGATAAACTTGGTACTCAGATGCGTGC
>JAGHUJ010000038.1 GCA_018064905.1 Candidatus Treponema equifaecale
ATTTTCATATACATTTATTGACAAAGAATTTGATTATGAAACCGAAAGCTTCAAAATTTCAAAAACTGTAATATATTTGGATGCTAATAAAAATATAGTAATTGAGAAACAATAAATAATCTGGAAGATAATTTACTGGAAATCATAGTCTAAGACAAAGATGCTGAAGATGTGAAACCTATTTTTGCGATAGGGATTGTAGGGGCGCGGAGCGTTGGCGGAAGCACATAGTGTTTCTGGCAATGGAGGCGAAAGCCGTAACCCCGGAAAGCCCGACTTGGAATGAACGAAACGAAGTGTAGTGAATGAAAGGTATCGCCCATTTTTTTTGATACAAACTTTAAACAATCACACAATTTCAACAAATGGTGTATAATCAAAATATGAACGTTTTTGCTTTGCTTGGAATTAGTTTTTTGCCGGCGCTGCTTTTTTTTGTGTTGGCGGTGATTTTGAATAAGGATTTTAAGATTCGGTGGGGACTTTTTGCCGGAGCTCTGGGACTTTTGACAGTGGTGCCGACTTCGCTGATTCAATATTATGTGCTGAGCCTTCCGATTTTTAACGGATACACTTTTGCTTCGGTGATGGTGACGGCTGTGATTTTTAATGGTCTTATTGAAGAAGCAATGAAGATGCTGTTTATGTGTCCGATTCCCCAGAAAAAGCAGAATTTGAGCGCATTTTTTTGCTGTGCCATTTTGTTCGGACTTTTTGTAGGCGGGTTTGAATCCGTTGTGTATGTTGTGAGAAAATTTCAGGAAATTACGCTGATTTCGGGCAAAGAGATTGTGCTGAAGCTGCTGTTCGGACGGATTTTTTCAGCTCAGGCCATCCATGTTTTCTGCAGTGGACTTTTGGCTCTGTACTTGTGGAACTTCCGGAACGGGCAGAAGAACATAATGCCATTTGTGTATGCGGTGCTGCTCCACGGTATTTACAATTTTTTTGCGGGATTCAGTTCCGGTTACCGCTGGCTCGCTCTGGCAGCGATTCTGTTTGCGGCAGTAGAATGCAGAATTTTCTATTTAACTGCAAGAGACGGCAAAAAAGAGTAAAGAACGGGAGAAAATTCCCAGAATTTTGCAAAAAAACAACTCTTTGGGTTGACATATTCAGGTAAAATTTTATATACTATTCAAACAGTACGACGCGAGGTAGAGCAGTTGGCAGCTCGTCGGGCTCATAACCCGGAGGCCGTAGGTTCGAGTCCTACCCTCGCTAAACAAAAGCTTCACTTAAGAGTGGGGCTTTTTCTTTTTTAAAACAAATCCACCATACAATCCAGATACAGCTCTTCTCTAACCACCAGCTGGAATTCTGGTTTAACCAAATAATATAGAAGAAACTCTAACAAAATAGCACTTCCCAGACCTCTTCCCTCGATTTTAAAATTGCTGAAACCTTCCGGCAGGTACTGGTTCTGGATATCATCCCTGCTGATGAACATTGGACCTGCCATCGCCCTGGAAAATCTGTAGCCTTCACTTCCTCCCGGCGACCTGCACACAAAATCCGGACAATCTTCACCAAGAATTTTGCGGCTTACATTTTCGTAGCAGGCTTTTCTGTCTTTACAACCGGTCCAGCAGCATTCGTTGCACAAAAATTCAACTTTGGACTTTTCAGCTTCTTCAAGTTTTGCCAATATTTCAAAGCTTTTGTTCAATCTAAAATCCGGCACAACATAGCTGAATTCATCCCGCTTCAATTCCAGTTCAAAATCCGCAAAATCAGTCAGAACCTTTGTTGTTGAAGAGACAAAATAAAATTCCGGGTAATTTTTCTTCAGATAATCCAAAAGCAAATCCGAGTGCAGAATGATTCCGTTCCTGCAGCTGCCATTTTTTTCAAAAAGCCGGCACAATTTGTTGCATTTTTTGTCAGAAAGGTGATTTTCCTGTAAAAGTGAATTGCTGAAGGTCAAACGTGCAGAAATTCCAAATTCATTCAGAAGGGCGGCAACATTTTCTGCAGAGTCATCGCCAAAACCAGCCCTTCCGCCACCCCAGATACAGTCAGCAGGCGCACCATATATAGAAGAAATTTCTGCCCATTCGTAAAAATATTCTTTGTGTTCATAAAAAAGTGGCAAAAAGACCCTGTAGAATTCATAAAATTCAAAAAGCCCGGGCAAATGAAAGTGAGCCGTATTATTTTTCAAACAATCAGAATCAGCCATAAAAACCAAAAAATAATAGCAGATACCATAAAAAAAATCAAAAACCGGGGCCCTGACGCTACGTGAACTGAACCCATTTATTTGGACACTTTATGCTATCAACAATTTATTGCGAACTTCAACTGGAGTTCGATAATTCAGAACACTTGAATCTCGTTCATAATTATAATAATGAATCTGAGTTTCAAGCTGTTCTAAGAATTGCTCAACGGAATGAAATTTTTCCAAGTGAAACCATTCTGCCTTCAACGTTCCCCAGAAGTTTTCGATAACGGCATTGTCAAGACAATTTCCTTTTCTTGACATGCTTTGCACGGCTTTCTTTTTCTTCAAGAAACACTTGTATGAAATATGCCTGTATTGCCACCCCTGATCTGATTGTACAATCACTCCTTTCGGATTACCTGTGACCTTGAATGCCGTCTTCATCATCTTCATGATGAGCTTCATGTTCGGGCTGAAGCTTACAGTATGCGCAATCAGTTCCTTTGTATGCATATCCATAATTCCGGAAAGATAGATTCTCCTTCCACAAACCTTGAATTCCGTTACATCCGTGGTCCATTTCTGGTTTATGTCTGTAGTTGTAAAATCTCTCTTCAGCACATTCTCAACCGCTGTTCCAGAGACACAGCCGGTATAGGAATTATATTTTTTTGCCCTTACTATGCTTTTTATTCCCAGTTCCTGCATCAAGCGAAGGACTGTTTTATGATTTATAAGTACTCCCTGCTTTCGCAGGTCTGAGGTTATCCATCTATATCCTTTTTTCTTCCTGCTGTCGTTATAGATTTCAAGAATCTTCTGTTTGACTTTCTTATATTTATCCACCTTTTCCTTTATGTTTTCATAATAGGTACTTCGTTTTAGTGAAAAATAATCGAGCAGCCTTTTAAATTTGAATCTTGACCTTAATTCTCTGACTGCTTCTGCTTTTTCCCTTTGCGTGCACGAACTAAGGTCTCCAATTTTTTTAGGCAGGCGTTTTCCATCTCTGAATATTCAAGACGGTTAAGAATTTCTTGAATTTCCGGATTACCGTTGTATTTTTTTCTGAGATTCTTTATGTCTTCTGGCTCTACGGCTTTTGTAACGTCAAGTTTTTCCATATTTCTACAGTTTAGCAACCATTTTGATAAAGTTGAATTCGACATCTGGTATTTTGCAAGGATTTTTCCCTTAGATATACCTGCTTCCAGTTCTGAAAGGATTTTCCTTTTCATTTCGATGGAATATGGATTTCGTGTGATTGCCCCCTTCAATCCCTCCAGTCCATGGTGTTTATATCGATTTCGCCAGCGCTCAATGACACTTTTTGAACAGTCAAAATGTTCGCGCAGTTTCAAAATCGAATATCCTTCTTCTTTCCAAAGCCGGATCATTTCGACTTTATCCTCGTAGCTTAAAACCTTTCCCATATTTTTGCCTCCAAAAGTGTCCAACTTTTGGGGTCCAGTTCAACGTCCGCCCTTCCGCTTTCGCTCCATTCAAAAACAATCCCTGTGGATTCGCAATGCTCAACCACCGGAATTGTTTTTGAACTTCGGGGCTACCATCGCTGGTCCATTTCACAGCAGCAAAAAACTCCATTTTTTATAGGAGCAAACTCCCAATTTCTTAAAATTTTATTAAAAATTTTGTTATCGGCAAAAAATTCTATAAAATAAAGTTGAAATCGGAGAATTTTCGTGTTACTATTTCTTTCGGAGTTGGTTGCTGGAATTTTTGTTCCTGCAATGTTTAAAAAGTGGAGATATCAGTTTTGAAGCGCGCAGAATTCAATTCAATTCAATTCAATTCAATTCAATTCAATTCAATTCAATTCAATTCAATTCAATTCGTTAAAACTCTCTTCTTTAGAATCAACACTATTTTTATCACTTGAAAATTAAACGGCAAAAGTTATGGGCTTTGTTCATAGCTTTTGCCGTTTTTTGTTTAAATATGTTTTCTATATGTTCTTCGGAACAGAAGAAAAGTCGGTGCGTATGTGCTGGCAATATAAAAAGTCAAGGAGTTTTCAAAAATGAAAATCTTGAACAAAATCTTGAGCGCATCTGTTGCATTGGCTCTTGCTACATCGTTCATCGCTTGTAGCTCTGATGACGACGATGATTCAGGCGTTCACACAAACTACTCTAAAGGTGTAGTTTCGGGTGTTGTAACTGAATACGGTGTTGATGTTGGTGCTTCAACTGCTGTTGTAAAGGGCGTTAAAGGCGCTAAAGTTACAATGGGTAAATACACAGCTACAACTGATGACAACGGTGTATGGACAATCAAAGGTGTTGAGCCTGGTAAATACGTTGCATACGTTTCAAAAGACGGTTATTCAGAAGCTAAGACAGCTACTGAAATTACTGTTGATGCAAAAACTTATGAAGATTTGAAGCTTGCTTCTTCAAACGCTCTTAAAGAAGAACTTCTTAAGACAATTGCTAACCTCGGCATTACAAATCCTGCTACATCTGGTGTATTATCAGGAAATCTTGGTGGAACAATTGAAGAAGAAGCTGGTGCTGCTTCAACTACAACTACAACTACTACAGGTTATTCAGTTGACCCACTTACTCTTTCATGGTTCAACACAAATGTTGCTGAATACAACTATGAATATGCAATCGTTGCAGATGCAATGAGCATCACACCACTTACAGCTGGTCTTAAGGGTACACTTAAACTCAGATCATCTTCTGTTGACAACGTAAACGTAACAGAAACAACAGCTGGTAAAGACATTACTCTTTACTTCTATGATGCTGCAAAATCTTCACTTTACGCTACAGCAAAAACAAATGACAAGGGTGCATTTGAAGTTAAAACAGGTCTCCCAGCATATGCAGCTGCTACAGCTCTTACTATTCTTGCTGATCCATTCGTTGTAGACGGACAGGTTTACGGCACAACAGCTGCTAAGGGTATTGAAGGTTCTCCAGTTCTTCTTCCAAAGCAGGTTATCGATGTTCAGACACTCTGTTTCGCTGGTAAAAACGTTGAAGACTGTGTAATCGTAACAGAAACAAATGTTGGTGCTAAGACAGTTTCTGCTCCAATTTCATTGACAACTCCAATTTCATTCACATTTGATCGTGAAATCGTTTCTATTGATTTCACTATCGCTGATGAAACTCTTAACACAACTTATACAGTAGAATTCTCAGCAGACAAGAAAACAGTAACTCTTAAGCCAGTTTCTAAGTGGAAAGGTTCTGCAACTGTTAAAATTAATAAGCTTACAACTGCTGACAACTATACTGAAACAGCTCTTGTTAAAGATGAATACACAACAAACTTTGACAAGACATTCTTTGCAACATCTTCTACTCTTGAAGATCTCGCTGATAAAACAGCTCCAAAACCAGTTGAAGTTCTTGCAACAGCTGACATCGTTGTTGAATTCAGCAAAGAACTTGACTACGTTTCAGCGTTGACATTCGGCGATTATAAAGCTAAAGATGTAAAAGTTGAAGGAAATAAGATCACACTTTCTCCAAAAGCTGATATTTCTGGCGTTAACAAGTTCACAGCTACTTCATTTACTGTAACAGTTGTTGCTAAAGATGGTTCACGCTGTACTTATAAAAAGGAGACTTTCGCATATGCTACATTCAAACTCCTTACAGTTGAAATCGTTGAAAAGTCTGCAGCTCGTGCAATCACTGTTGATGCTAACAAGGCTCTTAAACTTACATACTCTCAGGAAGTAAAAGAAGTTAAGGACGTTAAGCTTGGTGGAAAAGACGCTGTAACAGAAGTTAGGGGAAATGTTGTATACATCGACTTCAACGATTCTGTAAACACAGAAACAGGTCTTTATGTATCAGGTAGAGTTGTTTCTAAGCTTGGTGAGGAAGATGATCTTTCTACAGCTGTAACAGAAACATTCCAGAATGAAGTTACTTACAAAATCGTATCTGCTAACTGGGGTGCTACAACAGATTCTGTAAACGGTGATTTAAACAAGATTGCTGCTACAGAACTTTCTACAACTGATTCAATCGTTCTTACATTCAACAAGGAATTTGCTGAAGGTTCAACTGTAACAGCTGAATTGTACAAAGGTGACCCTACAGGTGTTGCTGTAGATAAAGCTTCTTACGCTACAGAACCAACTGTTGCAGGTAATGTTGTAACAATCAAACCTGCTGCTGCTCTTGAAAAGAATACAACATACTTCGTTGCATTCTCTGTAGCAAAAGACGGTGTAACAGCATTTACAACAAAACGTGGAATGGAAGTTCCAGAAGCATATAGCACAATTCTTGACTCTACTACAAAGAAATACATCACTTTCAAAACAAAAGCTGGTGTAACACTCAAGAAGGGTGTAAATGACAAGACATCTGAAGCTGTAAGAGATACTACAAATACAAAGAAGATTCTCCCAACAGACAGCATCGTTCTTGAATATGATGGATCAGTTGAAGAATATGGATTCATTGCAACTACAAGTGCAATTGCTGATCAGGAAAAAACATTGGAAGAATACAAAGCTACTTCAAATTACCTTGATTCTGAACTTGATGCTACTATTACTCTTGATGCAAGCAAAACAATTGTAACTGTAAAGGCAAATGGTGTTCTTGCTGTAGAAAAAGTATATGTTTCAAGATATGATGAAAAAGGTAAGTATATTGATACTAAGGCTGTAACTGTTGATAAAACTAAAACTACAGAAGAAGCTCTTAAAGCACCAAAACTTCCTAAATTTGTTCTTGATGAAAAAGTTAAATCAAAAATCGATTACAATGATACAACTGTTGCATTTACACTTAAGGTTCCAAAAGTTGCAGAAATTGAATATACTACACTCAAGTCTGTAAAATCTAAGTACGGTACTTATGATGCATATGAAAATGCACGCTCAACTGTTGGTAAGCTTTCTGCTACTGAGGTTCTCAGAGATTCTGATACAGTAAAACCTATTGCATCTAAAGTTAAAACAGATATGACATATGGTGCTGTTAAGTATATTGCTTCTGCAGTAATTAAGGGTATTGCATATGTTTCTGAACCTGTTGATGTTGAAGATAAGGTAAATCCAGATTATACATCAGCCTTGCCATCTACTCTTACAGGTACATCTGTAACAGTTACTGATTTCAAGACTAAAGTTAATGGATCTGCTGTTTATACTCTTGTTGCAAACGAACCTGTTAAGACTGTAAGCATTCAGAATCCTACAGGAACAAACAAAGTTAAGGCTGACTATGAATTCGTTGCAAGTACAAATAACAGCTTCGATGTAACAATCAGCAATGCAGATAACGCTCTTGCTGGTGACAAGATTGTAATTACAATGACTGACCTTAACGGTAACTCTAAGGAAACTACAATCAACATCGTTGCTGACTAATTCCATTAGTTAACAATTACAACCCCTAACCCAAATCAGTCCCAGACTGATCTGGGTTAAACAAAACGGGCTGGAATTTCAAAAGAAATTCCAGCCCGTTTTTTGTGCACTGTTTAAAGTAACTGTCCAATAAATTCCGTAAGGCTCATGTTCATCACCTCCATCTTGCACTGGTTGAAGTATTATGAGTTTAGTTCTGCTGTCAATTGTTTAACCGTTTCCAGATTTACGCCTGTAGCTTCTGCTATTTGTTCACTAGACAGAACTTTCATCCTAATTAAATTTGCAGCACTTTCAAGCTTCGCCTCATTTGCGCCTTCTATTCTACCTTCCTTCCTACCTTCAATTTTTCCTTCTTCTCTGCCTTCTGCTTTCATCTGTCTTATGAATGCTTCTTCATCAAATTCTGTAAGGCTCATATTCATCACCTCCATCTTGCACTGGTTGAAGTAGCCGTCCATGAAATTCTGTTTGATTGCAAAGTCCAGGGCGTTTTCTACGGCGGCTTTCACAGAAAGATTGTTTTTCCTTCCTTCGTGTATAATATCAACAAATTTTG
>JAGHUJ010000223.1 GCA_018064905.1 Candidatus Treponema equifaecale
GCCTATCTGGATCCGCCCTACAATCAGCATCCTTACGGTTCAAACTACTTTATGCTGAACCTTATTCTCAAAAATAAAATTGAAGCAAAAATGAGCCGAGTTTCAGGAATTTTGAGCGACTGGAACCATTCAACCTTCAACAAACGGATTCTCGCCTTAACTTCAATGGAAGAAATCATCAAAAATCTGGATGCAAAATTCGTAATCATCTCCTACAACTCTGAGGGCTTCATCTCCTTTGACGACATGACTGAAATGCTTACAAAATACGGCAAAATCAAAACCGTAGAAATCAAATACAACACCTTCCGCGGTTCCAGAAATCTGAAAAGCCGCAGCATCCACGTTTCAGAATACCTTTTCATCCTTGATAAAACTTTCCTCTGATTAAGATTTCTGAAAAAACACATTTTCCAATAGTCCATTTTTTTTTCACTGATTCATCAAATTTCTTCACTCTTTTACACAGTTTTCTTTTTATGATAAATTAGAATCTATGGTTATCGTTTTAAAGAAAGACATTTCACAGTCTGAAAAAGAAAATGTAAAATCCGTTTTGACAAACAGATCTTTCAAGCTGAATGAAGTTAAGGGCGAAGAATCCACAATTCTTGCTGCAGTCGGAAGGCTGGCAATGGATGTGCGGGAAGTTGAAGTGCTTCCAGGTGTTGAAAAAGTAATTCCAATCTCAAAGCCATACAAAATGGCTTCCAGAGAATTTAAACCAGAAAATACAATTGTAGAAATTCCAAACAACCGCGGCCAGATTATTCGTGTTGGCGGTTCAAGACTGGTTTCCATTGCGGGGCCTTGTGCTGTTGAAAGCCGTGAACAGATGATGGAGGCTGCAGCAGCAGTTGCCGCTTCAGGTGCCGTTATGCTGCGCGGAGGTGCCTACAAGCCTAGAACTTCTCCATATTCCTTTCAGGGGCTTGGTGAAGAAGGTCTGAAATATTTGAAGGAAGCCGGCGATAAATACGGTCTTCCCGTTGTAACAGAAGTTGTTGCTTCAGAATACCTTCCTGTAATGGAAGCAAACGGCGTTGATGTCTATCAGGTCGGTGCAAGAAACATGCAGAATTTTGAGCTTTTAAAAAGGCTTGGTGCACTGGGAAAACCTGTTATTTTAAAACGCGGACTTTCAGCAACAATTGAAGAATGGCTCATGTCTGCTGAATATCTGCTTTCCAGCGGCACCGACAAGGTTATTCTCTGTGAGCGTGGAATCAGAACCTATGAAAAGGCCACAAGAAATACCCTGGATTTGAGTGCAATTCCGGTTCTCAGAAGCATGACTCACCTTCCAATTATTGTTGATCCAAGCCACGCGCTGGGAGTTCGTGACAAAATTCCTCCAATGGCACTGGCTTCTGTTGCAGCTGGTGCAGACGGCATCATTGTTGAAGTTCATTGCCATCCTGAACAGGCTCTTTCTGACGCGGCACAGGCACTCTACCCGCAGCAGTTTGATAAAATCATGCGCGATATGGAAGCATTGGCTCCAGTCATGGGAAAAGAAGTTGCACACATTCGTTCAGAAAACAAATCTGAGCCGTCAGAAAAGAAAGTTGAAGAAAAATCAGAACACAAGGGCAAAGCTCGCTGTGCATTTTCAGGAAAAAAAGGTGCATACGCTGAAATGGCATCAGAACATTTCTTTGAGGGCAAGGCTGATGTGATTGCAGTTGATTCATTCGATGAAATCTTCCAGTCAGTTGTGGACGGGCGTGCAGAATACGGAATGGTTCCAATTGAAAATTCAACTGCCGGTTCTGTATACAACAACTACGACAACCTTACCCGCTATGAAGATGTTTCCATTGTTGGAGCGATCACCTTGCGTGTAGAACATTCCCTTCTGGCTGTAAAAGGCGCAACCCTTGAAACAATTAAAAATGTCTATTCTCATCCGCAGGCTTTCAGTCAGAGTTCAAATTTTCTGAACCAGCACAAATGGAACCTTGTTGATGCAGTTTCAACAGCAACAGGAGCAGAAATCGTTGCAGAAAAAGGTTCTGTTGAAAATGCTGCAATCTGCAATGCAAGAAATGCCGCAATTTACGGTCTTGAAGTATTAAAAGAAGGCGTTGAGAACATTCACAACAACTACACCCGCTTTGTTGTGATTGCCGCAAATCATGTGGTTCAGGCAAACAAGGTTCAGCTGGGAACAAAACCAAACATGGCAAGTTTTGTATTCAGCACCAAGAACGAAGCCGGAGCACTTTACAACGCTTTGGGAATTTTCAAGAAAGCTGGCTTAAGCCTCAACCGACTTGAATCCCGACCAATTGCCGGAAAACCATGGAGCTACTGGTTCTACGGAGATGCAGTTCTCAATGGAAACGAAGAAAATCCACAGGAATATGTTGATTCAGTCATGAACCAGCTTAGGGCCGTTGCAGAAAATGTAAGGCTTTTAGGGGTTTATTCGGAAGTCAAATAAAAATTACGGTGGTTGAGGCCCTCGAAACCACTAGATACTGTGTGTTGCTGTAGTAATTTCGATAAACTCAATCACCATGGGGACAATTCTATAGATAAAACCCTGTTTTCATAGTATAATTTTTGCATTATTTTTTTAAGGAATTTAAAAATGGAACGATATGTACTTTCAGTTTTAGTAGAAAACCATGCAGGTGTTTTGAGCCGTGTTTCAGGTCTCTTTAGCCGTCGTGGATACAATATTGACTCTCTCACGGTTTGTGAAACTTACAATCCGGGACAGTCTCGCATGACAATCGTAGTTCCTGGCGATGAATACATTCTTGAACAGATTGTTAAGCAGCTCTCAAAACTTGTTGAAGTTATTTCAATCACTCACTGTAAAAAAGAAGACACTTGTGAACGCGAAATGGCTTTGATCAAGGTAAAGGCTGAAGGCACAACCCGTGCAGAAATCATCCAGGCTTGTGAAGTTTTCCGTGCACATATTGTAGACGTTGCAATCAATTCTGTTATCATCGAAGCAACAGGAAGTTCAGACAAGCTTTCAAGCCTCATCCGCTTCCTTGAACCATTCGGAATCCTTGAATTGGTTAAAACAGGTCTTACAGCAATGGGTCGTGGCGAAGCTGTAATGAAATAATGGCAAAGCCAGAACTTAGTGCAAAAGAAACTGCCAGACGACAGATGATGTTGGCTGGCAGTCAGCTTAAAATTCTTCTTTTAATTTCCCTTCCGTTAGTTTTCTACAACAGTCTTGGTCAAATTTTCCAGCTTATAGATACAATCATTGCCGCAAACATGAGTGCAGGCGTTGTTTCAACTGTTTCATTCGTAATGCAGATTGAAAAAATGCTCATGGCAATCGGAACGGGCCTTTCAGTTGCAGGCGGAATCCTTATAGCACGAACATACGGTGCCGGGGACATGGAAAAATTCCACAGTCAGACAAGCACTTTGTTTTTTATCGTTATATTCGTTGGAATTGCGATTCTTGCTGTGGTAATTCCGCTTATGTACCCGATTCTCCGCATTTTCAACATGCCGGATGAACTTATCGTTCAGGGTACGATTTATTCCAGCATTCTCGTTGGAAGCATAATCTTTCAGCTCATAAATACAATTTTTTTTGCAATTCAAAAATCCCGTGGAAACACAAAGGTCATAATGTTCGGAAACCTTTTGGTTCTGGCAATAAAAACTTCACTGAATGTCACCACAATGCACCTTATTCAGAAAGGAATCGTTCCATCAGAAAAAGGCATTTATTTTCTTCCGGCTGCAACGATTCTGGCCCACGCAACCCTTTCTGTAATTGCAATTTCAAACCTTGTCTCAAATAAAAATCCGTTTTATGTAAGGCTTCGTTTCTGTGAATTCAAGAAAACCTTTATCGGTCCTTTAACAAACCTTGGAATTCCAGTTTTCCTTGAAAAATTTGTGTTTGCATTTGGAAAAGCCATCGTAAATTCACTTTGTGCAGGCTTTGGGCCAACTGTTGTAGGTGCATTGGGTGTCAGCGACAGACTTTGCGGGCTTTCAACAAATCCAATAACAGGCTTTCAGGAAGCAGAATCCAGCCTTGTTTCAAATAACATCGGAAACAAAAACATTGAACGTGCCACAGGCTTCTTTTACAGAACGGTTTTGCTCACTTCAATCTATGTCTTGATTTTCTTCGTTCTGACTGGAATTTTCCGTGATGAAATTATCGCCGTATTTGCCAAAGGTGATCCTCTTTTTGCAGCTGAAATCGTAAAAATCTACACCTACGAACGCTTTGATACGATTTTAACAGGCCTCAATTCTGCAACCATGGGACTTTTGTACGGCTTTGGAAAAACCAAAATCAGCATGGCCATCAACATTTCAAGGCTTTTCGTTTTCAGAATCCCACCACTTTTGATTTTTATGAATGTGGCAGGACTCAAGGCTAAGCTTGGAACCAGTGCGGTAGGTATTTCAATGCTGATTTCAAACGGCTGCACGGGCCTTATAGCAGGTGCAATAGCCTTGATTCTGATCAGAAAGGTTCTGAGAGAAAACAAAGTATAATTCTATTCTATTCTATTTCCCGCCACCAGTAATTCTTTGTCACTGAATTCAAACTTTCTTCATCGTTAAAATTCACGGTCTGACCCATAAACGGTGTTATTGTAGTTAAATTTTCTTTTTCTGCGGCACGGACGAACCTTTCTGGCGAATCATCCCAGCCGTGGTCTGAAAGAATTGCAGCTCCCCAATGAACTGGCATCACAAGTTTTGCACCAATTTCATTCATTGCAGCTACGGCTTCCTCTGGAAAAGAATGAATCTGAGGCCATCGAACATTGTACTGACCACATTCCATAAGAGCAAAATCAAAGCCGCCGAACTTTTGAGAAATCTGTTTGTAATGGCTTCCATAACCTGAATCTCCGTTTTCAAAAACCTGTCTCTTTCCGTCATTTAAAACCCAGCTGCACCACAAGGTTTCATTTCTTCCGGTAATCCAGCGGCCTGAAAAATGTCTTGCAGGCGTACAGGAAATTTTAAGTCCTTCAAATTCAGTTTCTTCCCACCATGCCATTTCCTTTACTTTTTCTCTGGCAATTTTCCATTTTTTCAAATGGTTTTCCACACCCAGGGGCACAACATATTGCTTTACCTTTGGATCCAGTTCAAGAATGGACTTGTAATCAAGGTGGTCGTAATGGTCGTGGGAAAGAATCAGAATATCAATTTCAGGAAGTTCAAAAATTTTAACTGGTGCTGTTGTAAATTTTCTGACTCCTGTAAAGGAAACTGGCGAAATCATGTCTGAAAAAACTGGATGAAAGAGAATGTTCTTTCCATTCATTTGAATCAAAAAAGAAGAATGGCCGAACCAGGTAACAGTAAAGT
>JAGHUJ010000211.1 GCA_018064905.1 Candidatus Treponema equifaecale
ATCTTATAGTTGCAGTCGTTTTTAATCTTTTTGGAATTGTGATGTCGATTTAAATAATAAAAAACGGTGAAGTTGTAGTGGTTGAGGAGGCGGACTAATGAAAAAAACTTTTATAATCACATTTGGCTATGCACTTTTTTCGCCTCTGGTCTGCATGGGAATTTCATTTGCCATCAGGACTCTTCCAGGGCTTTTGCCGGGAGCCAAGACTTCCTATGTTATAGTTCGTGGATTGCTTTTTTTCTTTGAATATGCACCGGCCTTGATTTTGTGCGGATTTCTGATTGGATGTTCAATTGCATATGGTGTGGATTCAAAGCGTGCCAGAGTAAAATATTCTGTTTGCATCATGACTCATTTCAGAAAAACCATGATTGCTTCAATCGGACTTGTTTTTCTTTCCACAATGATTTCTGAACTTTTTGTGCCAATGTGCAGAAGCTATCAGGAAAGGGAAAAGCTTAAGCCAGCAGTTTTTAAAGATTTCATCACTTTGGCTCAGAGTTATTACGACCAGGGAAAAATGGATCTGGCTTTTGAATATTCTTACAATGCTGTGGAAATCAGTCCAAAGGATAAACAGGCCCTGTACTTAAAGGAACATTCTGCTGCTGCCTTAAATTCAATGAAAGAATACAAGGTAAAGGCCGAAGAACCAAAATTTGTCTATGTTCCAAGAAAAGAAAGCAAGGGTGAAACCGTCTATTCTCTTATTCAAAAAGCTCAGAAGGCGATGGAAGAGGAGAACTGGTTTGATGCTCACTACTACGCGTATATGGCCGTAAAAATTGGAAATTCAAAAAGCATAAATTTGGATGAAGCCCAGCGGCTTGCCAGTGAAGCATGGAACCATCTTTTTGATACTAAAATTTATGAAGAAACAGAAGAGCAGATTTTGTTCAGAAAGAAGCGTGATGCCTACATGAATTTCATCAATGGAGACAATGTGGAGGCTTACTATCAGTTCCTTGAAATTTCCAAGACTGGTGACAAAGCTGCCCGTGATCCTGATGTTTCAAAATTCCTTACAATTGCTGAAAGCAGGGTGAACGAGCAGTGCTTCTTTATTGATGAAGTAGAGGATCTGCGACGCTTTGAATCTATTACAAATGTTTATTTTGCAGTTCCACACGATGACGGTTCAAAGGATGTTGTTTTTATCCGTGGTATTACACCTGTAAAGAATGCTGGAAGAATGATTCAGTATCTCCGCGGCTTTACTATGATGACTTTTGACAACGAAGGATATTTCCAGAAGTCGCTTTATGTTCCTTATGCAAAGATGCTGGCTCAGAAAACTGACACTTTTGATGAAGATTCAAAAAAGCTGTTTGGAATTAAGGACGAGTTTAAGACAGTGCCTTATCTGATGCTGGAAAGCATTACAAAGAATGACAGAAGCAAGAGGATCACGCCGGTTTATGAATTGGATGCTGATTCTGCTGCGGAAAGCGATCTGCTCAACTATACTGTTCTTGCCCTGCCGCTGAGTGACTTTAACTTGATCTGCGATGCCGGAATCGGTTCTGAAAAAATGAACTTAATTTCCCTTACAAAGCTTCTTTCAAAGGCTCGGGATTACGGTTATCCTTGGGTTATCTACAATGCAGACTTCCTGAATAGAATCACTTATCCATTGGTTCTTCTGATTGCATTTATTTTTCTGGCCTGCATTGCCTGGAACTACAGAATGCGGGGAACAATGCTCTTTAAGTTCAAATGGATTTTTACGATGCCGATTATTTCATCGTTCCTGTACTTTGGACTTGAATTCTTGTTCTACACGATTAAGCTTCTGAACTTTGTGTTTGTAAGCGTGGCAGGAAGCGGCGCACTGATTATTTCAATTCTGGTGCTTGTTGCACTGCTGGTTGTTACTTCGCTGATTTTTGTTTCAAGAACCGGAGAAGAATAAGACTGAATGAAATGAAAACGGGGCTGTCTAATAAGTAATAATTTGTCATTTCGACCGAAGTGGAGAAATCCATAATTCTTTGTATTACAAGAATTTATAGACCTCTCGACCATGCTCGAGGTGACATTTTTGAACTTTTTGGACAGCCCCGTTTTTTTTAATCTTCAATTTCTACACGTTCTATGTGGGCGCCTAATGACTGGAGTTTTTCTACCAGCTGTTCGTAGCCGCGCTCAATCTGATATACATTGCTGATTGTGCTTTCTCCGTGGGCTGTGAGGGCTGCGATTACCATTGCCATACCAGCGCGCACATCTGGAGAAACCAGCTTGTCTCCGTGCAAAGTGCAAGGACCTGAAACTACGGCTCTGTGAGGGTCACAAAGTGTGATTCTGGCTCCCATTGAGATAAGCTTGTCTACGAAGAACATTCGGCTTTCAAACATTTTTTCAAAAATCAAAACAGTGCCTTCAACCTGTGTGGCAACAACTGTCATGATTGAAGTCAAATCAGGCGGAAATCCCGGCCATGGAGAATCGTCAATTTTTGGAATCATGCCGCCAAGATCCTGGTTCACCTTCATTTCCTGTCCAACAGCAACGGAAAGCTTGTCGCCTTCAATTGTCCATCGGATTCCAAGCTTTGAGAAAGCAACCTTAAGTGGACGCATATCTCTTGGATTTACGCCGGTGATTGTGATTGAGCCTTTTGTGGCTGCAGCAAGACCGATGTATGATCCGATTTCCATAAAATCAGGTCCAATGGCAAAATCAGTTCCGTGGAGCTTCTTTACGCCGTCAATCTGAAGAATGTTGCTTCCAACACCTGCGATTTTTGCACCCATTCCAACCAGCATTTCACACAAATCCTGAACATGTGGTTCACTGGCTGCGTTTGTGATTGTTGTGTGACCTTCAGCAAGAACAGCAGCCATGACTGCATTTTCTGTGGCTGTAACTGAAGTTTCATCAAGGAAGATGTCAGCTCCTACAAGCTTGTTTGCAGTAAATGAAAATGGTCCGTCTACAGAAATGCGCGCTCCAAGCTCCTGCAATGCAAGAAAATGAGTGTCTACGCGGCGACGGCCAATTACATCACCACCAGGAGGAGGCATAATTGCTTTTCCTGTACGAGCAACCAGAGGGCCTGCAAAAAGAATTGAGGCTCTGATTTTCTTGCTTAATTCTGCAGGAATGTCTGAACGGTTTATGTCCTTTGCGCTGATTTTCCATTCATGCTCACCGATTTTTTCAACCAATGCTCCCAAAGACTGAAGAATCAGAAGCATTACATTTGTGTCTTCGATGTTCGGAATGTTTCTTAAGATTACAGGTTCATCAGTAAGAAGTGCCGCCGCAATACAAGGAAGGGCAGCATTTTTGTTACCGCTGGCAGCAATAGTTCCACGAATCGGAATGCCGCCTTCAATTCTATATTTGTGCATTAGTTACTCCCAAGATTAATGAGTATTTCGCAGGCTGAACACATCTGCTCCAGAGAGCACCATTCGTTGCGGGAATGGTAGTTGTGTCCGCCGGTAAAAATATTCGGTGTTGGAATGCCCATTTCTGTGAGCCGGGAACCGTCTGTTCCACCTCTGATCGGAGTGAAAACAGGTTCAACACCAGCTTTTTTATAGGCCTTTATTAGATTTTCGACAACTTCAGGGTTCTTGTCAAACCCTTCTTTCATATTTATGTACTGTTGTGTGTGAATAACCTTAACTTTTCCGCCAAAAATCTTTGCAGTTGTTTGAGCTATTGAATCCACCAGAGACTTTTTTTCTTCCATTCCAGGTTTTGTGAAGTCACGGAGAATCAAGTTCACCTTTGCTGATTCCAGTGTTCCTTCAACAGACATTGGAGAAATGAATCCCTGGTAGCCGTCCGTAGTTTCTGGGGACAGATGTTTAGGCAAATTTGAGACAAATGAAGAAGCCATTGTTACAGCGTTCACCAGTTTTCCTCTGGCAGTCCCTGTGTGAGTTGAAACGCCTTCAAAAAAAATCTCTGATTTAAAAGCATTGAAGCACTCAATTTCCAGCTCGCCGATATGTCCACCATCTACAGTATATGCGTGCTTTGATTTAAGCAGATTCAGAGGAACATTGTCCATGCCGTGACCAGTTTCTTCATCAGGTGAGAAAATCACTTCAATTGCGCTGTGTTTGGTTTCCGGATGATTTTTAAAATAAACAAGAGCTTCCATGATTGCGGCAACACCAGCCTTGTCATCAGCACCCAGAAGTGTTGTGCCGTCTGTGTGAATGATTGTCTCACCGTTTTTTGCGGCTTCTGCCAAAGCTGCATCCGTAGCTGGATCAAGTCGAACACCGCAGTTCAACTCAATCACCTGTCCTGAATATTTTTTTACTATTTGTGGATTAACATTTTCACCGGAAACTTCCTCAACTGTGTCCATATGTGCAAGCAGCGCAAAGGCTGGTTTTGTTTCCATTCCTGTGGAAGCTGGAAGAAATCCGTAGACATAGCATTTTTCTGTAATCTGAACGTCCTGAAGTCCCAGCTGGTTCAGCTCATCTTTTAGAATGTTTGCAAGGTCAAACTGACGCTGTGTTGAAGGCTGAATATTCTGGTCGGCAGACTGGGAATCTGAAGTTGTCCAGACTTTTACATATTTTAAAAATCGTTCCAAAAGGGAATTTTTTTCTGATTCTGAAAGTAACATATGGTTATTTTAGAATAAATTCAAAGGAATGTCATAAAAATGTTGAATGCTGGACGCGTGAGGGACTGTAAGGGTGCACGAAGTGCAAACTGCTCTTTTTTTGTGGTTATCGGAAATAAATGAAAATTCTCTTATTAAACTAATAGCTTAATAACGTTATCTTATAAAACTTGCTTAAAGCTTGTATCGTTTTTTGTGAAGCATTTTCGTTTAGAAATGAAACTGTATTTTGTGAGGTAAAAAACGGTGCATATTCATATACAGAAATATAATCTGAGTTTTCTTGCTTCAGAACAATTAAATCATCAATACTTACATTGTAGGTTTTTGCAAGAATTACAAGATTGTCAATTCGTGGAAGATTCTTTTTTTGTGGATTTTCCCAATTATAGATAGACTGTGGATTTATCATACCAAACAAAGACTGGAGCTGAGAAATTTTAATGTTGTTCTGTTCACGAATCTCTTTTAATCTTAGTGATGTGTTTTCGATATCAATTATTGGATTGCTCATACAATATAAAGTTAAGCAAAATAAAGTGTGAATTCAAATAAAATTTAACAAAAATTAAAAAAACGTAATTTTTAGAGTTTTTCTTATTCATTAGAACAAGATTTGTTTCATTAAGCTAATAACTTAATTTAAACTCTTAGGAAAATCTTGACGCAAAATGACCTATAATTTATATTTGAAACATCAGAAGGTAACCGTGTAAGCGGCTTATGCCTCTGTGGTGCTTATGAAAAGCTCACCTAGGATTCGTCACTCGTAGGTGAGCTTAATTTTTGCCTTCTTATTTTTTCTTGAAATAAGAGAGCACTACAAATATCAGTTCTAAGATAGCAATGATAATCATTGCAAGGTCTTTCGCGTCCATTTGTGGCCTCCTTATTCAAAATTAATTCAGAGGCATAAGCCACCCGTTACGGTTACCTTCCGTAGAATATTTTAGAGGATGCAAGGGGAGATTACATTAAGCTAATAACTTAATTAGAGTTCCATGCTATAAAATGAAGGTTCAACTGTTTACAACAGTTTGCAGAAAATTGTCTTTTCAGCAGAAGCAAAAGTTTACGAATATGGTTTCTTGAAATGAAACTTTCCCCTGCGTGAGGGACTGTAAGGGTGCACGAAGTGCAAACTGCTGCGAAAGCAGCAGGTCGTAGGCGATGAGCCGGAGCCCTGAAAGGCCCGACGGCACCGTCAGGTGCCGGCACGCCCTATTTTTTACTGTCTTTGAAAATTTCTATAATTTCTTTTGGAGTGTTGGCCTGCAGCAGTTTTTTTGTGACTTCTTCGTGCATGAGGGCGCCACTGAATGCTGACATTACTCGCATGTGTGGACCTGAATTTGATGAAGGGGATGCAATTGCAATGAAGATTTTTGCTGGCTGTCCGTCCAAAGACTCAAAATCTACGCCTTCTTTTTTGATACCGACTGCTACTGCAACTTCGCTGACACCATCGGTTTTGGCGTGTGGAATTGCGATTCCTTTTCCAAGACCTGTACTCATCACTTTTTCACGGGCCTTTATTTCTGTCAGAAGCTTGTCGCGGTTTGTAACATTGCCTGACTGAATCAGAAGCATTGCAAGCTCTTCAATGATTTCATTTTTTGTGTTGCCCTTGAGGTCTGTGCTGATACATGCTTCGGTCAGATATTTTGTAACTGAATTTGTGACTCGGTTTTCTGGACTTGCGAATCCGTACTGAAGGGATGCTGTATTTTTGAGAGCGTTGAGTGAAGAAAGTGACTTATTCAGGCGAATCATTTCTTCATAAATTTCACCTTTGATAAAGCCCATGTCGGCTGCGTCTGTTTCAATTTTGAGTTGACTGCCTTCAAGACAGATTGAGTATGAAGTTTCGCTGCGTCGGGCCTGACAGATTCCTTCTGAAATGTTCATCATCTGAACATAGAATCCTTCTGAACGAAGATCACGAAGAAGCATGTCTACAATAAGTTTTCCTACTTCTGCATCGTTGAAGTCCCATATGAATTGCTGGTTTTCTGAATTTTTTGCTTCCTTGCGGGTTCCTCGTCCTTTGAGCTTAAGTGAAAGTGAAAGAACTGGTGGTGCAATGAGGGTTGTGAGAAGTGTCATAAGAATTACAACACCGAACAATTTCTGGTCAATGATTCCTGCTGCAAGTCCGATTCCTGAAATAATCAAAGCAACTTCGCCGCGTGGAATCATTCCTGCACCGATTCTGAATCCGCCTTTAAAATTGAAGCCCAATGCAAGGGCAGGTCCACCGCAACCGATGATTTTTGAAGCGATACAGAAAAGTGTGTAGACTCCACCACAAATCAAAACGTCCTTGTTGAAAAGCTGTGTTACATCCACGCTCATACCTGTTACTGCAAAGAAGACCGGCACGAAGAATTTGTAGAGGCCGTGCATTCGTTCCTGAATGATTGGGGCTATGTCTGTTCTTGAAAGTGCAAGACCTGTTGTGTAGGCACCGATGATCATTGCAAGCCCCTGTTTTTCGAAAATTCCTGCAAGAATCAGGGCTACACCAAAGGCTGCGATAGAAAAGTCATAGGTTCCGCCAAAAAGACGAACAAATTTAGCGATGTATTTTGCAAAGATTACAAAGACAAGTGTTGCAACAAGCCAGATTGAAATTGCCTTTACTGCGATGAGTCCGATTGCCGCTCCTGAAAGGGCTGCTCCACCGTTTGTTGCCGCTACGATTCCCATTACTACTGCAAGAAGTACGATTCCAAGTACGTCGTCGAATACTGCGGCTGCAAGAATTGTTACTCCTTCTGGTGAATCCATTTTCTTTTTGTCTGAAAGAATTCTTGCTGTGATTCCAACTGATGTGGCTGTGGACATAATTCCAAGGAAGAGACAGCGGCTGTCAAAAAAGCCTGTACATGGAGCAATGTTTGGAAGCACGTTGATAATCATCATTGCGCAGATGTCGCCGAAGAGGAATGAAATTACAACTCCACCAATACCAATGATTCCGCCGGAAACTGAATATTTCAAGAAAAGAGAAAGGTCTGTTTCAAGTCCTGATGTGAAGAGAAGAATTATTGAGGCAACCTGTGCGATTGCGTAAAGTTCCGGGCTTACGGCCTGTGTTGCTGTGTTGAGCGGAAAAAGTCCTTCAGGAAATCCAAAGAAGCCGATTGTTCCCAAGGCGTATGGGCCTATTATGATGCCTGCTATCAATTCTCCCAGAACTGAAGGAATTCCAACCTTAGCCGCAAGTTTTCCGAAAATTCTCACCGCAAAGATGATTACAGCCAGTTGAAATACAAGTAAAGTTATAGCTTCCATATTTTCGCCTCGTCATATACATTGATCGAATGCAAAATTCCAATCTTCACAAACGTAAGGTCAGAACTTCGGTTATGCTCCGTTCGTTTTAACCTTTGCATTAATTAAAACTCACAATTTTGCATTCAAGACATTCATTAAAGTTTGTATCGTATATCATAGCAAAAAAGTGAAAAATAGAGAAGATAATTGAAAACTTTACTGTTGAGTTGAAGCTATTGTATGGATTTTTTTGGCGCGGAGTTTTATTTTGTTTCCGATTTTGAGGTTTGTGGTGGTGATAGTTTCCAGATCGGCTGTGATTTTTTCTGAATTTTCATTTGTTTCAATCAGGAATCTGGTTCTGCTGCCTAAAAATGCTTCTGAAACAATTTTACCTTCTACAAAAAAATCCTCTGCCACAGCTGGAAGATTCTGCAAAGCTGAAACTGCGGCAAAATTTGATGATGAATCAACCAGCTCAAACCATTCCGGGCGAATCATTTTTGTGCAGCCGTTTTCATTTATAAAATTTGCCTTTCCCACAAAATCTGCCGTGAACTTGTCCTGAGGCTCAAAATAGATTTCCCTTGGACTTCCTTCCTGCAAAAGCTGACCCTTGTTGATTACTGCTATTTTTGTTGAAAGGGAAAGGGCTTCTTCCTGATCGTGAGTGACGTAAATTGTTGTGATTCCAAGCTGCTGCTGAATTTCCTTTAATTCTTCACGAACCTTTGTACGAAGCTTTGTGTCCAGTGAAGAAAGCGGTTCATCCATCAAAAGAATTTCAGGTTTTAGTACCAGTGATCTTCCTAATGCCACACGCTGCTGCTGACCGCCTGAAAGCTCGTGGGGATATCTGTTCAAAAGCTCCTGAATTCCCAGGGAATCTGCTGTTTCCTGAATCAGTTTCTGGGCTTCGGATTTTGATATTTTTTGAGTTCCTTTTATTTTCAGACCGTACAGAAGATTCTGCTGGACTGTCATATGTGGAAAAAGTGCGTAGTCCTGAAAAACGATTCCGATTTTGCGATGGTTTACTTCAATTCCCTTCTGATTTTTTCCGTCAATCAGCACTTCACCTGAATTTGGCTCAAGAAAACCTGAAATCAGACGGAGAAGAGTGGTTTTTCCACAGCCAGAAGGCCCCAACAGCGTGGTAAAGCTTCCTTCTTCAACAACCAGCGAAAAATTTTTAACGGCGGCGGTTTCTCCAAAAGAATAGCATATATTTTTAAGTTCAAGTTTAGTCTTCATTTTGTTCTCCATTTCATTACAAGGCGGAATGTTGCCAGAACCGTAAAAGTCAGTGCCGTCAGAACCAGTGCAAGGCTTGCGGCTTTTCCCCAGTCCCCTTGTTCAGCAAGGTTCAGGATTTTTATTGAAGCCAGAGGCGTGTTGAAGGAAACTAAAAAAATTACAGAGCTTAAGGTTCCAACTCCCCGGACAAAATCATAGATAAAGCTTGAAAAAATTCCGCCGGAACTTAATGGAAGCAGAATTGAAGTCAGGGTTTTAATTTTTCCGGCCCCAAGACTCTGTGCTCCGTCATCCAAAGTGGTTTTTATCTGAGAAATTGTGGAGGTCATTATTCTGTAGGAAAATGGAAGAAAGGCTACAGTCATGGCGATTATGATTAAAAGTGATGAAGCGTGAATTTTAAGTCTTGTGGCAGCCAAAGAAAAAGCAAGTCCAAAAAGTGAACCAGGTACGGCTGCAGGAATTTGAATGCAGATGTCCAGAATCCGTTTGAATGGAAGGCTGGTTCTGTTCACAAAAAAGGCAGAAAGGCAGGCAAGAACTGTGCAGAAAATTGAAGCAATCAATGCAAAGCTGAGGGAATTTTTAAGTTCTCGGCCAAATCGTACAATGGATTTTATGTGGTCAAAGGTGAGGCTTGTGTTGATTCCCCAGAGTTTTTGCAATGAGCCTGCTACGATTGAAAGGAATTGGGCAATCACCAGAAATGAAATGAAGATGCAGAAAAGTGTAAGAAGAATTTTTGTGATGGAAGAAGATTTTTTTTCAGGCAGACTGGAACCTTTTGCTCCGATTGATGCAAGCTTGGCATTTTCTTTTCTGGCAATGTGATTCTGCAAAAGAAAAAGTGCAATTGAAGGAAGCACAAGGATGAAGCCCAGAACACAGCTGACACCTGGATTTACCCACCCAGTAAGCTGAGTGTAGATTTCAACTGCCAGAACCTTGAATCGGCCTGCAACTATCATTGGATTTCCAAAATCAGAAAGCACTGAAACTGCAATAAACAGGGCTGCGGAAAGAATTCCATTCAAAGAAAGTGGAAGCGTTATCGTAAAGAAAATTTTTGCACGGCTGGCACCCATTGCTCTGGCGGCTTGTTCAAGACTCGGATTCATTCCCCGCAAAGTCTGGGAACAAATCAAAAATGCGATTGGAAAAAAACAAAGTGTCTGTGCAATCAGAAGTCCCCAAAAACCGTAGAGGCTTATATCCAGTCCCAGCAAGGTTTTTGTGAAAAATCCCTGCCGTCCAAAAAGCAGAATGAATGAAAGTCCACCAACAAAGGGCGGTGTCATAAGGTGAAGCAGGGGAATAAAACCAAAGAATTTTTTAAAGGGTATATCTGCCTTGATTACGGCGTATGCAAATCCGTAGCCTACTGCAACTGAAAGCACTGTTGAAGCCACGCATTCCATCACGGTGTTCAGCATGGCCTTCTGCCACAAATTTGAGCCAAGCACTGAGGCAAAATCATGGAAGGTCGGCGTAAGTGCCACGCAGATTAATGGAAATAAAATCCACGCGGCGAGAATGCTGATAACTGTGATGAAAAGTATCTTTAACTTCAATTTATAATTCCGATGTCATTTCGATTGTAGCGAAGCGGAATGGAGAAATCTGCTGCTTTTCTTGAAAACAAAAATATAGATTTCTCGACTTCGCTCGAAATGACTGTTTGTACGCTCCGTTGCTTTGAACCACATTATTAAAATATATATTGAAACTTCAAACTACTTTATTAGTTGTCCCCACTTTGAAAGAACTGTGTCTTTTTCGGCGGCGGCTTTTTTTGTGTTGTAGTCGATCAGGTCTACTTCGGAAATTGAGACGCTGCCTTCTGTTGCTTTTGCTTCTGGATTTACAGGAATTGTAAAGTCGATTGAACTCATAAGTTCCTGGGCTTCCTTTGAAAGCATGAAGTCAACGAATTTCTGTGCAGCTTTGAGATTCTTTGTGTTTTTGAGGATTGCGATTGCGTCCACGTCACCAACAGATTTTGGAGGAGCAACTGTAAGAACATCAAAGCCCTGTGCCCGGTATTTTGCCAGAGCGTGAATGTATGAAACGCCCAGTGCGTATTCGCCTGTACCAACAAGTTTTGCAGGAGCTGAACCTGAATCCGGGAACTGTCCGACATTTTTTGAAAGTGAAACCAGATATTCCCAGCCCTTTTCTTCACCAAGTCTCTGAAGCTGGTTCTGAACAAAAAGGTATGCAGTGCTTGATGCAACTGGATTTGTAAGCACAACTTCGCCTCTGTAAGCTGAATCAGTCAAATCTTCCCAGGTTTTTGGAATTTCTTTGCCAGGGAATTTTTCTGCAAAGCGTTTTGAATTTACACCGATTCCCAATGTAAGCACGCAGAAACCTGTCCAGGAGTTATCAGAAGCAACAGCATAGGAAGGAAGATTTTTTGCCATTGGTGAGGCATAGCTTTCAAGAGCACCTTCATTTTGAAGCTTAATATGGTAGGAAGAAGCACCGCCCAAAAGAATGTCAGCCTGTGGATCTGCCTTTTCTGAAATTACGCGGTTAACCAGTTCGCCGGTTGTGGAGCGAAGGAATGAAACTGGAATGCCGGTTTTTTCTGTGAAAAGCTTAGTGAGGGCTTCTGTTTCCTCGTCGTGAATGATTGAATAAATTTTAAGCTCAGTCTGTTCTGCCTTCTGACAGCCAGTAAAAGCAAGTGAAGCAGCAGCCAAAGCCGCAAAAAGAGTTTTTTTCATAATGAACCTCTAAATATATTTTAGTATAAGGCCTTGCATATAAAATACAGAAAAATTGACATTTTCGATATAGTCATTTTGATTAAATTTTACAAGGTCAGTTTTGGTTTGGCAGAGGAGCTTTCTTTGCGGCTGGACTTCTTTCTACTTTTGGAAAATTTCATTAAACTGTTTTTATGGAAAATAAAGAAAAAGATCTCTCGACTGCGCTCGAGATGACAGGTAAATCCGCTGATATGATGGTAGAAAATTCTGATATGACAAATGAAGCTGCTGTTGTGGAACAGCCTCCTGTTGGGCCTAAGTCTGCCATGGTTACAATTATTGGACGACCTTCTGCTGGAAAATCCACATTTTTGAACACTGCTACCGGTGAACCGGTTTCTATTGTAAGTGCAATTCCTCAGACTACACGAAATGCAATCCGTGGTATTGTGAACACATCTTATGGCCAGCTGGTTTTTATCGACACACCAGGTTACCATGATTCAGAAAAGAAAATGAATCTCAGAATGAGAAACATCGTTGCAGATCAGCTGGAAGCATCTGACCTTATTCTCTACATCATTGATACAACCAGACCTTGTGCTGAAGAAGAGAGACTTATTGTGGAACTTCTTGAAGGCCATCAGGATAAAATCGTAGTTGCTTTGAACAAAATTGATGAAAAACGTTCCATGAAGGATCACGCCCACAAGTTCATAAAGGCTCAGCTGGGAAATGTTCCGGAAAAACGCGTTCTTGAAATTTCAGCAAAGGAAGACAAGGGAATCAACGAGGTTCTGAAGGCACTTTATGAAATGGCAAAGGAAGGCCCTCACCTTTATTCAGAAGAATTCTACACTGATCAGGAAGTTGATTTTAGAATTGCCGAGGTTGTCCGTGAACAGGCCATCAACCGTCTTGAACAGGAAGTTCCTCATGCAGTTTATGTTCAGATTGCGGATTTGGAACAGCGCGGACCTAACAAAATGTGGTGCCGTGCCTTTATCTGTGTAGAAAAGGAAAGTCAGAAGGGAATCGTAATCGGAAAAGGTGCCCAGATGATAAAAACAATCCGCCTTGAAAGCATGAAGCAGCTAAGAAACATCTTTGACTATAAGATTGAGCTGGACTTGCAGGTTAAGGTTGACAAGAACTGGCGGCAGAGAGACGTTACATTGGATAAGCTTTTGAAATAAAAGGTCAGCTCCATAAAAACTGTCGTTTTCTGCCATGTCACCTTGGGACTCACGCATTATGTCACCTTCGGGCTTCGACCCGGAGGTCTCTGTTTTAAAAGAGATTGTCGGATTGAATCCGACAATGACAGAATGTTTTGTGACTATCTGATTTCCACAGTTCCGTCTGAATGGGCGATGAATGCTGTTGGGCGGAGCTTTGTGAAGAAGCCAACTTCAACAACGCCTGTGATTTTTGCAATTTCATCTTCCATTTTTGCTGGATCTACTGGATCTTCCCAGGTACAGTCCAGAATCTGGTTTCCGTTGTCTGTGATTACAGGGCCGCATTTTCTAACGCCGTCACGGAGAACGCATTTTGCACCCATTTCGTTGAGTTTTTTTTCAACGGCACGTCTTGCCCCGCCAATGATTTCCACAGGCAATGGGAATTTTGTACCAACTGTGGCAACTGATTTTGACTCATCAGCAACGATTGCATAGAACTTTGAGTTGTATGCAACAATTTTTTCAAGAAGAAGGGCAGCTCCGCCACCTTTGATCAAATTATTTTTTGGATCGATTTCATCAGCACCGTCAATAGCCAGATCCAGCTGTCCGTCAATTGCACGGTCATTCAAAGTATAAACAGGAATGCCAAGATCCTTGCAGTAATTTTCTGTCTGAAAACTTGTTACAACAGCCTTGATATCCTTCAAAGTGCCGTCTTCAATTCTTTCAGCAAGTCTCTTAACAGCAGGCAAAGCAGTGCTGCCAGTTCCAAGCCCAATTTTCATCCCAGAAAAAATCTTCCCGTCCTTAATCAAAGTGTCGACAGCAGTAGTAGCTGCCAGAATCTTCTGTTCCTTCTGATCCATATAATAAAGTCTCCTCATAATTTTTGAAAATTTGCGGGTCCCAGCGACGCCAAAAAAATCAAGGTTCCCCCAGCTTTCACTCCGCAATCGCTTTGCTCTGCTCCGTTGCTGGTTCCCCCTTAATTTTATTTGCCTGCGTCCCACAAATTTTCAAAACACTGTGTTAATTATATATACATCAACTCCACGTGTTATTCATGCATATAAACTTCGCGATACAATGCGAACTGTTCTTCCCCCTGATACTTCAGCATCGTATAACCGTTGTTCACCTTGCATCCGGCTTTTTTTGCTCTGGCCATAATTGGAGTTACTTCAGGCTCGTACACAATGTCATAGACCATTTCCTTGCCTGTGAACTCGTAGAACCAGATTGGATCGTTGTCCTCGTTAGGTTCTTCAGTTGCACCCATACCCTTTGAAGTGGTCTGAACAATAATGTCCGAATACTTTGTCAGCTTTTCTACAGAATTTTCATCCAAAGTGGCATAGTCAAAACCATATTTTTCAGCCATAGACTTGGCCTTTGCCAAAGTTCTGTTAAAGACACAGGCCTTAGCACCCATTTCCTTGATTGCATAAGCCACAGCCTTGGCAGCACCACCTGCACCAATAATGGCAACCTTCTTTTTCTTAAGATTTTCCAAACCTGTAAATTCAAGAAGAGCCTTTTCAAAACCGCTGCAATCCGTGTTAAAGCCAGTCCACATACCCTTTTGATTTACCACAGTATTGCAGGCACCAATTTCCTGAACCTTTTTGTCCACAGTGAACAGATGGCTAATGATTTTTTCCTTGTGCGGAATAGTGACAGAAAAGCCCTTCATTCCAATTTCATTTGCAAATTCAAAGGCATCTTCAGCAGTCTCAGACTTGAACGGAATGTAAACCGCATTCATTCTGTTTTCTGCAAATTTGCCGTTGTGAATTTTAGGACTTGAAGTAACTTTAAGCGGCCAGCCCGTAATACCATAAATTTTTGTGCTTCCGTTCATTCCGTGGAAGTGATAAAGCTCGTCCAGAGTTTTAGGATCAATGTGACCGATTTCAGAAAGCTTATTCAATTCAGCCGGACTTGTGTATGTAAGGTAAGAATTGAATTTGTCGGAAAGAATTCTTGTAGGAAGACCAAAAGGCCCCATAGCACAAACAATCTGATCAGTGCCCTTCATGTCCTTCATTTCTTTATACAAATCAGTTACATCTTTGAGAGAGTGCGGCATGAATGCAATTTTTGGAATCTCAAATCGGGAAATTTTCATTGATTTGATTTTTTCCTTAATGTTCTTGATAGGATTTTTCATGTCATGGCAGGAACGGATGATTTTAGTACCATAAGCCAAAGCCGCATCCTGAAGACTAGGAATTCTGAAATCCTCCTCAAAATCAACATAAGCAAAATTTTTAGACTTGTCCTCGTCAGCAAAAGCAAGAGCACGGGCAAAAAGCATCGTACGGCTGCCTTCACCTTCCGCAAACTGACCGCCATCAACAGTTCGTCGGATAGTCAAAATACAAGGAATTTTAGCCAAAGCAGGAAATTCACGGATATTAAGGCGCTCATCCTCTTCAAGAAAATCCACGCGAAGTTCAACAAGATCAATGAATTTTCTATATGTTTCAATAAGCTTCAGGTCTTCAGCCATAGTTTTTTCAGTAAGGCAAAGACAAATCATAGATTTAACCATTTTTAACTCCCGATTCCAAAGAATCCGCAAAAAAAGAAACAAAAATTAAAAAACCGTTTCCAGCAGACCAACATTTTACTAAAAAAACAAATCGGAGAGAAGTGAAAAATCAGGACGGAAAGTTGAATCACGTTGTTCCGGCTATCCAGGGCTACGGCCTTCGCCTCCGACCAAACGCAGGCGTTTGTTCTCGCTGCGCTCGCCCTTCCTATCCGGCGTAGGCAGAAACAGAAAAATAACAAAGAATTATCAACTTTTTTCAAAATTTCCCCAAATTTCTTGCGCGTTTTAAACATTTTTTTTTATTTATAGATAGGGGGAACTTTTCAAAGCCATAGAGATTTACGGTGGTTGAGCCTGTCGAAACCACCAGTCATGAAAGGAATTTCCCTCTAAGGAGACATATGAATAAAGAAACCAACACCTTCGACGATTTCCAGCCCTGGGAAACCATCACGCTCTCAAACCGCTACATGTTTTATAAGATCTTCACCCACTACCCGGACAAGCTGCACCGGCTTCTGGAAATCCTTTTAAAAATCAAAATCGATCACATCACGCCGCCAGAAGGCGAGAAAAATTTTGAGACAGATCCAACCGCAAAATCAATCCGACTGGATGTACACACCAAGGACAAAAACCGAGTCTACACGGTGGAAATGCAGAATGCCACGGAATCAGACCTACCAAAACGAGCC
>JAGHUJ010000215.1 GCA_018064905.1 Candidatus Treponema equifaecale
CACGGTTACTGGTGTCAGATTACCGTTTTCATCAAATACCTGAGTCATTCCTACTTTTTTTGCAATCAGACCTTTCATTCTGATATAACTCCTATAAGAAGAATTCGCCCGAATCCTTCTTTCATCGGCCGCCATCCCAGATCCATGGGACCGTTACCGTTTTTTTACAGTAAACCTACACTGCAACGCAGTTCGCCTTTACTGTTTAATTTCTACGTCTACACCTGCTGGCAATTCAAGTTTCATCAATGAATCCATTACATCAGATGATGGATCGATGATGTCAATAAGGCGCTTGTGTGTTCTCATTTCAAACTGTTCACGTGACTTTTTGTTTACGTGTGGTGAACGAAGAACAGTTACCTTATTGATTCTTGTTGGAAGAGGGATAGGTCCTGAAACCTTAGCACCTGCTTTCTGAACTGTCTGCACGATTGATTTTGCGCTCTGATCGATAAGCTCTACATCAAAAGCACGAAGTCTAACACGAATCTTGCTGTTAGCCATTTTTTATTTACTCCTAAGATCTTAAGCAGGAGAACCTAAGCTCTCCTGCCATCAATCAACTATTCGATGATTTTTGTAACCTGTCCTGAAGCGATTGTGCGACCGCCTTCACGGATAGCAAGTTTAAGACCTTCATCCATAGCTACTGGGTGGATAAGTTCACCGATGATCTTTACGTTGTCACCTGGTTTTACCATGTCTGTTCCAGCTTCGAGTTCAACTGTACCAGTGATATCAGTTGTACGGAAGTAGAACTGTGGGCGGTATCCAGTGAAGAATGGTGAGTGACGTCCACCTTCTTCCTTAGAAAGTACGTAAATCTGAGCTTCGAACTTTGTGTGTGGGTGGATTGAGTTAGGAGCAGCGAGTACCTGACCACGAACTACATCCTTCTTTTCAACACCACGGAGCAAGATACCAACGTTGTCACCAGCCTGACCCTGATCAAGAGTCTTCTGGAACATTTCGATACCTGTTGCTGTTGTATCAGCTGTTGGGCGGATACCTACGATCTGAACAGCATCGTTGAGGTTGATTACACCACGTTCGATACGTCCTGTTACTACAGTACCACGACCAGAGATTGTGAAGATGTCTTCGATTGGCATCAAGAATGGCTTATCAGCATCGCGAACTGGATCGTCGAACCATGAGTCCATAGCAGCGAGAAGTTCATCGATACATTTTGTATCATCAGCTGTAGCATCATCAGCCATAGCGCGGAATGCAGATCCCTTTACGATTGGAGTATCAGCAGAGAATCCGTATTTCTGAATTGTATCTTTTACGTCTTCTTCTACGAGCATCAACATTTCTTCATCGCCGTCGAGCATATCAACTTTGTTCAAGAATACGATGATCTTTGGTACACCTACCTGACGAGCGAGGAGGAGGTGTTCTTTTGTCTGAGCCATTACACCGTCAGTAGCAGCGATTACGAGAACAGCACCGTCCATCTGAGCAGCACCAGTAATCATGTTCTTTACGTAGTCAGCGTGTCCTGGACAGTCAATGTGAGCATAGTGACGCTTGTCTGACTGATATTCCAAGTGACGTGTGTTGATTGTGATACCACGCTCTTTTTCCTCTGGAGCGTTATCAATTTCATCATACTTGAGAACTTTATCACCGTACTTTTTAGCGCAGTAACCAGTGATAGCTGCAGACAATGTTGTCTTACCATGGTCAACGTGACCGATAGTACCAACGTTCATGTGAGGTTTAGTTCTAACGAACTTCTCCTTAGCCATGTGTTTCTCCTTTGCCGAATAATTCTTTCTGTTCGGCTGAATAAATGTTTATGTGTTGCACTTTAAGCCAGAACACAACTCTATTCAACTGAATATGTTGCATTCGCAGACACACTATTTAATATATTATTTGAATTTAAGCAGTGGAAGGAAAACAAGCCGCTTTAGCTTGATAGAAGCATTTTATCTAATTCAAAATGCCTTTCCGGAAATCACCGCATAAACAACAAATAATCAATTCAAACGGTTTGGAATCCAGGACTAATCGGGAACCCTTAAATCACCAAACTTTTCTTTGATTTAAAGGAGCAGTAAACCTGAAGGCAACCTCTGCCAACTTTACGGCACCACCAGACTTAAGACAAAACTTGAAGTCCGCCCAATATCTCAAAGAACATAACTAACCGACATTAGTTAAAATTGTGTTTATAATTTATACAATATTTAAAAAATAAATGCAAGCCCTTTAAAAGCATAAAGACCCCTGCTTTTTGCAGAGGTCTCTATTATATAGAAAGAAGTTGAAACTACCAGCGGTAGTGAGCAAAAGCCTTGTTTGCTTCTGCCATCTTATGTGTATCTTCCTTCTTCTTATATGCAGAACCTGTTGAGTTGAATGCATCGAGCAATTCAGCTGCAAGTGTATCTGCCATACCGTGTCCAGAACGAGCACGAGCTGCAGCAATTACCCAACGCATAGCGAGAGCTTCTTTGCGTGCATCTCTGATTTCAACTGGTACCTGATATGTAGCACCACCAACGCGGCGTGACTTAACTTCTACCATTGGTTTTACGTTATCAAGAGCCTTGAGGAATACTTCAAGAGGATCTTTCTCTGTCTTAGCTTTGAGCTGATCCATTGCCTTGTAAACGATTTTTGTACATGTATCTTTTTTCCCGTCCAACATCATGCGTGAAACGAATTTTGTAACAACCGGGCTATTGTATTTTGTATCTGGTACAATAGGACGATTTACGGATTTCTTATGTCTTCCCATAGTAATTCTCCTTTATCCTAATTTACCATTAAGCCTTTGGTCTCTTAGCACCGTACTTAGAACGGCTGCGTTTGCGTCCATCAACGCCGAGAGTATCTTTTGTACCGCGAATGATATGATAGCGTACACCAGGAAGATCCTTTACACGACCACCGCGGATAAGAACTACTGAGTGTTCCTGCAAGTTGTGACCAATACCTGGAATGTATGCAGTAACTTCAATTCCATTTGACAAGCGAACACGAGCTACCTTACGGAGAGCTGAGTTTGGTTTTTTTGGTGTAACAGTCATTACACGAGTGCAAACACCACGCTTCTGTGGACATGATTCCAAAGCAGGAGCCTTAGTCTGGTTTGCTAATGACTGACGACCTTTACGAATAAGTTGGTTAATTGTAGGCATCGCCTATTCTCCTATATAATTCCGGCCAGCACTCCGGAAGAAATGCATAGAAACACCTATATAAGATAGGTTTGATAATTTTACAAAATTCAAAAAATGAATTCAAGGGAATTTCTTTGAATTTAACAGGAATTCCCTTGAATTCACTGATAAAAACAGGTGGCAAAGTGAATTTCACCCTGCCACCTGTGATTATTTTAATTCAGGAATCTGATTTTACTCGTCAGAACCTGCATCCAAAGCTGGGTCATCAAGAATAGTCTCGAGGGCTTTTTCTTCCTGACGTCTCTGGAGAATTTCTTCCATCTGTTCATCAAGATCAACTGAATCATCAAAAAGTCTTACATCTCTGTAGTTTCTGATACCAGTACCAGCTGGAATCATACGACCGATGATTACGTTTTCTTTCAAACCGTGCAATGTATCTGTTGAACCAGAAATTGCGGCATTTGTAAGAACGCGTGTTGTTTCCTGGAATGAAGAAGCAGAAATGAACGAGTCTGTTGCAAGAGCTGCTTTTGTAATACCCTGGAACATTGGGCGGGCAACTGCTGGCTGACCACCTTCTGAAATAACGCGGGCATTTTCTTCATGGAAATGATATTTATCAACCTGCTGACCGAAGATGAATCTTGTGTCTCCTACAGAAACTACTTCAACCTTACGGAGCATCTGACGAACGATAACACCGATATGCTTGTCATCGATTGCTACACCCTGTGCAGAGTAAACTGACTGGATTTCATTCATCAAATATTCCTGGAGAGCATTTTCACCAAGGATTGCAAGAATATCATGTGCGCTTGGTGCACCGTCACAGAGCTGTTCACCAGCCTCAACTTTGTCACCGTCACGAACGATCATGCGTCTTGTCATTGGAATAAGATGTTCATACTGTTTTCCGTATGCATCTTCTACAATTACAGTACGCTTACCCTTTGCTACGTTTCCGAACTTAACTACGCCGGAAATCTGTGAAAGGATACATGGAACTTTTGGTTTACGAGCTTCGAACAATTCAGATACACGTGGAAGACCACCAGTAATATCGTTTGTTTTAGCTGCAGCAACTGGAAGACGAGCCAATGTTTCGCCGGCCTTGATCTGCTGTTTGTCTTCAACATCAAGCACTGCATCAGCAGGCAAGAAGTATGAACCAAGTTCGTTACCAGCCTCATCAGTAATGAGGATACGTGGCTGTTTTGTATCAAGGTGAAGGTCAGAAATGTGGCGTTCAACCATACCAGTTTCAAGAACTTTTTCAACCAAAGTAATTCCAGGGATAACATCCTCAAAGTGAACGTATCCAGAAACTTCAGCAATGATTGGTTCCTTAGATGGATCGAATGTACCGAGAATCTTTCCAGCTTCTACTACATCACCTTCTTTAACGATGATTGTAGAACCGTTGGCAATTTCGATTTTCTGTTCATTACCAGCAAGATAGAGTTTGTCGCCATTGATGATTACACGTCCATTTTCCTTAGCAGTTGCTTTTCCTTCAATAAGAACACCACCCTTAAGGATTCTTCCGCCGTCCTGAACAGCAACTTTGTCACCCTTTGCAATTGTGTAAGAGTCAATGATACGAGTTACCATCATGATACCCTTACGAGTAAAGAGCATGTTACCTTCTTCAGTTGGAACGTTTGTACCAGTGATTGATCCAACAATTACCGGATACTTAAGAAGGATGCGGTTATCTTCTGTAGCACGTTCAGCAGTACCACCGACGTGGAATGTACGCATTGTAAGCTGTGTACCTGGCTGACCGATTGACTGAGCGGCAATTACACCTACAGCTTCACCGATTTCAACAAGCTTGTTGCGTGCCAAGTTCTTTCCATAACATTTTACACAAACGCCATGTTCAGCTTCACAAGTAAGAACTGTGCGGAGCTTAACTTTTTCAACACCTGCATCTTCAATTTTCTTTGCAAGTTCATCGCTGATATAGTCATTAACATCACAGAGCAATTCTCCAGTTACCGGATGAATTACACGTTCAATTGTGAAGTGACCAGCAATTCTTGTAGAAAGTGGAGTAACGATTTCATCACCATTCTTGATAGCTGTGTAATCGATACCGTTGATTGTACCACAGTCTTCTTCATTAACTACAACATCCTGTGCAACATCAACAAGACGACGAGTCATGTAACCAGCATCGGCTGTCTTCAACGCAGTATCAGTAAGACCTTTGCGGGCACCGTTTGAAGAAATGAAGTATTCAATTACCGAAAGACCTTCTTTGAAGTTTGAGCGTACTGGAAGTTCGATGATGTCTCCATTTGGTTTAGCCATCAAACCACGCATAGCAGCAAGCTGAGAAATCTGCTTCTTAGAACCACGGGCACCAGAATCGGCCATCATATAGATAGTATTGAAACCATCTTTATCAGCCTTGAACTGATCCATCATGATGTCTGTAAGCTTTTCGTTTGTACGCTGCCATACATCAGTAACTTTATTGTAACGCTCTTCGGCTGTGATTGTACCTCTTGAGTACTGACCGATGATTCCTTCAACAACTTTGTTTGCATCTTCAACCATCTGCTTCTTTTCTTCTGGAATCTTGATGTCATCCATAGAAAGAGTTGCACCGAAGAATGTAGCGTTCTTGTAACCACAAGCCTTGATTGCATCCAGCATACGGATAGTAACCCAAGGTCCTTTTTCGTGGTAAACAGTTGTGATCATCTTCTTAAGGTCTTTATCACCCATACCTGTTGTAACTTTCTTAGCAAGTTCTGATTCAGAAATATGTGGGTTGATATAGCCTACTTCATCTGGCATTTCTGCATTGAAACGGAGACGACCTGCAGAAGTTGTGATTACATCACCAGCCTTGAATTCACCAGCCTTGAATGAATCCTTTGGAGCTGGAACTTTTACAAGTGCCTGCCATTCAATGAATCCGTTTTCAGCTGCCATTGTAGCTTCATCTGCACTAGAGAAACGTTTTCCAGTTCCTGTTGCATTAGGCTTAATAGAAGTCATGTAGTAGATACCCAATACCATGTCCTGTGAAGGAAGTACGATTGGGTTACCGTTAGCTGGGTCGAGCAAGTTTCTTGCAGAAAGCATCAATGTCCAGCATTCCATCTGAGCAGCCTGTGTCAAAGGAACATGGATAGCCATCTGGTCACCATCAAAGTCGGCGTTGAAAGCTTTACAAGCAAGTGGATGAAGCTTAAGAGCCTTTCCTTCTACGAGGACAGGTTCAAATGCCTGAATACCAAGACGGTGCAATGTAGGCGCACGGTTAAGCATTACAGGATGTTCACGAACAACTTCATCCAAAATTGCGAATACTTCAGGTGATTCCTGCTCAACGAGCATCTTAGCTTTCTTGATATTGAATACAACATCTTTATCAACAAGCTTTTTCATAATGAATGGCTTGAACAATTCCAAAGCCATTTTTGTTGGAAGACCACACTGCCAAAGCTTAAGTTCTGGTCCAACAACGATTACTGAACGTCCAGAGTAGTCAACACGTTTACCGAGAAGATTCTGGCGGAAACGTCCCTGCTTACCCTTGAGCATATCAGAAATAGATTTAAGTGGGCGGCTAGAAGCACCCTTTACTGTGTGGTTGCGGTTTGAATTGTCGAACAATGCGTCAACAGCTTCCTGAAGCATACGCTTTTCGTTGCGAATGATGATATCAGGAGCAGAAAGAGCCATAAGTCTCTTGAGACGATTGTTTCTATTAATAACGCGGCGATACAAGTCATTGAGGTCTGATGTAGCGAAACGGCCACCATCCAACTGAACCATTGGACGAAGATCAGGCGGAATTACAGGTACAACATCAAGAATCATCCATGAAGCCTTGTTTCCAGAAGCTCTGAAGTCCTCAACAATCTGAATTCTCTTAAGAAGACGCTTGTCAGACTTTGCACCCTTTTCAATCATCTTGTCACGGAGTTCCTGTGCAAGTTCATCCAGGTTAAGGTTTTCAAGCAATGTTTTGATTGCTTCAGCACCCATACCTGCAACGAATGACTGTCCACGGTCCATAGCCTCGTTGTATTCATCTTCTGTAAGAAGCTGATTCTTTTTAAGATCTGTGTCGCCCGGATCAATTACGATGTACTTTTCATAGTAGAGAACTGTTTTAAGTGCTGCTACCTGAAGATCAAGCAAAAGACCCATGCGGCTTGGAACTGAGCGGTAATACCAGATGTGGCTTACTGGAGCTGCAAGTTCAATATGTCCTGTGCGTTCGCGGCGAACCTTGAAGTGAGTAACTTCAACACCACAACGGTCACAGATTACGCCCTTGTAACGGATTGACTTGAATTTTCCACAATAGCATTCCCATTCTTTTGTAGTACCGAAAATGCGTTCACAGAAAAGACCGTCTTTCTCCGGACGAAGAGTACGATAGTTGATAGTTTCTGGCTTCTTTACTTCACCATAAGACCATGCGCGGATGTTCTCTGGAGAAGCCAATTTGATTTTAATTGAGTCAAAATCTTTTTCTTCACGATTATTACGCATCTTCATTCTCCTTGTCGAAACCAGAACTTGCCTTGTCAATCAATTCCTGATCACGTTCGGTAAGAGCAATTCTGTTGCCCTTTGCGTCATAAATTGTAAAATCCAAACCAAGACCACGGAGTTCCTGAACCATTACGTTGAATGATTCTGGTACACCGATTGGTGACTGTGGATCACCCTTAACGATAGATTCATAGATCTTTGAACGACCATTCATATCGTCAGACTTGATTGTCATCATTTCCTGCAATGTGTTTGCAGCACCATAAGCTTCGAGAGCCCAAACTTCCATTTCACCAAGACGCTGACCACCGAACTGAGCCTTACCACCAAGTGGCTGCTGAGTAACGAGAGAATAAGGTCCTGTTGAACGAGCATGCATCTTGTCATCAACAAGGTGATGCAGTTTAAGATAGTAGATAACACCTACGAAAATTGGGTTAACGAATGGTTCACCAGTGCGACCATCGCGTACAATCTGTTTTGAGTCTGGGCTGAGACCAGCTTCCTTGAGTTTTTCTGCAATCATTTCCTGTGAAGGAGTCTGGAATGCAGGACATTCAAAGTACTGGTTAAGATAGCGGCCAGCAATACCAAGTTCAGATTCCATGATCTGACCAATGTTCATACGAGAAGGTACACCAAGTGGGTTCAAACAAACATCAAGTGGAGTTCCGTCTTCAAGGAATGGCATGTCTTCTTCTGGAAGAATACGAGCTACGACACCTTTGTTTCCGTGGCGTCCGGCCATTTTATCACCTTCACGAAGCTTACGCTTGTTTGCAATAAGAACCTTTACAACTTCATCAACACCAGGGTTAAGATCATCACCTTCAGTTCTCTTCATACGCTGAACGTCAATTACAACGCCCTCAACACCATGTGGAACGCGGAGAGATGTATCACGAACTTCCTTAGCCTTTTCACCAAAGATTGAGTTCAAAAGCTTGAATTCTGGAGTTGTTTCTGTTTATGATTTTGGAGTAACTTTTCCAACAAGGATGTCACCTGAACGAACCTTAGCACCGATTCTGATGATACCTTCAGCATCCAGGTTATCAAGGTTCTTTTCTGCTGTGTTTGGAACATCGCGAGTGATCTTTTCAGGTCCAAGCTTTGTTTCACGAATTTCAACAGGGAATTCCTTAATATGGATAGAAGTATACATGTCTTCTTTTACTACGCGGCGGCTGATAAGTACGGCGTCTTCGTAGTTGTAACCGTTCCAAGGTACGAAACCAACGAGAAGGTTACGACCAAGTGAAAGTTCACCATTGAATGTTGCAGGACCGTCGGCAAGAACAGCACCCTTTTCAACTTTTTCTCCAACTTCTACAGTTGGTCTCTGGTGATAACATGTATCCTGGTTAGTTCTCTGATATTTGAGCAATGGATATTCATCAAGAACATCTGAATCAGCAGGCTTAATCTTGATCAAATCACTTGCAACGTAAACAACTTCACCTGCATGCTTAGCCTTGATAAGAACACCTGAGTCATAAGCTGCTTTCTTTTCCATACCAGTACCAACATAAGGTGGCTCTGGGAAAAGAAGTGGTACACCCTGACGCTGCATGTTACAACCCATGAGCGCACGGTTGGCGTCATCGTGTTCAAGGAATGGAACCAATGAAGCTGATACAGAAATTACCTGACGTGGAGATACGTCCATGTACTGAATGTCTTTAGCAGAACGAGTATTGTAATCACCCTGGTGACGACAAGAAACCATTTCACTAGGGAATGATCCGTCTTCTTTCATACCTTCTGCAATCTGACCTACATAGTAGCGGTCTTCATCTGTAGCAGAAAGCCATTCAATTTTGTCTGTTGCCTTACCATTTTCTACTTTGCGGAATGGAGCTTCAAGGAAGCCGTAGTCATTTACACGAGTATAAATAGCAAGGGAAACGATCAAACCGATGTTTGGACCTTCAGGAGTTTCGATAGGGCACATGCGTCCATAGTGAGTATAGTGTACATCACGAACTTCGAATCCGGCACGGTCACGAGAAAGACCACCTGGTCCCAAAGCGTTAAGACGACGTTTGTGAGTAAGTTCAGCAAGAGGGTTAACCTGATCCATGAACTGTGAAAGCTGTGAAGAACCAAAGAATTCTTTGATTGCTGCAACGATTGGTTTGATTGAAATAAGATCCTGAGGCTTCATAGTCTCAGTTTCTTTAAGATTCATTCTTTCCTTTGCAATGCGTTCCATACGACTGAAGGCTGTTTTGAGGGCATTTGTCATCAATTCACCAACAGAACGGATACGGCGGTTACCAAGGTGGTCGATATCGTCAATCTTAGCATATCCTGAGTAAACATTGATAAGCTGTTTCATTGTACGGATGATATCTTCCTTTACAAGAGTGAAATCTTCATAAGGTGTTTCATAATTGAACTTTTTGTTCAACATGTAGCGACCAACGCGTCCCAAGTCATAGCGGCGGATGCTGAAGAACATAGAAGTCAAGTCTCTTTCAGCATTTTCAACTGTGATTGGTTCACCTGGCATAAGAATTGCGTAAACTGCAGCCAATGCGTCTTCTTTTGTTGGCTCTTCGTTTTCTGCACCTTCTTTTGTGAATTTAATGTCTTCACGTTCAAAACAGTTAACGATCATGTCGCTGTCAAGTGAAGGATTCTCTTCTTCTTTATTGCCTGGCTGTGAGCGTCCATCAAATTTGATTGTACAAATTTCCTTAACATTCTGAGCAAGGAGATCATCGATGTCATGTGGATGAAGTTTTGTACCAGCGCGGAAAAGTTTCTTTTCTTCACCATCTTCAGAGATGATTACAGCGCTTGCCAATACTTTGTCGATGAGTGAATCTTTTTCTGCTTCATTTACAGTGATATTTTCTGTCTGATAGAAGCAGCGGATGATTTCTTCACGAGTATTGTATCCGAGTGCACGGAGGAAGATTGTACCAAGAATTCTCTTCTTGCGGTCAATCTTTGCATAAATGAGTTCTTTTTTCTGATCGATTTCGAACTCAAGCCAAGATCCACGGTAAGGGATGATTCTTGAAGAATATACGCTCTTTACTTTGTCATAGTTGAAGATAACACCAGGCGAACGGTGGATCTGAGAAACAACTACGCGTTCTGCACCATTTATAATGAAAGTTCCACGGTCTGTCATAAGCGGGATATCACCGAGATAGATATCCTTCTGCAAGATTGCGCCTGATTTCAAGAAGTTAAGGTTAATTCTTGCTTTGAGTGGAACTGCATAAGTCTGTCCCTTCTGCTTGCATTCCAATTCTGAGAATTTGATGTTTTCTTCATCAAGTTCATAGAATTCGTATTCAAGAGACATTTCTCCATCCTGACTTTCGATTGGGAAAGTAGATGTGAATGCTTCCTGCAAGCCCTTGTTTTCCAAAGGTTCTTTGCGGTCCAATTTGTCTTTCTGAAGGAAGTTTTCGTAAGACGAAGTCTGAATGTCGATAAGGTTAGGAATTTCCATGAATTCGTTGATTTCCTTACCGTAATACTTGCGGTTGATTGTTCTGCTTTTGGCGAACATCAGCACCCTCCTGGGGAATTTTTGCTTGATTCTGTTTGCTACATGTCAGAATCGTTTGCATGACATACAAAAATTAAGACACAGCACAAAGCAGACAAGCTGCGGGAAAGCCTTTTCAGGCTAAAAACTGCTGCCCTCGTGGCGGCAATTAAAAATACATAAATATAATTAAAACACGGAAAGCTTACGTGCAAAACTTGATGCCTTACACGTAAGCTCAAAAGTAAAATTGCTATGCAGCAATTAACTTATTTCTTTGAAGCCTTACCACCAGCTTCTTCGATCTTCTTGATGAGATCATCAGCATCTGCCTTTGAGATACCTTCTTTGAGAGTCTGTGGAGCACCTTCAACGAGAGTTTTAGCTTCACCAAGGCCGAGACCGAGGATTTCTTTAACTGCTTTGATAACAGCGATCTTTTTAGCTGCATCGAATGAATCCAATGTAACTGTGAATTCTGTCTGTTCTTCAGCTGCTGGACCTGCTGCTGCTGGACCTGCTGCTACAGCAACTGCTGCTGTAACGCCGAATTTTTCTTCCATTGCTTTTACGAGTTCTGATGCTTCGAGAACTGTCATTGATGCGATTGCGTCAAGAATCTGATCATTTGTGAGAGCTGCCATATTATCTTCTCCTAAATTGGCATGTTCAATAATTTTTATTGAACTATTGTTTAGTGCAGTCAGAGCAAACTGTTCTGATAGTTCCGCACTTTATATAAGTTTGCAGGGACAGTCGACAGCAATGAAGCCTGACCCCGCCTCAGTCAAAGAGCTAAATTAGTTAGCACCTTCTTCTGATTTCTTATCCACATAAGCCTGCAATGTAGCGGCGAGTTTCTGAACTGGACCGTTGATTGTAGACATGAGCATAGCGATAAGCTGTTTCTTTCCAGGAACTTTTGAGTAAGCTTCGATTTTTGCTGCATCGTAAACTTCGTTCTGGATGTATCCACCCTTGATTTTGAGGGCTTCATTGTCTTTTGCGAAATCGAAAAGAACTTTTGCTGCTTCGTTGCTGTCTTCTTTAGCCATTACAACTGCTGTTGGGCCAGTAAGATAATCTGCAACATTTTCGATCTTCATTTCTTCGAAAGCAACGCGAGCGAAGTTGTTCTTTACAACCTTCAATGGAGCTTCGTGTTCACGGAGCTTGTTGCGAAGTGCTGTAATCTGAGCAACTGTCAAACCACGGTATTCAGCGAAGATGAAGTCATTGTATTCAGAAAAAGCTTTTTTTGTTTCTTCGATAGCTGCTGTTTTAGCAGGCTGGAGTGCTCTTGCCATGATAGCCATAGATTATGCCTCCTCCTTAGTGTTAACCCAAACGCCAGGACCCATTGATGAGCTTACAGATACTGAGCGAACGAAATCCTGCTTAGCATCAACTGGCTTTTTGCGGTCAAGTTCTGTAAGAAGAGTTGTTACGTTTTCTGCAACTTTAGCAGAATCCATAGAAACCTTACCTACAGCAATGTGGATGATACCTGTCTTGTCTGCACGGAATTCTGTACGACCCTTTTTGAGTTCGTTGATTGCAGAAACGATATCATTTGTAACTGTTCCAGTTTTTGGGTTTGGCATCAAACCTTTGCGGCCCAATACCATACCAAGACGACCTACATCTTTCATCATGTCAGGAGTAGCAACAGCGATATCGAAATCAAGCCAGCCGCCCTTAACTTTTTCGATGTATTCAGCAGCACCTGCGAATGCAGCACCTGCATCAAGAGCTTCCTTAGCTCTTTCATCTGGACAGAATACGAGAACTTTCTTTTCAGCTGTGAACTGGTTTGGGAAAACCAATGTATCACGAACTGTCTGGCTCTTTGTAAGGTTAAGAGCTACATGAAGTTCTACTGTTTCATCAAAGTTAGCAAAGTGAACGTTCTTTACGATTTCACATGCCTTTTCTACTGCGTATGACTGAAGTGGATCAAACTTTTTGAGAGCTTCAGTATATTTCTTTCCGTGTTTCATTTACTAAGCCTCCACTTCTACGCCCATACTGCGTGCAGTACCAGCGATGATTTTTTTACAAGCTTCCAAATCGTTAGCATTAACATCTGGCAACTTTGTCTTTGCGATTTCTTCAAGCTGAGCCTGTGTAAGCTTACCAACTTTGTCGCGAAGAGGGTTTCCTGAACCCTTTTCAAGCTTGAGTGCTTTCTTGATAAGAACAGCAGCTGGTGGAGTCTTGAGGATGAATGTGAATGACTTATCAGCATATACTGTAATTACAGCAGGGATGATAAGACCTTTTTCCATGTTCTTTGTTCGGTCATTGAACTGCTGACAGAACTGTGGTGCAGAAACACCCTTAGGTCCGAGAGCTGGTCCAATTGGTGGAGCAGGAGTTGCAGCTCCAGCAGGTGCCTGAATTTTGAACACTTCTACAATTTTTTTTGCAGCCATTTTATAGCTCCTTTTGTTGGTGGTGAGATTCGCCAAATAAGCGTTTCCCTAGCGGAATGCCTCTGTCCAACGGACTTGCATTCCTCCCAAAAAACAGAAGCGCACCAAGCGAAACTTGATGCAGCTTTATTTTTCTAATTAAATGCAGTTCAGAACTACTGAACTAATTTTTCAACCTGTGTAAGGTCTACTTCTACAGGTGTCGCACGGCCAAAGATCTGAACCATTACGCGAAGCTTAGCCTTATCTGCGTAAACCTCTTCAACTGCACCGCTGAATGATGCAAATGGTCCTTCATTGATTTTAACCTGATCGCCAACAGAGTAAATCTGCTTGATGCGAACTGCTTTGTCACCTTTGATATCACCAGATTTCTGAAGGATATTTTTTGCTTCGTCTGTTGAAATTGGACGTGGTCTTTCATTTGGCTTTGTGCTTACAAAACCTGTAACACCCTGAATTGAACGAATTGCAGAACAAACTGCCTTCCATCCGATATCAGGAAGATCCATTTCCATCATAATGTAGCCAGGAAGGAGAAGGTTCTTGCGAGCTTTCTTCTTTCCGTCTTTGATTTCAACAACTTCTTCCTGTGGAACTTTGATGTCTGAAACTACAGCAGAATCCAAAGAACCATCTTCAAGCTTCTGACGAAGTGTCTTTTCGATTTTCTTTTCGTAACCTGTGTATGTTTGAACGATATACCAGCTCTTTGACATTTGATACCCCTGATTAGAAAGCGAGGCTCATACCAGCACTGAAAAGGATATCCAAACAACCAAGAATTGCTGCGATAATGATTGTAGAAACGATTACTACTTTTACTGATGAAACTACGTCATCGCGTGTTGGCCAAACTACTTTTCTAAGCTCAGCACCGCACTCTTTAAAAAATCCAAAAATCTTTCCCATAGTAATCCTCTGAAAAAATTAAACAGGTGAGGTTTCGTAAGGCTCAACCACCCCTGTTCTATAAAAATTTGAAACAGCTTTCACTGTTTCATCTGAAGTATCAGGCCCGGCAGGACTCGAACCCGCGACACTCGGTTTTGGAGACCGATGCTCTACCAACTGAACTACAGGCCTATTTATATCAAGCTGCAACTTAATGCAGCCTAATTAACTTATTTTAAGCAAATTATTTTGCTTTGCATTCTTTGTGCAAAAGTTCTTTGCGACAGAATGGGCAGTACTTGTTCTTTTCAAGTTTACCCTGAATATTCTTGCGGTTTTTTGTTGTTGTGTAGTTCTTGCGTTTGCATTCTGTACACTGAAGAGCAATGATATCAATAGCTGTCTTTTTCTTGCTACC
>JAGHUJ010000168.1 GCA_018064905.1 Candidatus Treponema equifaecale
CGCTCCAGTCGAAATGACAGTAAATATTTTTTACTCCAGTCGAAATGACAGAAAACATTTTAGCTTCAGTCGAAATGACAGAAAATATTTTTTACTTCAGACGAAATCCTCAATTTCTGATTAAAAAATTGTGCATCATAGGTCCAGAACCTTTTCCCAAATCCAGCATGGCGTTCAGTGCTCCTGAAATGTATTCCTTGGCTTTTTCTACGCTTTCTTCAAGAGTGAATCCTTTTGCCAGATTTGAAGCAATTGCACTGGAAAGGGTGCAGCCAGTTCCGTGGGTGTTTGGATTGTTGATTCTTTTTCCCTTGAACCATCTGCTGATTACAGTTCCGTCAGGATTTTTTCCGTAGAGGAAGTCATTGGCATCGTTTATGCTGTGGCCGCCCTTCAACAAGACAGAACAACCGTATTTTTCACAGATTGCCTGAGCCGCTGCTTCCATTTCGGTTTCATTTGTAATGATATTTATGTCACCTCGAGCGCAGTCGAGAGGTCTATGGATTTCTCCGCTACGGTCGAAATGACTTATGATTTCTTCAGCTTCAGGAATGTTTGGGGTGATTACGGTTGCCAGTGGAAAAAGTTCCTTTTTGAGGGTTTCAACAGCATCGTCTGAAATCAGCTTTGAACCGCTTGTTGCAACCATTACAGGATCAACAACAATGTTTTTAAGATTGTGCTTCTTGATTGAGTTTACGATCACTTTGATGAGGGCTGCAGAAGACAACATTCCCGTCTTTACAGCATCAGGCCGAATGTCCGTAACTACAGCTTCTATCTGTTTTTCAAGGAATTCCGGTGTTACTTCCTGAATTCCAAATACGCCGGTGGTGTTTTGTGCAGTAAGTGCAGTAATTGCGCTCATTGCATAAACTCCGTTCATGGTCATCGTCTTGATGTCCGCTTGAATTCCGGCGCCTCCGCAAGAATCACTTCCCGCGATTGTCAAAGCAGTGTGCATAAAGCAATTCCCTTTTTTCAGGCAACTCAATCATTGTCACCTCGACCGTAGTGGAGAGGTCTATTTAAAATAGATTTCTCCATTCCGCTGTGCTTCAGTCGAAATGACAAGTTGCATTTCTAAATAAAAAAACTCGTCCACCGACGATGAACGAGTTTAAAATTCCTTAAACTAAATTCACTACGCTGGCATTATCCAGATCAGTTGCGGTCAGAACGAAGAAGTTCTATCTCAGCCTTTTATTGAAAGCTCCCGATTTGTTTAACAATAATAGTAAAAAGCTTTTTGTGCAAGTTCCGCAATTTATTTATTTTCTTCAGAAATATCAACAAACTGGTCATCTGGAAAAAAATTGGCGGGGTATATCCCCGCCTTTCGGTGGACCAGGAGCGCATATTGCTCAGCCCAATAACCTTTCGGTTACCTGTAATATATATAATCAGAAGTGAAAAATCAATATTGATTTTCGAGATGTATATATTCTAAAAAAGGGTTTTAGGGGCTTGCCCCTAGGAGAAGGGGTAGCGTAAAACCGCAGGTTTGAAGCGAGGGGAAGGCTTTCCCCCACCTTGATTTATTTCTCAGATTCCAAAGTTGGGTATGCCTTGAAGTAATCTTCTGTTACTTTTGCAGCGAGACCACTGAGTACGATCAAAGAAACACAGTTTGGAATGGCCATGAGACCGTTTGTAATGTCGGCAATTGTCCAAACTTCAGAAACTGTGAGGTATGGACCAACAAAAACAGCAAGGATGTAAATTACACGGTAAGCCTTAACGATTCCCATTTTTCCGTTTGTAGGTATTCAAGACAGCGTTCTGAGTAGTAGTCCCAGCCCAAAATTGTTGTAAATGCAAAGAATACGAGACAAATCATCAAAAGGAACTGAACAGAGTGACCGTCACCACCAAGAACAGTTGAGAAAGCTGTAGAAGTAATTGCAACGCCCTTAAGTGAATCAGCGATTCCATCAGCATTGCCAGTAAAGAATGCGATTACGATTGCAAGACCAGTCATTGTACAGATGATGATTGTATCAATGAAAGTACCAGTCATAGAAACGAGACCCTGAGCAACTGGTTCCTTAACGTTTGCAGAAGAAGCAGCAATGGCAGCAGACCCAAGACCAGCTTCGTTAGAGAAGATACCGCGTGCAACACCTTTCTGCATAGCCTGAGTGATTGTCCAACCGATAGCACCACCGGCAGCAGCCTTTACGCCAAATGCACATTTGAAGATGATTGCAAATGCTTCTGGAAGTTTTGTAGCGTTCATGATGAGAACAGAAAGTCCAAGGAATACGTAGATTACAGCCATGAATGGAACGATGAATTCTGCAACCTTGGAAATGCGTTTGAGACCGCCGATTACAACCAGTGCAACAAAAACAGTTACCAAAGCACCTGCAATTACAGTTGCCCAAGAGTAAGAATTTGCGCCGATTGAGAATGCGATGTTTGCATTGTTAGGGTCAAAAGCGTTGTTAACGGCAGATGTGATACCGTTGATCTGTGTGATTGTACCAATGCCAAGAACACCAGTCAAAACACCAAATACTGCAAAGAGAATTGCAAGCCACTTGAAGTTTTTGCCGGTAAGTTCCTTCATGCCTTTTTCGATTGTGTAGAATGGACCGCCCAGAATGTGACCGTCTTCTTTGCGCTCACGGTATTTGAGGGCAAGCATACATTCTGCATATTTTGTAGCAATACCAACAAGGGCAGCAAGCCACATCCAGAAAAGAGCACCTGGACCACCTGCAGCAATGGCAGTAGCAACACCGACAATGTTACCAGTACCGATAGTTGCAGAAAGTGCAGTACAAAGGGCACCAAAAGAAGAAACTTCACCGTGTTCTGTACCTGCATTTTTGCGGAAAATTGATTTGAGCGCACGGCCAAGCTTAGTGAACTGCATTCCCCTGAGACGGATTGTAAGGAGAAGACCTGTAGCCAAAATCAGGATGATAGTTGGCAAACCCCAAACGATATCGTCAAGGGTGTTGAGAATAGAATCAAAAGTTGCCATTTTGACTTCCTTTAAAAAAAATAAGAGGAATTTAAACCGACAGAAAAAATCACTGAAAAAATCCAGCGGCTTCAATGCCAATTTAAAATTCCTCTCCAAAGAGTGGATGTAGCTTTTGTTTTAGCTCTGTCCTTTGTGCCTGAGATATCAACCCATATGGTCTTAACCCTTCGGCGTTTCCAAATTTGGAAAAACTCTCCAGAGAACTGAAATTCAACACACAATTGAAATCCAGCAGAAACAGTCTACCAAATCTGTAAAAAAATGTATATGGCAACACTTCTACACCAAAACATTTAATATAGAAGGAACTACTTCCCATCTTACTTTTTCGACATTTCCCATGAGTTCACCGTCAGTGTGAAGGATAGTTGGGCTTTCGGATTCAATTTCCAGCTTCTTGTAATTTTTCAGCATAAAGCCAGGAAAAACAGAATGAAGTCCAAGGCAAAGCATTGGAAAAGCAAAAAAAGTCACAATTCTTGGAAGGCCTGCGGCCATACAGAAGCTTAAGTAACCGTCGTTCATCTGTGCTTTTGGAGTCATTGGAACGCCGCCGCCTTCACAGAAACTGTTCTGGTTTGCAATGAAAATCAGCTTGTTGTATGAAACAGGTTTCTCATCATCAAAACGAAGTGTGACAGACTGTGTTTTCATTGTAAAAAGAGTCTGCACAGTGTAAAAAGCGTAGCTCAGGCTTCCCAAGTGAATGAAATTCAAGATTTTCTTGATTCTGGCAGAATTGATGCTGGTACCGACAATTGCATTCAGTCCATAACCGGAACTGATTCCAAAGAGTTTTGATTCCCCAGTGGAAAGAACCGTTGTGCGGCCCAAGTCAATTTTTTGGTTTCCGTCAGATTTTAATATTTTTTCCAGAGCCTTTTTTGGATTTTTTCTAGGAATCTTAAGGCCGCGGCTAAAGTCGTTTCCAGAACCTGTTGGAATGAGTCCCAGCCTTATTTTTGAAAAATCAGCAATTCCGTTTACAACTTCGTTTACGGCACCGTCACCGCCAATAACAATAAGGTTTACGGTTTCGCTTCCAGAAGAAAGTTCCCTTGCAATTTCAGAGGCGTGTCCCTGATACTGGGTGATGTGGGCCTTGTATTCAACATTTTTTTCTTTAAGGAGCCTGACAATTTTTTTCCATTTAAGAAAAGCCTTCCCGCTGCCCCCGCGGATGTTTACGATAAAATGATACATTATTTTATTATAAATTAGGAAATAGCAATTCGCAATGGAAGATATTGAATCAAAAAAAATTGTTGCCGATTGCTGTGGACTTTTATTATATTTAAAAGGGAGTTGTCTTTAGGGTAGCTTTTCTCTGAATTATCAAAGAAAAGGAGGCCTGCAAAATGGAAGCGATTTCTGTTGCAATGCTAGTCATTGCAGTGATTGAACTGATTTTTGTAGTGCTCACTTTTTTGAAAAAATAGTTTAGGGCACAAAAAAAAGCTCACCTCTATAAGTGACAAGTCGAGATGAGCTTATATCAATAACTCACAGAGATTAGCCGCTTTCGCAGGCAACTCCTTTCCTAAAAATATACAAAATTAGTTTTCAACCGTCAAGCAACTCTTTGCCCTTTGGTGAATTCTTCTGTATATTTATCTAAATGAATTTAAAAAACAGCGGCGGTTGAGCTTGTCGAAACCATAGCTGTTGGCTAGTGAGGTTTTTTTTATGAAGAAATTTGCTGGAAAAGGTATTGTTACAATGGTTGTTTTGGCTGCCATTGCTGTTGTTGGATATTCTTCTGTAACAGTTGTTGCGCCAAATGAGCGTGGGGTTCAGGTTACATTGGGAGAAGTTACAGGCGACGTTCTTGAACCTGGAATGCACTATCATGCGCCATTCATCAGTACAATCAGGAAATATTCAATTGTTCCAAAGGGAATGAACGTAACTTTCTCAGTTGGAAAAGACGGTGCAATCACAAAGGACATGCAGACCGTAGGTTCACAGGTAACAGTTTTCTACCGCTATGACGGCACAAAATTGATGGATGCAGTAAAAAAATACAGTGAATCAATTCTTGAAAATGCAATTACAAGAAGTCTGGTGGCTTCTGTAAAGGAATCAGTTGGTAAATATTCAATCTATGAGCTGGTAGAAAATCAGGACAAAATCACAAGTGATGTAACAACTTCATTGAACGCAAAGCTTACAGAATATCCGATTGAAGTGACTCAGCTCACAATTTCCAACTGGGACTGGAGCGACGATTTTGACAAGAACATCAAGGAAACAATGAACAGAACTCAGCAGGTTCGTCAGGCAGAACAGGATCTTAAGCTTACTGAAACAAATGCTCAGAAACAGGTTGCAGAAGCAGAAGCCGCAAAAAAAGCTGCAGAACAGACTGCCGAAGGTGAATTGATCAAAGCTCAGAAGGCTGCTGAAGCAAAGCGGGTTGAAGCCGATGCCCTTGCATACTACAACTCAAAGGTAGCACAGAACTATCAGGTAGAAATCAAGCTGAAGGAACTGGAAATTGAATTGGAAAAAGCCAAGAAATGGGACGGTAGACAGGTTCCAGAATATGTTCCATTGACAGCAGCCGGCGGAATCGTAAACCTGCCAGCAGCAAAACAGTAATCCTTGATGGCCCTGATTTATGGAGCCTGCTGAAAACTCCATGAATTGTCATTTCGAGCGAAGTCGAGAAATCTATAATGGATTATAGACCTCTCCACTACGGTCGAGGTGACAAAAATGATACTTTTCAGTGGCCCGGCTTTATGCCGGGACACGCCCATTGTAAAAAAAAACTTCAAATTTTTTTGTTATATTGCAACCTTTTTTCACAAATATGGTCTACAATATATAGTAACAAAATTTAGGAGTTTTTAAATGTCTAGTTTGTATCATGAATTTCTGATTGATGACAGAGAATTCACTTCTTATGATGATTTTAAAAAGAATTGTAAATTAAAGACAAAGCCTGATTTTAACTTTGCTTATGATGTTGTTGATAAGTACGCTACTGATTTTCCTGGAAAGCGTGCTCTTGTTTGGATTGATGACAATGACGAAGAAAAAACATTCACTTTTGATGATATTTCCCGTGAATCTAAACGCGCTGCCTATTGGTTGGTTTCTAAGGGAATCAAGAAGGGCGATACTGTAATGCTTATTCTGCGCCGTCGTTGGGAATGGTGGATTTTGATGCCAGCCCTCCACAGAATCGGTGCTATTGTTATTCCTGCAACTGACCAGCTTTTGCAGAGCGACATTGAATACCGCACAAATGCTGCTGATGTTAAAATGATTATTTCATACGACAACCCAATCATTCAGGGTGAAGTTGAAAAATCAATGCCAAAATCACCAACTGTAAAATATCTTGTAACTGTCGGCAAAAATCGTGAAGGCTGGCTTTCATTCCATGAGGAATTTGAACGTCTTCCTGCTGAATTCCCACGTCCTGTTGGAGATGCCGCTACTCACAATCATGATCCTATGCTCTTGTACTTTACTTCTGGTACTTCAGGCTATCCAAAGATGGTTCTTCAGGATTTTGACTATCCGATCGGCCACATTATGACTGCCCGCTACTGGCACGGTGTTGTTGAAGATGGACTTCACCTTACAATCGCTGAAACTGGCTGGGCTAAATCTACATGGGGCAAACTCTACGGTCAGTGGCTGGCTGGTACTGCCTTGTTCGTTTACGATATGAACAGCTTTAAACCAACTAAAATGCTTGAGATGATTTCTCACTATGGCCTTACAACTTTCTGTGCTCCACCAACTGTTTACCGCTATCTGGTTCGTCAGGATCTTTCTAAATATGATTTGAGCAAGTGTGTAAGATTCTCAACTGCTGGTGAAGCTTTGAACGGTGAAGTTTACAACAAGTGGCTTGAGCAGACCGGCAAGAAGATTTATGAAGGTTACGGTCAGACTGAATCTACAATCATCTGCGGCAACTTCCTTGATTTCTCTCCAATTAAGCCTGGTTGTATGGGTCTTCCAAATCCTCTTTACAATGTTGAAGTTCTTAATCCAAACAACAAGCCTGTTGCAGCTGGTGTAGTTGGGGAGCTTTGTATTCATGTTGAGGACGGTCGTCCATTCGGTCTTATGATGGGCTATCACAAGGATGTTGTTCTTACAGCTGATGCTTTTGACGGCGGCGTTTATCACACTGGTGACAACGTTTACATGGATGAAGACGGATACGTTTGGTTCGTTGGTAGAAAGGATGACATCATCAAAACTGCTGGTTACCGTGTTTCTCCTTTTGAAGTTGAATCAATCCTTCAGCAGCATCCGGCTGTAATGGAATGTGCCGTTACTGGTGTTGAAGATTCTAAGCGAGGTATGGCTGTTAAGGCTACTATCGTTCTTTCTCCTGGATATGACGCAAAAGATCCAAAAGAAATGGAGATTGAACTTTCTACATTCGCAAAAGAAAACACTGCCATGTACAAGTGTCCTCGTATCTTTGAATTTGTTAAGGAGCTTCCAAAGACAATTTCAGGAAAAATCCGCCGCGTAGAAATCCGAGAAAAGGACAACGGCAAGGATGCTGATAAAATAAAGCAGGAATTCTAGGACATCCTGTCCTAACGAGAATTTAATGTAGCTTTGCTGCATTAAATTCTCTCAAGTTCACGTTGGCGTGCCGTCCTTGGCACGCTGTTTTTTTGGAGTTGCGATGTCACCTTCGGCCTTGAGCCGGAGGTCTTTTTTTTAAACTAGAAATCTATTGATTTTAAGAAATTGTCCTGGAAATTTGGGACTGCGGCTAGATTCACCTGGATTGAGTTGCCTGCCAGTTTTTTTGCTTTGGCACGCAGGGATTTGCTGAACAGCAATGCACTTGCACCGGAAAGGCTGGCATTTCCAAGCTGGATTGTTCGTTTGTCCAGTTCTGCAGGTAGAAGTCCGATTTCTCTGGCTTCGTGCAGGTTGAGCTTTGAGCCGAAGCCACCGGCAATGCAGAATACAGGTGTTTCTGGTGAATGACCCAGAAGATACTGAAGTCCGGTTTTTACTGCAGATTTAGCCAGCTGCAGGTTTCTGATGTCCTGCTGTGAAATGTATACGGCTGGTGTCAGTTCAATGCAGTCAGTTCCATCACCCAATTTTGATTTTTCACGCAAAAGCACACCGTTCTTGTCTATGTATTTGTTTTTAAAAAGTGCCGCAGCAAGGCTCACAAGTCCAGAACCGCAGATTCCTTTTGGCTTTGCGTCTCCGATTGTGTGCAGGTTGATTTTTCCGTTGAGCATTGTAACGCTGTCGATGGCCCCTTCTATTGAACTCATACCGCAGCTGATGTTTGCAGCTTCAAAAGCTGGGCCTGATGCCGCTGAAGTGCACAAAATCTTGCACTTTGTATTTTCTGTTTCAGGAATGTAAAGACAAAGCTCAGAGTTTGTTCCAATGTCTGCCAGAAGGAGAGGTGCTTTTACTTTTGATTCCCACGGCTTTAAATCTGAATTTTTTGCTTCATCTTCTGGAACCGGGAATCCTGCAGTTATCATTGCGCAGATTGTGTCAGCACCGATAAAGGCACCAATACAAGGCGGAAAATAAACTTCAGTTTCTGGGGAAATAATGCTTGAACCAAAAACCTGCATCATTTCAGCAGTAGGCTTGTCCAAAATCGTGCATTCAGGACAGCAGGTGCCATAGCGAACTGATTCCCAGGTTGCAGTAAAATCAAAAAGCGTTTCCGGGGCAAATGGGGCAGCTGCCATGTTGTTTACTGGAACTCCGCATACAAAGCTGAGCATTGAAGTGTTTCCAGTGATTACAATCTGCTTTACAACCGGTGAAAATCCCCTTGGCAATTTTTGAGCAGCATTTGAAACAGCTTTTGTGAACATTTTTTCCAGCTGGCTGATTATGCAGTAGTGAAGTGCCGAAGTTCCTGTTTCAACAGTATTTGAGGAACCTGTAAGCGGTGGACGTGTTGCAAAAGAGATTCTTCTGATTACATCATAGCCATAACGCATCTGGTTGTTTTTTTCGGCAACGGTTGAAAGATGCTTTCGTTTGCCCATCGCCCAGACGCTTACTGCAATTGTTGTGGTGCCAACGTCAACGGCAATTCCAAGTTCTGCTGGAGAGTTTTCCACGTCTACTGCTTCTGGAATTTCTGGAATGATACCGTCTGTGACAATCTGCATGATGTAATCCTTTTTTTGATTTTTTTCTATTTTAAAGAATACACTTAGCGCAGTTAATTTTCAAGAAAATTCAGATGAATCAGATAAATTCAGTGAAAGGAATTTTTTGGCATCTTAAAAAAATGCTTTTTTATTTTATTTTCTTCCGAACCGAAGGTAGATTGCAAGAATGTTGTCTCTGTAATTTCCTCTCGGCATATTTTTCCAGGAAAGTCCCAGTGCAGGTGCAAAACCCTTTGTATGAACAGAAAAATCGTAGGCCGCATCAATTCTGAAACCGTTTCCCCAACTTGTACTTTCTGCGTATGCGTCCTGATCATCAATTCCAATAAAATCAGTTCGTCTGCCCAGAGCATAGTCCACAGAAAAAACAAGTCCTGCAATGTGTGGATAAATCTTAAATCCAAGAAGTCCTGCATAATCTAGAAGATTTATATGGTTGCTGCCTTTCCAGCGGGCATCCAAAGTCATGTCACCGCCAAAAGAAATGTAGATGCTGTCTTCCAATGGGTACAGAACTTTTGCATCAAAATTCAGAATGATTTGATTTGTGTCTCCCAGAGAATTGTTTCGTTCACGAATGTCCTTGCTTCCATAAAAAACATATCCGGAACCAATTCCAACTTCAAAACCGGGTGTCGCAGCAAAAACTGATGGCGCAAATACAGATATAATGATTGAAATAATCGCAATTTTAAGTTTCATGATTTTATTTTCGGCAAAATTCAATTTGTGATTGAGTGCGGAAGAATTTTTGGCATCTCTAAAAATACTGTTTTTTATAAAATTTCTGGATTTACTTTGCCGTTGGTTGAATCAAAAATCCGTGCCTTGAATTCTTCAAAATCAATCTGAGCAATCTGTCCTGAAATTTCAATGTTTTCGCCAAAATCTTCCTTGATTTCATAAAGCGTGTAATTTTCAAAGAGTTTTTTAACCACCTGATACTGCTGATAATCGCAGGTCAGATAGAAGGTGAATTTTTCAATCAGTTCCTCGAATTCTGTAGCTTCAAGAACCTGTTTTACTCCGTCACCATAGGCATGAACAAGTCCGCCGGTTCCAAGCAAAGTTCCGCCAAACCAGCGGGTCACTGTTACAAGAATGTTCGTTACATCACGGCCCTTAAGCACGTCCAGCATTGGTCTTCCAGCAGTACCGCCCGGCTCACCGTCATCGCTCATTCCCATTACTTCGGCATTTTTCCCGGAAATGAATGCGTGGCAGACGTGTGTGGCATCTGCATATTTTTGTTTCTGCGATTTGATTATTTCACGAACTTCGGCCTGTCCAGAAATAACAAAGCTTTCTGAAAGAAATCGTGAGCCTTTTATAATCTGTTCAGTTGCGGCGGTTTTAGTTGGAACTTTCATTTTGTTCGGTTTCTTCCGGTTCCAGTATGATTTCAATTTCAATCGGCGGATGAAGAATTGCTTCGTACATAACTGGCACTGTAAAGTAGAATTTGACCAGAGCCGTATAAAGATTGATGAAATAAACCAGATCAAAGAGGAATGTGAGAATTGAAAGACTTCCTTTTTCCTTGTCACCTGGCATGAATGTAACCAGAAGCGCAAAAACAATGGCAATCAGAAGGTTTCTTCCGCCGGCTCTGAGCGCAAATCCAATGAGCTTGAATACTTTTTTGTTCATCATTACGGCGCTTCTTTTAAAAAGTTCCATAACGCCAAGCTTTGGATTGTCAAAATGAAGATGAAACACGAAGGCAAAATGAATCAGCACAATAAAACTGAGCAGAAAGAAAATCGCAGCAAAAGCTCCAAGCTGCAAAATTGCCTGAGTACCTTCGTCTGTAGGAATTTCCATTTCCACCATTGAATTGAACAGTGCCACAGAAACGGTCTTTGCAATGAAGCGCACAACCAGCGCAATAATTCCAAGAATTACACCAAAAGCAAAGATAATTTTTCCTGCGTAGTTAAATCTTCTGAAGCCCATAAAAATGTAGCCCAGATTGGATTTTTCATTTCGTACAAGCCTCAGCAGCATTATGGCAAAACCAAACTGGAATGTAAGATACACAATTGTGGCAGCAAAAAGAAGCACCAGGGAAACTATTCTTGTCTGCATGGTGAATTCTTCTCTTTGAAACAGCATCATTGCAGGTGTAATGAAAACTGCAGTGCACAGAGATTCAATTATTGTCATCAGGAAAAGCGCGTAGATCACTTTTCCAACATTCTTGTTTGTAACCTGATTCAATCGAACCATCAATTGCTTTATCGTCACTTTTTATAACCCCAGTTCCAGCTGTATGCCGTCAACTTTAATGGATTCAACTTCTCTTGGTGCAAGTCTTACACCCAAAGTTTTAAGTCCCTTTTCTTCAAAATCTTCAGCCTTGAATTTTTCTTCTGTAATCTTAACGCGAGGCTTCTGCTCATAGTTCAGAGTAAATGTGAATTTTTCCCGGGTGTCGATGTGCAGAACTTCCATTCCTTCTGGCGCAAGGAAATAGTCCCTGTTCATGATCCAGCTTGGAATTCGGCATCGCTTAATTGAAGCAATTTTTGTCTGTGGGTCACGGAAAATCACTGTAAACAGCACAGAATTTATGATTTCTTTTTCTGCAACCTGACAGTACCACATTCCCTTGTCGATGAAGACCTTTTCTGGAACATCGGTAACAGTGTACATACCGTTTTTGCGCACGTAGAGAACTCTGTCATAAGGTGAAACCTTCATTATTTCAGTTCCGCCGGAAACATTTGTTCCAAGATAGCCCTTTTCATCGTAGCGCAAACTCAAATCAGATTTTGCAACCGCCTTAACGTCCACGGCATTGAATTTTTTGATGGTTGTGTGGCGCTTAAGCAGGTCTGGACTGATCTTTTCAAATTTTGCCAGCATGTCATCAAGATAATCCACAGCACAGTCTGTAAGATGCTTAAGCTTCTTTGCGATTTCCTTGAGCTTGGCATTGATTTCCTTTACTTCTGCACGGTTCTTGTTGATGTCGTAAAGAGAAATGCGGCGGATAGGAATCTGAAGCAGGTGCTCAACATCCTCGTCTGAAACTTCGCGAATAAGTTCTTCTTTAAATGGAATGAAACCTTGCTTTACGGCCTTTGAAACAGCCTCTGCAGTCTTCATTTCCTCAATCTGCTTGTAAATTCTTTCTTCAATGAAGATTCTTTCAAGTGTGCGGAGATGAAGCTTTTCTGTAAGCTGAGCCTTTTCCCATTCCAGCTCATCCTTAATAATTCCTGTAAGCTTCTGTGCATAATATTTTACAACTTCCTTTGCGGTCATCTGAACAGGCATGTTGTCCTTGATAACCAGCATCTGGCAGGCAATTGATTTTTCGCAATCTGTGTATGCGTAGAGCTGATCGATTACGTCCTTTGAATAAACGCCGCGAGGAAGCTTGATTTCAATGTTACAGTGGTCAGTTGTGAAGTTGTCCACGGAACTGATTTTAATCTTACCGGCCTTGTAAGCTGAGTCGATTGATTCAAGAAGTGCCTTTGCGTTTGAATCCAGTGGAAGCTCCGTGATTATGATTCGTTTTTCATCGCTGGTATCAAATTTTGCACGGGTTACAATTTTTCCGTTTCCGTCATTGTAGTTTGAAACATCAATAAGTCCGCCGGTTGAAGCATCCGGATAGATTTCAAAATCTTCGCCTTTAAGACATTTTATCTCGGCATCAAGCACTTCCTTTAAATTATATGGAAGAATCTTTGTGCTCATACCGACTGCAATTCCTTCAGCACCAATGAGCAATGTTATTGGAAGCTTTGAACGGTAAACTTCAGGCTCTTCACTTCGTCCGTCGTAATTTGGAACATATTTTGTGATTGCCTTGTTTGTTACAAGAATTTCTTTTGCAATGCTGTTGATTCGACATTCAATATAACGTCCGGCAGAAGCACCGTCACCAGTGTATTTGTTACCAAAGTTTCCCTGCTTGTCCATGAACAGTTCTTTGTTTGCAAGGTTTACCAGAGCACCATAAATTGAAGCGTCGCCATGTGGATGATATTCCATTGTTCGGCCAACGATGTATTGAACTTTTTTGAAATAACCATCGTTCACTGTGAACAGAGTGTGAAGAATACGTCGCTGAACCGGTTTGAGACCGTCTTCCAGATCAGGAATGGCACGGTCACGGATTACATAAGAAGCGTACTCAATAAAGTTTTTATCAAATAAATTTTTAACAAAAGCCATAGTTTTTCCTCTTATGCATCGATTTCAGAATTTGACAGCAAGTTCTGTTCAATGAACTGTCTGCGTTCCGGTGTATTCTTTCCCATATAGAAGGCCAGAAGCTGAGGGATTATTTTCAGCTGGCTGATTTCTACAGGTGTCAGACGAATCTTGTCAGGAGTGATGAACTGCTTGAACTCGTCGCCGCTGATTTCACCAAGACCTTTGAATCGGCTTGTCTCTGAACCTTTTCCCAATTTAACCTGGGCCGCATCACGTTCCTTTTCACTGTAACAGTAGATGTTTTCTTTTTTGTTGCGCACACGGAACAGAGGTGTTTCCAGAATCCATACCCGTCCGCTGGTTACCAGTTCCTCAAAGTAGCCCAGGAAGAATGTGAGAAGCAGGTTTCGGATATGGAAACCGTCGTTATCGGCATCGGTTGCGATTACAATTTTTGAATATTTGAGATTTTCTACAGAGGTTTCAATTCCAAGTGCCATCATAAGCTGGTAGAGCTCGTCATTTTTGTAAATGTCGCTCTGTTTTTTTCCGAACATATTCTCCGGCTTACCACGAAGACTGAAGATTGCCTGATAATTTGCATCTCTTGCATGGGTAATAGAACCGGAAGCAGACTGTCCCTCTGTAATGAAGATCATAGATTCTTCACCTTTTTTGCCGTCTTCAAGATGGAAGCGGCAGTCATCAAGCTTTGGAATTCTGATGCTTACTTTCTTTGCATTTTCCTTGGCCTGTTTTTTTACTGCGGACAAATCTGTTCTGAGCTTTTCATTTGCTTCAATCTTGGCCTTCAATGCTTCTGCAGCTTTTGGGTTTTTGTGAAGCCAGTCATCCAGCCCGGACTGAGTTTCTGCAACAATCCACTGACGGATATCAGTATTTCCCAGCTTGTTCTTTGTCTGGCTTTCAAAAATAGGTTCCTTGACTTTTACGAGAACAGCCGCTGTAATACCTTCACGAATGTCTTCCGATTTGTAGCTGCTCTGGAAAAAATCATTTACGCCCTTGATAAAGCCTTCTCGGAAAGCGTTCTGGTGAGTACCACCGTCAGAAGTGTGCTGTCCGTTTACAAATGAAAAATAGTTTTCACCATAAGCGTTTGTATGAGTAAAGGCAAATTGAAGATGCTCGCCCTTGTAGTGACCGATTGGGTATATTGTCTCGGATTCCAGTTCCTTCTGAAGCAAATCCAGCAATCCATTCTGGCTAGAAATATCCTGACCGTTGAAGTGAATCGTAAGCCCTGTGTTCAAATAGGCATAGTTCCACATTCTCTTTTCAAGATATTCCATATTAAATGAATATTTTCCGAAAATGCTCTCATCCGGCACGAATTCAAAATAAGTACCGTTTTTTGTGCCAGGTTTTACAGTACCAGCCTTGTTCGACTTGATTTTTCCTTTTTCAAATACAGCTTCTACACATTTTCCGTCACGGATGGAAATTACGCGGAAATATGAAGAAAGGGCATTCACGGCTTTTGTACCGACACCGTTCATACCAACAGAGAACTGAAAAACATCGTCGTTGTATTTTGCACCGGTGTTGATTTGAGAAACACAGTCCACAACTTTTCCAAGAGGAATACCGCGGCCAAAGTCACGGACCTTTACACGGTTGTCCTTTATTTCAACATCGATTCTGTTTCCAAAACCTACTATAAATTCATCTATTGAGTTGTCGATTACTTCTTTTACAAGGACATAAATACCGTCGTTCTGATTTGAACCGTCACCCAGGCGGCCAATGTACATTCCAGAGCGAAGACGAATGTGTTCAAGGGCATCAAGATGCTTGACCTGATCATCACCATAGTCTACGATTTTTTTCTCTTGTGCCTTTGCATTTGGATCAATAGCCTTTGCTGCAGCCAGTTTTTTTTCTGTCTCTTCCTTGCTGGTCTTTGGAACAAATCCATCAGTTGCGGCTTCCTTTGCTTTTTTTGGGGCAGCTTTAGTCTTAGCGTTTCCCCATGCACGGAATGTTCCGTCCTCATCAATACCAGCTTCCGGTTTCTTAGATTTTACCGCAGTGGCAGAGCTTTTTGAAACCGTTTTTTTTGCAGCAGATGCAGCCGAAGTCTTTGAAGCACTTTTTGAACTTTTTGTGCCTGAAGTTTTTGAAGCAGCTGTTGAAGTTTTCGATTTTGTTGTTGAACTGTTCGACTCGCTGGTTGAGTCTGTCGAACCCACCTTTTTTTTAGATGAAGAAGCCTTAGCCTTTACAGCTTTTTCTCCTTCAGTATCTTTATTAATTCCACCCATAAACTAACATTATAATAGAAGAATAAAAAAAAATCACCCCTGAAATTATTCATTGCTCTCGACTCGTTTTTGTCTTAAAATAGTATATATGACTTCGCTTATAATTGTTTCAATATTATGCTTTGTTCTGGCTGTGGTTTGTGTTCTTCAAAGAGTCAGAGCCGTAAAACATTCCAAAATAATCAATGAGTACAAAAAGGATCTTGAAAAAAAGGTCGAAGAGCAGTGGAAGCAGCTGGAAAAGAAAAACCATGACGTTATGAACATGCAGGATGCCGTAAGTGACGGCATGGCCACCATTCTTGATGATCGTGCCCTTAACACCGGCATGCACGTAAAAAATACAAAAAAATATGTGCTTATGCTGGCCCAGTATCTTTATGACAACGGACTTCATTCCGATGTAGTTGACCAGAAATTCCTTTCGCTTATTGGAAACGCTGCAGCAATGCACGACCTTGGAAAAATCGCCGTAAGTGACAGAATTTTGAACAAGCCTGCAAGACTGGATGATGAAGAATTTGAAATAATGAAGACCCATACAGTGGTGGGATCTGGGCTTGTTCGGCAGGTTTTTGGAAAGACAGTTGATCAGGACATGCTCAGAA
>JAGHUJ010000212.1 GCA_018064905.1 Candidatus Treponema equifaecale
GAGTTCTCCATACTTGTGATGATAACCTTCCGCAATGATTTTTCCATCTTTTACAATAACTGCGCCCACAAGAGGATTTGGATTCGTCCAGCCCTTGCCAAGCTTTGCCAGCTCAATCGCCCGTTTCATAAAATCTGATTCTGCCATCTTCAACTCCCTTTCAGCACTTTTTCTTCATTTTAGCGTAAAATTTATAAAATTTGTTGATAAATTCATTCGATTTTTGAAAAATCCTATGCTAAAATGTAATCATCTAAAAAAAACGCGGCGGAGGCCTATGTGAAAAAGACCCTATTCCTTATAGCAACAGCAGCAGTTGCATTTTCATTCATGTCCTGCATGAACAAAAAAAAAGCTGACATTCCAGTAACACTTCTTATGGCAGAAGCCAATCCAGCAGAATCTATAGTAGGTAAAATGGATCTGGCATTTGCAGAAAAAGTACACGAACTTTCAAACGGTTCTATTACTGTAAACCTTCAGTGTTCAAGCATCCTTGGTGATGAAACAACCGTTATGAAGACAATCATGACTCCAGAAAGTTCAATTCATCTTGCCAGAGTTTCTGCCAGCCTTGCAAATTACGGCGGAATCAAATCAAAGCTCATAACAATTCCATATACATTCTCAAATGCTGATCACTTCTGGAAATTCGCAAATTCAGAAATCGCAGAAGAAATTCTTGATGAACCTTATGTTGCAAATCTCGGCGTAAAGGGACTTTTCTACGGTGAGGAAGGTTTCAGACACTTCTTCTCTGTTTCTAAGCTTGAAAAAATGGAAGACATGAAGGGAAAAAAGACAAGAGTTTCAAGCTCAAAGGTAATGCAGGACTTGATGAATGCGCTTCAGGCAATTCCGGTTACAGTTCCATTTACAGATCTTTATGCTTCACTTCAGACTGGAAATACAGACGTTGCTGACCAGCCTATTTCAAACTACTACACAAACAGCTTCCACACTGTTGCTCCATACATTATCCTTGATGGACACATGCTGGGTGCTGTTCAGGTGCTTATCAATGCAAAAACATGGGATTCACTCTCTGAAAACCAGCAGAAGGCCCTTAAAGAAGCAGGAAAATACGCATCAGATTACTGCCGCACAATCGTCAATGACATTGAATCTGAAACAATCAACAAGCTCATTGCTGAAGGTGCCACAGTTGTTGAAGTAAAGGACATCAAGCCTTGGCAGGCAGCCTGCGCAGAAATGATCAAAGATTCTGCAAAGAATGCGCCTGATGTTTATCAGAAAATCCTTGATTTGGCAGAATAGAATTTCTTAAGTCCAAAAAGGTTCAGCTCAAGAGAAATTACTGAGATTTACAAAAAGCTTTTTCAGTGATTTCGCTCCGGCTGAACCTTTTTTTTATTTTCTGGTGCTGTTTCTGAGGTTTATAAGATTTGCATTAACTGCGGCAATTCGTTCATAAAGCTCAAAATATGAAATTGCATTTTCAGTTGCCTTGTCCATATTTTCTGCAGCTGTAAGAACCCTGCTTCTGAAGCTGGCATTCATTTCTGTGAGCTCCTGAGTTGTCTTTACCTTTGACAAAGAATCAGTATAGGCCTGATTGATTTCCGCAGTCCAGCCAACAATATCTGGTTTTGCCAGCGTCTGAATTTTTCTGATTGTAACAATATCCCAGATTTTCTTGCCGAAAAACTCTTCCAGCGCATTTCTGAAAGGTCGGTCCAGCTTGAACAAAAGTCTGGCAACAAGACAAGTTCCGTCATCAGGATTGATTTCAAATTTACACAAAGAAGACTCATCAGTAAATTCTCTGGCCTTCTCCGTAGCAAAGAATGTCTTAACTTCTTCAGCAGAACACTTGAATTTATACTCAAACACATTGCCCCAAAGACCAGTACTCAAAGACTCTCGCCTTCGCTGATTTGTTATTGGAAAAATATATGCCGACTTAATCTGAATCATTGAAGGCAGATGCTGGTTTATCCTGTTGATAAAATCCTCTTGTGAAACCATTTCATACATCAAAGTTGAAGCAATTTCCGCTTCTGAAGAAATCCCCAAAGAAAGATTTGAGGCAAATTCAAGCCGTGGAACAGGATTAAAGCCGTTTGTATAAATTACAGGAAGGCCGCACTTTAGAATTGCACGGTTAAACATTTCAATCATTCCAAGATGAGGAATAAATTCTCCGCCGTCTTTTTTTGTAAAGGAGAACAAAACCCTGTACATGATCTCAATATTTGTATCCGGATGCTGATTCTGAAGATTTAATTGTTCACTTTTTTGTACATCTTTACATTCTTTCGATTGTAACTGTATACTTTTTTCTACATCTTTAGAAATTTTATTAAGATTTACACAAGTTTTATTATTGCAAACTCCGCAGCGATGATCACATTCCACCATACATTTGGGTGTCAAAATCTCCTGCTCGTTTCTATCCCATTCCTTTTTGTAGAAATTTTTTGCAGGACCAAGACTCACGTTGTCCCAAGGTAACTCTTCGTCCTTACTTCGCTCTCTGAGAATAGATTCCTTCACGTCATAATCAGCTTCACCAAAAGCTTCTTCCCAAAATGGAAGATTTTCACGAAGATGATTTTCCCAGGCATCAAGACGAGCCCCCTTGCAATAGGCATTGTAGATTACTTTTCCAGCCCGCTTATCTCCACGGCTAAAAAGACCTTCCACATAGCTGGTATTGATGTCATGAGTTCCAACCTTGAATTTTCCCCTAGGCAGATTTTCACGAATGTAACGAAGTTTTCTGTCAGATTCTTCTGGAGAAATTTGTCTCACCCACTGATAGGCTGTATGTGGTTTTGGGATAAAGGTACCGACATTCACATTGCACTGAATGCCTGTCTTTTCCTGAAGCTCAAGCATAAAATCAACGATGGCCTTTTCCTCAGTAAGCTCATCCGTTTCTGGAAAAGGAAGTCCCACCATAAAATAAAATTTTGCCTTGTTCCAGCCCCGCTTCTTTGCATCCAGAATAATCTGTTCCAGATGCTGTGCATAAACTTCCTTGTTCAAGCGAAGCTGCCAGGCTTCTTCAGGAGTTTCCACAGCAAAGGTCAGACCAGATTTTCTCACTTCTGAAAGTTTTTCCAGCAATGGCAAAGAAAAGCTGTTTACCTTAAGAGAAGGAAGCTGAAATGAAACATTCTGTGACTTGTAGCGAAGATTAAGCTCATTCAAAAGCCCTTCAATATCAGGATAATCCGCACTTGAAAGAGAGGTCAAAGAAATTTCTCTATAGCCGCCAATATTTACGATTTTATCAACTTCTTCAAAAATCAATTCTTTGGACTTAGCTCGCTGCGGCCTGTAATAAACTCCGGCATGACAGAATCGGCATCCATTTGGACAACCTCGCATAATTTCAACAACACCATGCTCCTGTACCGGCTTGATGTTTGGCAAAGGCATAAATGCTTCCACAGAAGGAACCTGTCCAAATTCAGACCAGATTGCCCTTCTAGCAACATCGTGTCCACAAGTTTCAACAGACATATTTTCAGTCCAGACATAAGGACTTTCTGCAAATTTCTGCAAAATTTCCTTTCGTGTGGCACCTTTTTTCTTAAGCTGGGCCAATTCCTCAATCAGCTCAAACATTCCGCCTTCAGCTTCACCAATAAAAAAAGCATCAAAAAAATCAGCAAAGGCAGCAGGATTTGTGGCACCGCAACCACCGGCAATTATGATCGGATCCTTTTCAGTGCGGTCTTTTTTTAGAATTGGGATTTTTCCAAGATCAAGTATAGAAAGCGCACCTGTAACACCAAGTTCATAGCCAATAGAAAACCCCAGCATATCCAGCTCATTCAAAGCCATGCCAGTTTCCAGCGTATACAAAGGCTGATCATGCTTCTTCAAAAGCTCCTCAAAGTCCTTTTCCACCGCAAAGACTCGCTCACAACGGATGCTGTCTTTTTTATTGAGACCATTGTAGATGATTTTTATCGCCTGATTTGCCATTCCGATTGTGTACACATCTGGAAAAGCTATACAAAAATTGAATTTATCATCATTTTGAAGGTGAGGTTTTACAATTGCTCCATATTCACCACCAATATAGGCAGAAGGATTCTGTACAGAGCAAAGCTCATTTCCAAAAAATTCCTGAGGCTTGATTAATTTCATTTAAAATATTCCGTAAAAAATCGTTAGTAATCGTTGAATTTTCGAGAGCTTATGCTCATAAGAAGTCCAACGCAAATCATGGCAGTCCAAAGTGAAGAACCGCCGTATGAAAGGAAAAGCAATGGAATTCCTGTAATTGGCATGATTCCCATAGCCATTCCAACATTGATGATGAAATGGAAGAAGAACATCCCCAGAATTCCAGATGCAATCAAAAGACCAAAAGTATTTGATGTGTTTTTTATGATAAATGCAGTTCGAATAAGAATCGTAAAATACATGGCAAAAACACACATGCAGCCCACAAATCCCGATTCTTCAGACAAGATACTGAATATGAAGTCCGTACTCTGCTCTGGAAGGAACTGATAGTGGCTCTGAGTTCCCTGCAAATATCCGTTTCCAAACAGGTTTCCAGAACCAATGGCAATTTTTGACTGAATGATATGCCAGCCCGCACCATGTGGATCTTTATATGGATCAAGGAAAACGATAAGTCGCTGAACCTGATGAACCTTTAAAACTTTTCCGCCAGCGTAGGAGAAAATCAAAGCCACGCAGATAATTCCGAATACGTATGAAATCCAATAGAAGTATTTGTTCTGCTTGTAGTAAAGCTTTCCCAAAAGTCCGATTACAGAAACTGCACCAGAAGTCATTATCAGAATCATCCTGAGCTTAATGTTTGTAAGGACGCTGACAATTCGTACAGTGTGCCCAACAATTTCGCTTTCCCAAATCGGCAGAATCGTAAAGAAAATAGTGAGCATACCACCAGTAAAAATCATCATTACATAACGGGAAGGAATACCGGCAATAAATGTCATTACAAGAAAGATCGGAAAGAAAACAAGCGCAGTTCCCAAATCAGGCTGAAGCAAAATCAGACCGACAGGAATCAGCAGAATAAAAATGGACATTACAAATCTTCGTCTTTGATTCTGAGCGTGGTCAGTTTTTTCAAGGAACCAGGCCAGAAAAATGATGAAGAAAATTTTACAAAATTCGGAAGGCTGAATACCAAATGGACCAATTCCGATCCAGCTTTTTGCACCGTTTACATACTTACCGAAAATTCGCGTAAAAATCAAAATACCACAGGCAAAAGCAAAAATTTGCGGTGCATATCTGAAAAATCTTCTGTAATCAAACAATGAAAGCAGAATCATGATGACGACACCGATTGAAGCCCAGGTAATCTGCTTTACATATTCACGGGAAGTGTTGATTCCTTCAGAATTGATGCCAGAAGAATAGATAAAGAGAATACCGAATGTAACAAGACCAAGAACACAGAAAAAGAGAATAAAATCGAACGCCTGTAAAAATTTTACTTTCATATTTACCCCTATTCCTGTCGTCCACGAGACCTGTTTTTTGAACGGATTACATCCCTTACATTTGGCAAAGACTCAACGGCCTCTTCATAAGTCTGATTTGCAAGAATTCCCTGGAAGATGATGTTTGTGGCATAAGGAGCCCACCATTCCCAGTCATTCACAGCTTCTACCAGTACAACCACAACATACTGTTCCTCAACAGGAGCATTATATGGAGCATAGCAGGCCATCCAGGAATGCCAGTGATCTTTTGAACCAACTTCCGCAGTACCTGTTTTTCCGGCAATCTGGAACCGTTTGTTTGCCATTGGGAATACGGCTGTACCATCGCTGATTGTATATCGCATGTCATTCTGAACTTCCCGCCAGATGGATTCATCCAGATTGGACTCATGGAGAACCTGTGGTTTTATTTCCTGAATGACTTCATTTGTAGTAGGATCACGAACTTCCTTAAGCAGATGAGGTCTGAATATTTTTCCCTTGTTTGTCACCATTGCGACCATATTTGCTACATGAAGCGGAGTCACCAGAGTATAGCCCTGACCAATGGACATATTCATCGTATCACCGCCAAGCCACTTTTGATGAAGCTTACGCTCCTTCCAGACAGCAGTTGGAACAAATCCTTCCTGATGCGCAGGCAAATCAATTTCAAGGCTCTGGCCAAAACCAAATTCCTTTGCATAAGATGAAATCTTATCAACACCAAGATAATCACGGCCAACAACCCAGAAATAAACGTCGCAGGACTGAGCCAATGCATTCTTCAAATCCAGCCAGCCGTGCCCCCATTTCTGGTGACAGTGGAAGATTCGGTTTCCGTAATCCATTCGTCCAGAACATTCTATTTCTTTAGCAGAAGGAAAAGCCTTTTCAGCCAGCATTGCAGTGGACATAATCACCTTAAACGTAGAAGCCGGTGGATAAGCCGCATTTACAGCACGGTTCAGCAGAGGCCTTTTTTCATCGCTGGCAAGACGGTTATACTGAGCAGCCGCATTTTCATCGCTGAACAGGTTCTGGTCATAAAATGGATATGAAACCATTGCCACAACTTCACCGGTGGCAGGCTTTAGAACAACAGCAGAACCAACCCGCTCTCCCAAAGCTTTCTCAGCCAGTTCCTGAATGCGCATATCAACAGTAAGAACAAGGTTTTTTCCAGTCTGGGGAGGTTCAATTATCGGTTCATCGGAAACAACATGTCCACGAACGTCAACCTTTTTGATTTCACGACCATCAACGCCCTGAAGCAAGGAATCATATTGTTTTTCAATTCCTGTTTTTCCAACAATCGCATTGGCTTTGTAGCCCTGATTGTACATAACTTTAATTTCTTCTCGGGTAATATCGCCAACATAGCCTACAACATGGGAAATTGAACCGGTTTCAACATAATTTCTAACAGGCTTTGACCTCCATGAAACACCAGGCAAGTCCGTAAGATTCTCAGCAATATTCTGAATAATTTCAGTAGGAACGTTGGCCTTGATTTCAACAGCTGTAAAGGAGCGTCTCAGGGAAGGCTCAACCTTTCTGTCTATTTCCCTTTTGGTCACACCAAGAAAGGATGCAAGTTTTAAAGTAACTGAATCGTAATGTCCGCTTGGGATTTCTGCAGGAGTAAGGTCAACCGCAAAAGAATCAATGTCGATTACCATTGGCTGGTTGATGTTTGCATTTCTATCAAAGATTTCACCGCGCTGGGCTGGAATTGTCTTTACCTGGCTGGAAATTGTTCTGGACTGCCTTCGATATGTGGCACCGGCAATTACCTGAAGTGAGAAAAGTTTTATTCCATACACGATGAATGTGATTAAAATCACAATTCCAAGAATTACAACCTTGGCGTTACGAGCTACAGAACCATCGTTTGAGTTGGAGTACTGGGACACTATTTAATCTCCCCCGGTTCCAGAAGCAGCATTTTGTCAAAAATTCCAAGGAATTTGAATACAAATGGCGTAAGAATTGCATTTGCTCCCAATTCAAACAAGAACTGAACGGAAAGCAAATTATATGAATTAACAGAATTTACAAAGAAAATCGAAATGAACCAGATCAGAAGAGCCTTTACAAGAGTTGCCAGAATCCCAAGAAAAGCAGGAATAAAGAAACCTACAATGTTCAGAGATTTGCTGAAAATTCCTGCAACATAGCCGATTATTGTTCTCAAAAGACAATTCAATCCGAATGGAGAAACACTCAAAAAGTCCAGGAAAAATCCTGAAATAAATCCGGAAGATGCACCATAAAGCTTTCCGTTGTTAACAGAAACATACAGCGAGCACAAAAGAAGCAAATCTGGTACAGAAGGCAGGAACAGCAAATTTGTGAGAATAGATGTTTCAAAAAGAACAAATGCCAAAGACACAAGGACAAAAACAAGAAGAGATTTTATCATTCTATTGCTCCTGCGAAATCAACAACGGATTAACTTCTTTTAGATCTGTAACAACAACGGTTTCGATTCTTGAAAAATCTATGATAGGCGTAACTTCAATGTTCAAAGATGAATCATAGTCGATTACAGAAATCTTGGAAATTGTTCCGATTGGAATGTCACGGATATAGTTTCCATTTTCACCAGAAGTTACAATCACATCACCAAAATTAAGCTCATCCAGAACGCGGCGCTTGATGTAACGCATAGTCAGAGGAGAATCAACGGAACCAAGTCCATTAACAAGACCAATGTCTCGGGTATTCTGGATTCGTGCAGAAATAAAGCATTTTGTGTCGTAAATCGGCATTACCTGGCTTGTTCCAACGCCAACAGAGGTAACCTTTCCAATAAGCCCGACAATACCATCCTGAATCGCAAGCACGGGCATATTTTTCTTTATGCCGCTTCTGCTTCCTTTGTTGATTGTGAATGACGAGTACAGGCTGTCCGGATTGCGTCCAATAATTTGTGCAGGATAATTCTTTTCCTGAAGCTGACTTGAAAATCCCAGCTGCTCCTTCAACCTTTCATTTTCTTTTTTAATCTCAGTGTTGTTTCTCTGAAGATACTGATAGTTCTTAAGCATTTCATGAAGCTCCCTGTTCTCCTCGCGAAGACGAGAAAGCTCCTTTACGGCGTTTACAGTGCTTACAGCCCCATCCACAACGGAATTGATGCCTTTCTGAGCAGTGGACAATACAGTAAAGCCCACACGCTCAAAATCCACAACAAAACCACCGGAACTGAATGCCAGTAAAACCCCGGAAATAATGACGAGAACGCCCAATACCAATTCTGCAAGTCCAAAGCGAAACGAATGTTTTGGTGAAGAAGCCATGGAATTGAATACTAATTGTTAAGAGTTGCGTATACAGATCTGTCAGATGACATATCTCTGAATACTTCAAATGCCTGACCAGCACCTAAGGCAACGCATTCAAGCGGCTTTTCAACAAGAATTACAGGAACACCAGTTTCTTTTTTGATGAGGTTTGGAAGACCTTTGAGCATACTTCCACCACCAGACATTACAACACCGCGTTCAAAAATATCAGCAGCAAGCTCTGGAGGAGTTTCACCAAGTGTGTGCTTGATAAGATCAACGATTTCCTTAACAGTTGACTTCAAAGCTTCACGGATTTCAACGCTGTCAATTTCAATACGACGTGGAAGACCTGAAGTAGCATCGATACCGCGGATTTCCATTTTTTCAATGGTCTTTGTATCATCAGCACCGGCATTTCCAATCTGAATCTTAAGCTTTTCTGCAGTTGTCTGACCAATCTTAAGATTTTTGTCTGTAAGAACATATTTTACGATGGCTTCATCAAATTTATCACCACCAGTACGGATTGCATTTGTAACAACCATGCCGCCCAAAGAAATTACAGAAACCTCTGTTGTACCACCACCAATGTCACAGATCATATGACCTGCAGGCTCGTTGATTGGAATCTGAGCACCAATAGCAGCTGCCAGTGATTCCTCAATTACATCAACTTCCTTTGCACCAGCTTTGAGAGCAGCTTCAATAACAGCACGGCGCTCAACTTCAGTGATACATGATGGAATACCAATCTTCATTCTTGTTGATTTGAAAAGCTGATGACGAGAGATTACTTTTGAAATGAAATACTTGATCATCTTTTCTGTGCTGTCAATATCTGCAATAACACCGTCTCTCAATGGACGGATAGCCATGATATTTTCAGGTGTACGCCAAAGCATTCTCTTAGCTTCTGCACCAACAGCAACTACGTGTTTTGTTCCCTTTTCTACAGCAACAACTGAAGGTTCGTCAACAACAATTCCCTTGTCACGAACATAAATAAGTGTGTTACATGTTCCTAAATCAATACCGATGTCTGTAGAAAATCGGTCAAAAAAACCCATAAAAGTCCTCCCGAAACTTTACTTTCTATTTTTACATATTTTTCAAAAATCAATAGGCCGACTACTTGTAATCAGCCATCTTTTTTAGTGCACCAGGATGATTGCTTTGAATTCGCAAGGCCTTTCGCCATTCTGAACGGGCTTTGACCAAATCTCCCTGATTCTCATATATTACACCAAGACCATAAAGTGCGTCAGTAGAATTTTCATTTTTTTCCAAAATTAAATTAAATTCATTTTCCGCTTCTTCATAGCGCCCAAGATCAAGATAAATCTCACCCTGCAAAAGATGATTTTTCAGAATTATCTGTTCGTCCTTGCAACTTTGGGAAATTCTGTAAAGGTATTGCTGTGCAGCCTGAATCTGTCCCGCATTTTTGTACTGCTCCGCAATTGAAAGAAGCAGAATGTCAGATTCCTTGACCAAAAGAGCTTCAGTAAATGCAGAAATACTTTCCATCGTCATTCCCAAAGAAGCGTAGGAAAGCCCAAGAAGCTCAGGAATGTCATCAGACTTGTAGCCAAGCGTTCTGGACTTTGTGAGATATTCAACAGCCAGATCCGCATAATAATAGTAGGCAGATTGAAGATTTTTATAGAAATAAGCTTTCCCAAGCATATAGTAAAGCTGGGACAAGCTGGATTTTTTAGCATATTGAATTGCAGTTCGAAGACTTATGATAGACTCATCCAGCATAGCCTGAGCCTGGGACAAATCATTCTGTGAAACTGCGAGATAAAATGCAGAATATCCGTGGTAAGTTAGAGCCGTACAATTAAAAGGTCGATTGTACAAATATTCAGAGCTAATGTCATAGCAAGCGCGATAGTTGTATTCTTTCCAATTGGCTCTCATACTGAATATGGAATTACCATTGTGAATTTTAGAAGTTACGAGACGCTGAACAAAAAAAAGCACTACAGAAATTGTAAGAACAGTCAGAAAAAAGATGAAAAATTTTTTTACAAATTCACCTTTTCTTTTTACAACCTTTCTGTTGTGTAATCCCCAAAGTTTCATCTTCCACCCAAATAAAACAAAAGAAAAACAGAAAAGACAATAAGCCGGGTTCTGTCCTGCCATCATCTTTTAGAAGACAACAGCGCATAACCATCTATCCGAAACTTCTGTTACCAGAAGCCTTTAGCAGCCTACCCGTGGTTCTAAGGCTCGGAAAAACCAAACCACTGCTTGACTTTGCTCCAAATGAGGTTTGCCTTGCCAAAAATGTTGCCATTTTTGCGGTGAGCTCTTACCTCGCCTTTGCACCCTTACCTTTCGGCGGTATATTCTCTGTGGCACTTTCTGTCAGCCTTCTGGTTATGCTGAAAACAGCAACTACAGAAGACTGCCCGGTCATTATCCGGCATTTTTTCCGATGGAGCCCGGACTTTCCTCACTTCCATTCTGCTTTCATCAGCAGCGGAAGCACGGTTATATCTTTTCTGTAAAATTACAATTAAAATTTACAACAATCTAAATAAAAAAGCTGCCCGAATTAAAGGCAGCCTTCTGTTAAGATTTAGTCTTCAAAAGAAAGCGATTTTTCATCATCCATATCGCCGTCTTCGTCATTGTTAACTGCCTCAGAATCTTCGTATTCATCAGCGAATTCATCATCAAAGTCTGCAAGGCTACCTGTTTCATCAAGTGTTGAATATTCTTCAACTTCGCCTTCTGCAACATCCTGATGGAACAAGATTCTTGAACAGTATGGACAGAACAAAATCTTTTCACCATCGTGAACTTCATTTGCAAACTGTCCTGGAAGAATCATGTGACAACCAGTACAAACACCGTTCTTTACAGCAACGATACCTTCACTGTTTCTCTGAATGATTCTCTGGAATTTATAAACGATTTCCTGATCCAAGCCCGGAACAATTTCTTCTTCCTGCTTAGACAATTCAGCAAGCTGATCCTTGTATTCCTGAATTTCTTTATCCAAAGCTTCCTTGTTCTGATTCAATTCAGCTTCCTGAGTAGAAATCATTGATTCATCACCCTTAAGGGCTTCGTCAAGTCTTGCAAGAACTTCTTCTTCATCCTTCAAGTTCCTTCTGATTTCTTCTTCTTTGTCTTTTGACTCTTTAATCTGCTTGTCCAAAGCTTCATATTCTCTGTGGTTTGTAACAGAGTCCATGTCCTTTTCTGCAGCTTCACGAGTAGCTTCAACGCCAGAAAGTTCTGCTCTGAGAGCATCTACCTTAGCCTTAGCTTCTTCATAAGACTTATTTTTTTCAATATATTCTTCTTTAAGACGAGCCAAGAAACCATTCTGTGTGTCGAGCTGTTTTGGAGATTTGTCGATTTTCTGTTCGAGATCGTATTTCTCTACCAAAACATTCTGAAGATTCTTAAGTTTGTCAAAAACTTCTGTCATTTCCATGTCAAAAACCTCAAGGATTATATATCGTTTAATTTTATAAAATTTAGGCGTTTGTGTCTATATTTGAAGACACAAGCAATTTACATTTCGATGTAGTCTCGGAGCCCTGTAGCACGTCTTGGGTGACGAAGTCTGCGAAGAGCCTTTGCCTCAATCTGACGAATACGCTCACGGGTTACATTGAAGTAAAGACCAACTTCTTCCAATGTGAGGCTGTAGCCGTCATCAAGACCAAATCGCATCTTAAGGACTTCCTGTTCCCTTGGAGGCAATGTGCTGAGAACTTCACGGAGCTGTTCCTGCAGCAATGTGTATGCTGTCTGGTTTGCTGGATTTTCAACATCCTTATCCTCAATGAAGTCTCCAAGCTGACTGTCTTCCTCTTCACCATTTGGTGTTTACAATGAAATTGGTTCACGGGCAACGTTCTTAACCTGCTTTACGCGTGTAACAGGCCATCCAAGCTGCTGTGCGATTTCTTCATCAGTTGGTTCACGACCAAGCTTCTGCATGAGCTGACGGCCTTCACGAACAACCTTGTTAATCTGCTCAATCATGTGAACAGGTACACGAATTGTGCGGGCCTGATCAGAAATTGAACGGGTAATCGCCTGACGAATCCACCAGGTAGCATATGTAGAGAATTTGTATCCCTTGCGGTATTCAAACTTTTCTACAGCCTTGATAAGACCGATGTTTCCTTCCTGAACCAAATCAAAGAACTGAAGTCCACGGTTTGTATATTTTTTTGCAATGGAAACAACGAGACGAAGGTTTGCATTGATAAGCTTGTTTTTTGCAGTTTCAAGCTTTTTGCGGCCCTGTTCAATTTCGTATGCCATTGTAAGGATTTCTTCAACACTGTTTTCGAAATCGTATTCCATGCGACGGATTTTTCTGTCGATTTTCTGAATCTGTGTATAAACATCGCGGATTTCGTCACTGGTCATGCTAAGTTCAGCTTCAAGCTTAACTGCTTCTGAATGAATTGCAAGACGGCGACCAAGACTTCTGAGCTCACCAGGATTAGAAATACGAAGCTCCTTCATTTTCTTTTCCTGCTTGTGGCGGTAGTCTTCGATTTTCTGAGTAGCCTCAACAAATTTTCCGCTGAATTTTTCAATTTCCTCAGACTGAATGTCAATTTTCTGAAGTTCAGGCATGATCTTGTCACGAAGCTCAAGAATCTGTGGATTCTGCAAAATTTCAGAAATCTGGTCAGAATCAGAAAGCTGCTTCTTAAGATTCATATAAAGCTTCATATTTTCTTTTACGGCTTTAAGATTTTCACCATAACAGCTCTTAAGACGACGTTTTTCTGCCTGAGCCTCGTTGATTTCCTTTCTTGCCTTTCCAGGTTCATGAGGATCAATTTTTGCAAATGCCTTCTGACAGATTGCGAAGAATTCAGGAATCATCATTCCAGACTTTTTGATAACGTCCTTAATGATGTTCTCACCGTCTTCCATCTGCTTTGAATATGTAACTTCCTGTTCAGCAGTCAGAAGCTTTTCTTTACCGATTTCACGAAGGTACAGGCGAATTGGGTCGTCTATACTGGAAGCCTTGTCACTGTTTACAAGTCGACTGCCATCAAAATCATCACCCTTGTCCTCATCACCAAAACCTTCTCCGTCATCATCGTCATCAAGAAGATCATCATCTGCGTCATCTTCATCTTCTTCCAGATCAGCATCCTCTTCCATTACCTGAACGTTGTTCTGAGTCAAAAGCTGAAGAACCTCCTCCATTTTTGGAGAATTCACAAAATCCTGACCTAAATGCTCGTTGATTTCATCCCAAGAAATAATCTGCTTGTCTTTTGCGTAATCTAAAAGTTTTGCAACTTTAGGATCCAATTCCTGATCCATGTTCCTTTCCTTTCACTTAATTTTTTAACAAATCATCAATACTCATTTTCTCTGCCACAAGCCTTGTCAAAAGCTCCTGATCCTCTACGGTTACAGGATTTGCAGGAAGCCGCCGCATTTGGGCAATAATACTGTCCCTTTTGCGGGCAAGACTGCGCCTTTTTAGAAAATCAACACCGCTACTGACAGACTCTGCATTATTTTTTGAAAATTCTCCTGATGCTACGGAGGAAGCCACAAGCTTCTGAATATTCTGGTCAGTACAACGGTTCAAGACTTCGTTAAAGGACAAATCCCCACTTTGACTGCATTCTTTTAACACAGAAAACAAATATCTCGCACCTGGATTTTCAAAATCTTCCTCATTCAGCTGACTGTCCATCAGTTTAAACTGATCTGTATCGGAAACTACAGCAAGAACTGCACGCATCTCTGAATCAACCTTTACCGGAATAGCAGAGCTGGCCGCATTTTGTTTTGTTTCCACACTGGCAGTTATGACACGTCGTTCGGTCTGAGCACGGTTGTGAAAATCCCTTCTGACTGCTTCGGGAGAAATATTAAATTTCTGACCAAGCAAGTCCAGACATGATTCCTTTTGGATGTCATTCTGTAGCGCATCGATGTAAGGAAAGAACTCAAGGGCTGCCCTGGTTTTACCTTCAGGTGTATCAATCTGGTATTTTTGCGACAGAGATTCCAACAGATAATCACTATCTAATATAGCGTTATTAACTTCATTCGTCAACGTTTCGGCACCATAGTTGACCATAATTTCAGCAGGATCCTTGCCGCCATGGAGCCGAATAACCTTAACCGTACCACCCTGCTTTCGTATCATCAGAATTGCCTTTTTTGTAGCATCCTGTCCGGCCCCATCAGAATCAAATGAAAGCAGGAACTCCTTCTGAGCAAAACCTTTCAGCATATTAATATGCTCTTCAGTAAGGGCTGTTCCACAGGTTGCCACGGCATTGCTGATTCCGCACTGATGGTAGGCAATACAATCCATGTACCCTTCACAAATAATGACAGATTTTGAATTTCGGATGGATTGCTGAGCAAAATTGAAGGCATACAAGGTTTCCCGCTTCTGATACTGAATCAAATCCCCTGAGGAATTCAGGTACTTTGGGGAATTTTCAGAATTTCCCCGAAGAAAACGACCTCCAAAAGCCACAACCTGCCCCCGCCTGTCAAAAATCGGAAACATGAGGCGATCAGAGAAAAAAGCCGCATCAGGATATTTCTTGCTGAAAAGCCCTGAATCATTCAAAAATCCGTCGCTGAAATTCTTGCTCTTCAAAAAGCCCCTGAGCCACCTTCTGTTTTCAGGACTGTAGCCGATTTTGAATTTCTCTATGGTTTCCATTGAAATTCCACGGCCAGTAATATAGTTCAGGGCGAATTTTCCGTTCTCAGTGTTGATAAGTCCATAATGAAACATATCAGCAACCCTGTTGTAGAGATTTATGTATTCAGTCTTTCTGTTTTCTGTCTGATTGTCCTGAGGATTGTAGCCGCCGCTTGTGTAGACTATTTCAATTCCAGCCTTCCTTGCCAGAAATTCAATTGCTTCAGGATACTTGAATTTTTCCATCTCCATGACAAATTTGATTATGTCCCCACCGGCATGACAGCCAAAACAGTAGTACATATGTTTGTCAGGAGTTACAGAAAACGAAGCAGTTTTTTCATTGTGAAAAGGACAGCAGCCCCACCACTGGTTTCCACGCTGTTCAAGGTTAACGTATTCTCCCCCAACGGAAACAATATCAACAGAGGAAATTACACTATTTTTTGTCTCTTGAGAAATAATTCCGGCCATCTAGTTTGAACCTGCGGCCTTCTTTGTTCTGTACTGGATTATTGCCTTTTCGTGCTCAGACTGGGAACGGGTAAAATTATGGGTTCCAGAACCATCCCCTTTAAGCACGAAGAAACGGTAATTTGTCTTTGGTGTATCTGCCGCAGCATTGAGGGCAACCATTCCAGGATTTGAAATTGGTCCAGGTGTAAGCCCCGCCCATTTGTAAGTGTTGTACGGGCTGTCAATTTTCAGGTCGGCATAAGTAATAACGTCAGGATGCGGTCTGTCCAGAATTTCAGTGATGATGTATTCGATTGTGGCACAGGAATAAAGTCCGGCACCATCGCTGATTCGGTTTCTGAAAACACTGGCTATCAACGGAGCTTCCGAAGCAGAACGGTATTCGCGCTCAACGATGGAAGCAAGAACCAGATCCTGATAGAATTCTGAAGGAAGCTTGCCTGCAAACTGCGGAATCTGCTGAATTTTTGCGAAGAAATTTTCCACCATCATTGAAAGAACAGCATCAGCCTTCATTCCAGGAGCAAAATTATAAGTGTCCGGAAACAGAAAGCCTTCAAAATTTGCTGCAGGAATCTGAAATTTTTTGAGGTTTTCAGAATCATTGGCCGCAGAAATGAAAGACTCAGCAGAGCAGACACCTTTTTCTTCAAGAATTGAGGCAATTTTCTTTAATGTAAGACCTTCTGGAACAACAGTTCTGATATATTCCTGCTTTCCAGACTCAAACAGAGAAATAATTTCCCTTACATTCATTGCTGTTGAGACAGAATAAACTCCGGACTTCATGACAGGTCTGTCAGTTCTGAAAATGAGAATCGGAAATCTAGCAGCCACATAGAACATATATTCAGATTTTACAAGGCCGTTTGCCGCCAATGCAGAGGACACAGACCTTACGCTGGCACCAGTTGGAATTTCAAAACGAACTTCAGTTCCGCCATCCTTTGAACTTACAGCACCCAGCTGAACCTGAAAAAGAATGAACAAAGTGACAATTACAGCCACAAAGCCAACAAACAATGTTAAAAGAATCGTGAAAAAATTTTTTAGAGTTTTCATGAGAAAAAAGCTTCCGCCTCTTCAATTGACATGGAATTATAAATTGCCCGCTCAATCTTCATTGCAAAGTCAAGCAAGCCGTCAGGAATCTGCTCCTGGTGATTTCTGAAAAATTTCGCAAGGATTCTGACTTCCCGCTCCGAAAAACCGTAATCAAGAAATGAAGATGAGGGAAGATTCTGCGCAAGATTTTCAATAGAACCCATCAGACCTGAACCTCCAGACCTTCCACCGCAAGATGAACCTTAACCTCACAGGCGTCCTCACAGATATATTCCGAGTACCATCTTGCAGATTCAAGAATCATATTCAGCTTGCGGTCATCATACATTGGTTCATGGTGAAAAAGATACAGGTTTCTGGCCTTCCAGTTTGCGGCAAAATCAATACCATAACAGAACGCCGAATGGCCCCAATTTTCCTTTTTGATTGCTTCTTCAACCGTGTACTGGGAGTCGATTATCATAAGATCAGCATTTTCAAAAACACATCTTCTGCCTTCAGTCTGAACAAAATCACTGGAGCGAAGCTCAACATCTGTGGCATAGACAAATTTCTTTCCATCTTCCTCAACAGAATAGCTGAAGGAATCCCCAGGATGAGACATCTTTATACAGGTAACATCAAGCCCGTCAACATTAAAGCTTACTCCAGGCTCAACAACATGGAAGCGGAAATTTTTAATTACTGAATCAAAATTCACAGGATAATATGGACCAATCATCTGGTTGCGCAGGTAATATTCCATATCTGCAAAAGGAGAATAAACGTCGATGGTAACTCGGGGATTGTAAATCTGATCAAAAAAAGGCAGTCCCTGAATATGATCCCAATGAAAATGGGAAAAGAAAAGGTTGTAATGATAATCTGAAGGAACCTCACCCTCTTTTCCAAGAACGCGTATTCCAGTTCCTGCATCAAATACAAATTTGGAACCTTTTTTTGAAGTAAGCTCAACACAAGGAGTATTTCCGCCGGCTGTAGATTTAAGCCAATCAGGAAGCGATTTAAAAAAATCAAGGCGGGACTGAGGAGAAGCAATATCCTCAGGTGTAATGCGCTGAATAATCTGGGTAATCTTTTCCTGCAGCTTATCATTGGTCATTGGTGTTGGAACGGAACCTCTGACACCCCAAAAACGAATATTCAAAGCAGAACTCCCTATTTTTAAACTTTATTAAATTTATTTTACTGGTTCAATTTCATATCTATGAACAGGTTCTATTCCGTCATAAAGATTCTTCTGAACCTCAATTTCTTCTTTTGACCAGACCCGACCTTTGTTGATTCCAGGACAGTCCTTTTCACACTCATCCCAGCTCTGCTTGTCTTTAAGCATCCAGGACCAGAAAGGATATGTTGAGCACTGAACAGGCCTTGCACCATAAGCGCTGCAACCGCCCTCGGACTTCCACATTGTGCAGTCGTAGTTTGATTTTTCCTTCAGGCACAGAACTTCCGTGTTGTCGTAATACTGAACCCAACGGCAATAAGAATCGATAAATTCCTTCTGTGGAAGTTTAAACCACTCACATAATTTTTTCAAGTCAGAATGAGAAAGGTAGACATAGCCAGGACTCAACCTGCAGCAGTCAGAACAACGAGTACATTCAAATTTCAAGCCCTTGTCGTAAAACATAAAAATCCACCTGTAAAAAAATCAAAATAATTCAAGCAAAAAAAAAGGTCTTAAAGAAGAAATCTTTAAGACCAACTATGGGGAGTGAGGGACTCGGACCCCCGAACCCGAAAGGGAGCGGATTTACAGTCCGCCGCAATTGCCGCTATGCGAACTCCCCATTGTAAGCTGCCTGAAGGACTCGGACCCTCGACCCCGAGATTACAAATCACGTGCTCTACCAACTGAGCTAAGGCAGCATTCTGTTTAT
>JAGHUJ010000073.1 GCA_018064905.1 Candidatus Treponema equifaecale
ACTTTACATTATGTAATTTAAATTATAAACTCCCCTTATGAAAGAAATTCTCAAATACCTCAGACAATTAAACAACCTCTCTCAGCAGGAAATTGCAGAAAAAATTGGAATCACCCGGCAATCCTACATTAAATATGAAAACGGAACTGTTATTCCAAATGACAGAACTGTGCATCATCTGGCGGCAATCTACAAGGTTTCAGAACTTTTCATCAGGCAGAACAGAATTCCCGTTCCAGAAGAAAAAGCTGAACCAGCTACAGAGAAATTTTATGAATTAAATGAAGAAAAAAATCTTGTAAAAGCTGCAGAACCAGAAATGGTCATGGAATTCAAGGCACCGTCGCAGGAACGCAAAATTTATGAGGGAATTTTCGACGGAAATGCAGTAAGAATTTTGAGCGAACATAATTTCACAAGGGGACAGAAAATTCATCTTTGGGTGGAAGACGAAAAAGAACAGGAAGAAGCAAGGGAAAAGGCCTGGGAAATTCTGCAAAGTTTCAGGGGCTCATTACCAGCAGATTTTGATTACAAGAAAGAATTAATGGAGGCACTAGATGAAAAATACAATTCTATTGGTTGATACAAATATTTTTATAGATATTTTGCAAGAACGACACCCATTCATTGATTATTCATTGGATGTAGTTGAATTGGTAAAACTAAAAAAATTGAAAGGATTTGTTGCCGCACATTCTATAACAAATCTGTGGTACATATTAAGAAAAACCCACTCACAGGAACAACGCAGAGCCCTGATTCTTAGTCTCTTCCAGTTCTTTGAAATAATTTCCCTAGACAAAGCAAAACTAATAACCTCTTTGCAAAACTCAAAGTTCAAAGATTTTGAAGACTGTCTCCAGGATGAATGTGCTTACTCGGTGAATGCGGACTACATAATTACCAGAAATACAAAAGATTTTGAGGGCTCAAAAATTCGGGCCGTTACACCGGAGGAGTTTCTGAAAATAAATTTCTGCAAATAGCAGAAGAATAAAAACATGGATAGTGCAGAATTCTACTAGCAATATTTAAAATCAGGGCCATCATCACCCATAAAAACCTTGATGCGACTGTTTTCAAGGAAGGAGTTTTCATGGAAAGACTGAATATCAAATGCGCCGCCACTTAAAAGTTCGTCCGGATTATAGTTCATGTCCAGAATAGATTCTTCACCTTCGCCGTAGCAGCGGGCAAGAGCACCATTCAAGCGAACAATATTTGAAACAACTTCAAACAGTTCGTTTTTCTTTTTTTCATCGTATTTGAACTTTAAAAAAGCAAGCTGCATTTTTTCAACATCTTTATGATTTGAGCTGTCAATGCTCCAGCCGGAATAAATACCACAGTTGTTATGATTCTGCCATTCTGCGAAATCCTGAAAGAATTTTGAAGGAGTCATTTTTAGCGGAGCAAGCACAGCCAGAAACCAGGTAACGGCCCGACCATAAGTATAAAAGGTCTGGCAGGCAAAGGCAGTTTCCTTTGTCATCTTTATGTCCTGTGTTGAAAAGGTTGCCGTTGTTTTTGAAGGTTCACCGGAATAATTTTTTTCGAGCTGCGGAAAATCTATGTGATTTGGATAAAGGCTTAGCGCAAAATCAAGGCGGTCCCGAAAAAGCTTAACGCTGTCGCCGGCCGTGCAGGCAAAATTCAGATCAAAGCCAAAGACAAGCCCAAAATTATTGAGCATCTGAGCACGCTTTGAAAAGAATTTTTTATCAAAAAGATATGTGTTTCCTTTGCTTATTCCTTCAAGTGGAATTTCAAGCGTACAAAAAAGATTTGAACAGGCTTTTACCACATCCATGTCTAGGATTGAAGCTGAAACTGGCAGTGTTACAAAAAGTCCGGGAGCTTTTTTTTCGACAGTCTGAAGGAATTTCAAGAGTTTTCCTTTATGCTCCAGAATTTCTGAATCCTGCAGGGTAAATTCTGTAATTCCCTTTTCTTCAAAAGAAGCCAGCTCAGATTCAAAATTGAGGGAGGTAATTTTTATCAGATTTGAAGATTCTGCCATAACGTGGCCTCTTTTGAGTTAGTGATAGTAGCACCGCCGAAGGCGTTCCGTAGCGGAGCGTCGTAGCGGAGCGAAGGAATGCAGCCGCGTTAGACGGCGGAAGTGCGGATAGCACGGCGGGGCTTTTGCCCCGCAACTCCCAGAAAATATTACAGGAGATTAATTCCTGCTGCTGCACATTCCTTGCGCATTGATTCAGGCCACATTGAAACCTGAATCTCACCGATATGTGCTTTGCGGAGGAAGAACATGCAGAGACGGCTCTGACCAATACCTCCACCCATAGTAAAGCTCAATTTGCCTTCAAGGAGTTTTTTGTGGAATTCAAACTTAGAGCGTTCTGGACAACCGCGTTCTTCAAGCTGAGCCTTAAGCGATTCTGGACTAACACGGATACCCATTGAAGAAAGTTCATAAGACTGCTGGAGAACAGGATTCCAAACCAGAAGGTCTCCGTTCAAGCCACGGTGTCCATCACCAGTTTCTGTAATCCAATCATCATAGTCAGGAGCGCGTCCATCATGAATAGAACCGTCCGGCAACTTACCGCCAATACCAATGAGGAAAACTGCACCATATTCCTGACAAACCTTGTTCTCACGCTCCTTTGGAGAAAGGTCCGGATATTTTTTGCAAAGGTCATCGGCATAAATGAACTTAATTTCTTCCGGCAAAACAGGCTTGATGTTTTCGTAACGGTCATAAATATAGAATTCTGTACGCTTAAGACAGCTGTAAATCTTTTTTACGGCTTCTTTAAGATACATAACAGTTCTGTCCTGTTCAGAAATTGCAGCACACCAGTCCCACTGGTCAACATAAAGTGAATGAATGTTATCCAAATCCTCATCAGCACGAATTGCGTTCATATCTGTATAGATTCCGAAACCTGGTTCAAGACCGAGATCAGTAACCTTAACACGCTTCCACTTTGCGAGGGAATGAACGATTTCCATCTGTGTGTCATTCATATCCTTTACTGGAAATTTTACGGCACGTTCAACACCATTCAAGTCATCATTGAGTCCCTTTCCGCTTTCAACAAAAAGTGGAGCTGTTACGCGGGTCAAATTAAGTGCAGTAGAAAGCTGCATCTGAAAAAAATCTTTTACCAGTGAAATGGCATGTTCTGTCTGCTTTTCGTTGAGCAGAGATTTATAATTCTGTGGAATCTGTACTTTAGACATTTTAAAAACCTACCTATTTTCTATTTTAACCGTTTTCTTCATTATTAACAATTAAAATTTTATGATATAATTTTCCTATGGCACGAAAACGAAATCAGAAATCATCTTCAAAAAACAAATTTCTTTCATTTTTAATTATTCTAATTGCAATCGGAATTTATTTTTATCAGAACAATCCTGCATTTCGGGAAAAAGTTGATGAGAACATTGTAAATCCAATCAAAAATGTCCTTCAGCTTGATTCCGGCAATTCTGTTCATGAAAAAAATTCTTCTGCAAATCAGAAAAAGGTTCAGGTCAAGGAAAATGAGCCTCACGAGACAATCAATGTTGAAGGTGAATTAAAATCTCCGGCACCTCAAGCTTCCACAGCAAAAAAATCAAATCTGATTCAGCTAACAGATTTTCTTGAAAAACCACTTTGCGCAGGAACAAAACACGCCAGAGACCATCAGCTCAGAAATTATGACCACTACTCCATCTGCTACCGTGAAAGCTACGAGCAGGCAGAATGGAGCGCGTACTGTTTGACCGAAGAAGAACTTACAAAAAATGCAGGCCGTTCCGATGACTTTAGGCCAGATCCTGAAATTTCAACAGGTTCAGCAACTTTGGCTGACTACAAAGGTTCAGGTTATGACAGGGGCCACCTTTCTCCTGCTGCTGACTTTGCATTCGATTCAAAAGCTATGAGCGAAACCTTCTATATGAGCAACATGAGTCCACAGGCAGGAAGCTTTAACCGTGGCATCTGGAAGGATCTGGAAAGTCAGGTTCGGGAATGGGCGAAAAAATTTGGAAGAATCTATGTAATTTCTGGACCAGTTCTGGACAAACCTGCAGAAGAATATGAAAGCATCGGAGCCAACAAAGTTTCAATTCCTCAATATTATTACAAGGTTGTGCTGGCACCTGTCTACAAGGATGCAGCTGACAAATCCAGCCCTGAAGACTGTGAAAAAATCGCAGCATTGGGATTCATCCTGCCAAACAAAAAATGCACGGATTCCTTCTATAATTATGCAGTTTCAATCGACGAAATTGAAAAACGAACAGGCATGGATTTCTTTGCGCCGCTGGAAGATTCTTTGGAAGACAGAATCGAAGCCGGAATTGAAGCAGAAATTTGGAAATAACCCGCCAAAAAGAATTCAATTGAATTTATAAGAAAAAGGGATTATATTTATAGAACAAACTTGAATCCATTTTTTATAGGAGTCCAGAAATGGCAGATATTTACGACACATTCCGTGACATTGGTATTATTCCAGTTGTTGCAATCGAAGACGCTTCAAAAGCAGCTGATTTGGCACACGCTCTCGTAAAGGGCGGACTTCCAGCTTCTGAAGTTACATTCCGCACAGCATGTGCAGCTGAAGCTATCGAAGCTATGGTAAAGGCTGAACCAGACATGCTCGTTGGTGCTGGTACAGTTCTCAACGTTGAACAGGCAGAAAAGGCTGTAAAAGCTGGTGCTAAGTTCATCGTTTCACCTGGATACAATCCTGATGTTGTTGACTGGTGTATCGCAAACAACATTCCAACAATGCCTGGAATTTCAAACCCATCTGAAATCACAGCTTGTATCAACAAGGGTGTTACACACCTCAAATTGTTCCCAGCTGAACGCAAAGGTGGATACAAAATCATCGACGACTTCGGTGGTCCTTTCCCACAGTGTACATTCATGCCAACTGGCGGTGTAACAACAGAAAACGTTTCTGAATATGCAAAACGCAAGAACATCCTCTGTATGGGTGGAACCTGGATGGTTAAAAAGCCATTGATCGAAGGCGAAAAATGGGACGAAATCACACAGATCTGTAAAGATGCTGTAAAAGCTATGCACGGCTTCAAGATTGACCATGTTGGTATCAACACAAAAGACGAAGCAGATGCAATGAGCGTTGCTGATACATTCGAAGCATTTGGTCTTGCAAAGAAGGTTGGAAACTCTTCAATCTTCTCATCAGAATCAATCGAAGTTATGAAGGGAAAAGGCCGTGGTACAATGGGTCACCTCTCTGTTATCTGTAACAACATTGAACGTGCACTCGCTTACCTCAAACAGTTCGGCTTCAACCCAGTAATGGAAACAGCAAGCTACACAGGTAAGAAAGGTGAATCACCAATGAAGGTTGTATACCTCGACAAAGAAGTTGGTGGATTTGCTGTACACCTCAAGAGAGTATAAGTACAAGGTGAGGATTTAAAAGATTCTCACCACTCTTCTAAAAAAACACCTGACTTCAGAAATTGCCAAAAATTACCGAAGTCAGGTGTTTTTTTATTTACCCTGAAAATTTATCAAAGTTGTAACCGGTGTTGGTGCAAGAACCTTTTCAAAGTTCAGTTCTGGAAGGCCTATTACTCCGGCTATTGCCACAATTTCTGCACCTGCCATGGCAAAAAGTTTTCTGCTGGCATTCAAAGTTCCACCAGTGGCAATCAAATCATCTATCAAAAGCACCTTTTCACCCACTTTTACGTCGGCCTTGTGAATTTCAATTTCTGCACTTCCATATTCCAGGTCATAGCTCTGACGATAAACTTCACCAGGAAGCTTGCCTTTCTTGCGCACCAAAATCAAAGGCAGGTTCAGTTTTTCTGCCAATGGAGCGGCAAACAAAAAACCTCTGGACTCAGCGCCGGCAATAGCAGTAATTTCACCCTTCTCTGCCATTGGTCTGTATAACTTAACAAATTCTTCAATACAATACTGAAATGCAGGAGGATTTGTAAAAATGCTGGTAATGTCATAAAAAAGAATCCCAGGCTTTGGAAAATCTGGCACACGGCGAATAGCCTTATCAAGAATAGAATTGTCTTTAGTCATAATATTTAATTTTAAAATGGTGCCGACAGTAAGTCAAGGAAAACAAATTTTTTTTACATAGGACGGAAAATTGAATCATGTTGTTCCGGCTATCCAGGGCTACGGCCTTCGCCTCCGACCAAACGCAAGCGTTTGTTCTCGCTGCGCTCGCCCTTCCTATCCGGCGTAGGCAGAATCAGA
>JAGHUJ010000068.1 GCA_018064905.1 Candidatus Treponema equifaecale
ATTATATTTTAAAATATGAACAAACTTTCACTTTACCCTGAGCAAATTCCTGAATTTTTCAAATCAAAGCTTTCAGACAAAAACAATGTATTTGTATTTCCAACAGATGTCGTAAAGGATTCCTGGATCGACTGGATCATCACCCACCCAAAAGCTTCTGGAAAAGACGCAATAGCCTACGAAAATTTCATCGCCTGGGACAATTTTAAAAGTGCCTTTGTAAGCGCCCATAAAGAAAATTCACAGGCTGTTCCGTCGCTCTTAAGAAAAATGTTCATTACGGATCTTATTCAGAAAAATGCAGAAAAACCAAAGGAAGAAAGACTTCAGGTAATCATAAATCCGGAGGATCAATACGCAAAAACAGCTGTATCCTTTGCAGATTGGATTGCAAAAAACCTGCCTTCATTGCACTTCTGGAAGCAAAAGCTGGAAAAATCAAATTATGGTGAACTGGATGCAGAGGACAAGGACTATCTTTATATATATCAGCAGTACCGGGACTTTCTTGAAGCAAACAATCTGTTTGAACCTGGCTGGATTGAAGATATTACCCTTTCAGAAAGCAAATTGAATTTCATCATTCTTTATCCTGAGCTTTTGGAAGATTTTCAGGATTATGTGGAAATTTTTGAGGATGCACAGAACATTACAGTTTTTACATATCCGGAAAACACAGAAAAACCAGTCTCATATCTCTACCCTGATTCACGAAAGGAACTCCGACACACAATTTTGCGGATAATTGAACTGGCAGAAAGTAAAAAAGCCGACTATTCAGAAATTGCGGTAAGTGTTCCAAATATTGAAGTTTACAGGCCCTATATTGAAAGAGAATTTTCAAATTACAATGTGCCTTATGTGATTCGTGCAGGTGTAAGTCTGACCCAAAATTCTGCCGGGAAAATTTTTCAGGAAATCAGCGACTGCTACACAAACAGCTTCAACTTTGACAGCCTCCGTGCATTGCTTCTGGATGAATGTGTTCCCTGGAAAGAAGAAAACAAAAAGCTTAAGGAAAACCTGATTCGGGAAGGAAATGCCATGCGCTGCGTATGTTCTCCAAATGGCGAGGACATCTGGATAAAGGCACTTTCTTCAAAACGGGGAAGACTTTCTGCAGCAATTGAAAAAGGTCAGCTCGGAAAAGAAAAACTTGAAGAAACAAAGGCTGAACTGGACTACTACGAAAAACTCTGGGAATTCTACGGCAAGTTGAAGCACTTCATTTCAGAATTTTTTGCAGATGGAATTACATTTGAAAAAATCGCTCTGGCATGGCAGGGCTTCAAGAATTATTTTCTTGAAAAAGACGAAGGCTTTGATGAATTTGCAAATCTCGTTCTTGGACGCTGTATTTCAGAACTTAACGAAATCATCGCCATTGAAAAGAATTTTGCTGAATGCAACCTTAAAATAAACAATCCGATGGAATTTTTCCTGCAGGTTCTCAATTCCAAAAAATATACGCCTCAAGCAAAGGAAAGCGGAGTTTCTGTATTCCCATACCGACTCAGCAGCGGTGCTTATTTTAAGTACCAGTTTGTTCTGGATGCTTCTCAGAAAAATCTGGATGTACAATACCGCAGGCTCACATTCCTTAATGGCGAAAAACGAAACAAACTGGGACTTACAAAGGATGACAAGGCAATTCGTGCCACAGAGGTTTTCATAAAGCTTTACGCAAAGAAAATTCAGGAAGAAAATGGGCCTGATGAAAATTTTGTGCACTTCTCCTCTGCTTCAGACAGTTTTTCAGGCTTTTCAATTCCCCACAGTCTGCTTTTCATTGAAAAAAATCTTCCCCAGCTTGACGATCTGGACTTTATTCTGGATGAAAAAAATGCCGTCCGTAAAATGGGAGACGGCCAGAACAAAGACTCAAAGAATATAAATCTGAAATTAACACAAAATCAGAAAGACAGTTTTTTCAGCTGGTCAAAGCAGTCAAAGGAAAATCATGAGCCTTACAAAGTCTGCAAAAAAATGTCCCAAAAGATTGAATACATTCTCAAGGAGCACAGAGGAAGTCAGGAAGATAAAGAAAAAATAAAGATTTCTGCCCGTGGTGATCTGGAAAATTTCTTTCCATGTCCTAGAAAATGGATTTTGAATTCCGTGCTTAAGCTGAAGGAAGACACTTTGGATACAAGTCTCATGCAGAACTATGATATGGGAAATCTTTATCACAAAATCCTCGAACTTTTTATGGGGGACTTTGAAGGAAAAATTCTGCCATACTATGATGTGCTTCAGGAAAGATTCTATTTAATTCAACCGGTTGAAGGTGTCATAAATCCTGAACCTGTTCCTTTTGGACTTAATACTGAAAATCTGGTAGAACTTGCCTTAAAGAATCTTCCAGAACTCAGGGATGCACCTCTTGTAAAAACCTCGCTGCTGAAACAAAAAGGAAAAATTGCAGCAAAGGCAAGGGATTTTCTGGCAAGTCTGCTGCTGCCATTCGGTTCAAATTTAAGGAAAGGTAGTGATGAACCAAAAAATTTCACAGGAATCGGAAACTGCACATTGGTCGGTGCTGAAGCTGTTCTGGAAGCCAAAGATGAAAATTTCAATTATTTTGGAAAAATCGACACTCTTTTAAAAAGTCCAGAAAATGACTGGATTATCATTGACTACAAAAACTCCTCTGCCCCAGGTTCAGCTGAATGCAGGGTGGACGAAGAAGGACTTTTAGCAAATTTTCAGATGGCCATGTATGTAAAGCTTGCAATGGAAGACAACAAAAATGAAATTGCAGCAAGTGCATTCTACAAAATCAAGGATGGTGCTGCAGTTTCTGTAATCGACAAATTCACCAGAAACAAGGCTGGAGAAGCTACGGAATCATTTGAAAAATTTGAACCGACTTTAAAAGCATTGAGAACATACGCAAATGATTTTGCTGAAACCATAGAAAACGCTGATTTTGTTCCGAGAAGCTCAAAAAATAAGGCAGACAGAAAAAACATAAGTCTTTGGGAAAATTGTGCACTCTGCAGCTACAGCACTATTTGCAGAACAACCTACAATGTGGGCGCAAGGCATCTGGAGGAGGAGGAATCCAAAAAATCCTAAAAACCACAATTTCAGAAAAGCACAAAGACTATTTTGCAAAGGAAAAATGAATGACAAACAATAAATACGAAGCAAACGAACAGTTTTTTAAACTTTTAAAATACGAACCTGACTCGGCCCAGCTTGAAGCCTTAAAAATGAACAAAAATGGTGTAATTGCTGCCGGTGCAGGTTCAGGAAAAACTCAGGTTCTTGCAATCCGATTTGCATGGCTCATAATGACAGGACAGGCCAAGGTAGACCAGATTCTTACCCTTACCTTTACAAACAAGGCCGCCTCTGAAATGTACCAGAGAATCTACGAGACCCTGACATTCTTTGCTGACCATGAAAAATGTCCTGAAATTTCAGAAAAACAGCAGCAGCTTGCCAGAGACGCTCTAAACAACTTTGCAGATGCGCGGATTCAGACACTGGACTCATATTGCGGCGGAATTTTGCGTCAGTGCGCCAACAGGTATGGAATCCGTCCGGACTTTTCAGCCGGTTCTGGAGGCGGACAAGCAAAAACAAAGACCGAAGCACTTAAATTTGTTCTGGAAAATGCGGAAAACAAGGGAATCAGTTTCTTTACGGAGCCTGGAAAACTTCAGAATTTTGCAGAAAACATTTTTGCAGATGCCATAAGCAGAACCACAAGCCTGGCAAGTCCAGAAAATTTCTTTGTTTCTTCTCTGGAAAAACAGAAGCAGAAAATTCTTGAATGCTGGAACTATCTTGTAACCGGCAAAAATAAGCCCAAGGAACTGGATGACCTTGGAATTTTCGCATTGAAAAATCTTATAAGCGCAGTTGAAGCAAATTATGAGGAAGCCTGCGCTGCGGGTAAATCAAAGGGCGAATATGTACAGCGCGTCAAAAAGGCTTTGGACTACTATTCTTCAGAAGAATTTGAGCTGGAAGGAATGACCGCCCAAAGCTTTGAAGAAATTCCGCTTAAAAATGTAGAAAAAATTACACATCTTATTGAACTTTTCAGCTTTGGAAATCCGGCCGGCTATACTGCAAACCTTCGTTCAGCGGTAAAGGCAATTCGTGAGCAATCTTATGACCTTATTTTCACATTTATTTTGCAGTATGAAAATATACTTGCCTTGAACCAGCTGATGGACGCATTTCTTGTTAAAACCAACGAGGAAAAACGTATTACAGGTCAGATTTCATTCAACGACATCACAGAAATGGCTCTCAAAGCACTTCTTGAAAATGAAGACCTCAGAAATCAGGAAAAGAACGCCTACAAAAAAATAATGATCGACGAATTTCAGGACAACAACGGAAAAAACAGAGATTTGCTGTATCTGATTTCACTAAAACCTGGAGAATTTGAAGACAATGGTCATTGCAAGATTCAAACAGATTCAGTTTCCCTCCACGACCAGATAATTCTCCGTGATAAAGAAGGAAACATTGTTGAAGACAAGCGTTCTCCAGACAAGCTGTTCTTTGTTGGAGATGAAAAGCAGTCCATCTACAAATTCCGAGGTGCTGAGGTTTCCGTTTTCAATGAACTTACGGCAGGCGGCGAAAATGAACTTTCTGCAATGACCTACAACTATCGTTCCACACCTGAACTGGTAAAGGCCTTCAATCTGCTGTTTAAAAATGGCGGCGGAATTTTTGATTCTTTTACAGAAGAAAACCGACTGGACTACGAAGCATATTATCAAAAGGACGCGCTTAAAAAGGATATGGAACTGCCAGATTTGGATGAAGAAAATGTTCCAATTCACGCAAAGCTTTTTGATGAAGATTTGATTGCGGAAAATGAAGAGCTTCCTCTTGCCCAGCAGCTCAATTTGATTCCAAAAAAGGAACAGGTGGCTTTCTACATTGCCAGACATATATGGGAAAATGGCAAAGATTCACAAAACTGGGGAGATTTTGCAATTCTTGACCGTCGAAGAACAGACAGAAATCTGCTTACAAAATACCTGAGCTTTTTCAACATTCCATATCAGGTGGATCAGCTGAACAATATTTTTGACGACGGACTGGTCAACGATTTCTACAATTTTCTCAGAATCTGTGTTTACCCTTCTGATTCCACAGCATTTGCAGCATATCTTTGCTCACCTTTCTGCGGACTCAGTGAAAATTCAATGGAAACTGTTCTGGCACATCTTACAAGCAGCACTTTGGGTTACGATTTTATATTTGATCCATTTGCAGACTTGGATCAGGAAATTCAATCAGACCTTTCAGAAACAGAATTCAACAAATTCCAGAACGGAAGAAATTTCTTTAGAGAAATGAAGGACAAAGTGCTCAAACAAAAGCTTACCACAAGTCTTTCACAGCTCTGGAATGAACGGGGCTACAAATACGAAACCATGCTTTCAGATCAAGTTCAGCTCAAATCGGAACAGTTCGACATGCTCTTTGAAATGGCCAGAACAGCAGATGAAGAAGGAAACAGTATTTCCTGGTTCATAGACGAACTGGCAGGCTTAAAGGACGGTGCAGGTTCAGACATCGACACTGATGTGAACTATCCTCTGGAACGAAGTCAGGCTGTTCAGATCATGACAATCCACAAGTCAAAGGGATTGCAGTTCAGCCATGTTTATATTTACGGCTGCGTAAACGTTTACAAGGGAAATTTTGGAAGTTCCTGGTACTTTGACGACAAATACGGATTTTCAATTAAACCGGATTTTGACACACCAAATTTCTTTGCAAAAATTCAATCCCAAATGGAAGCAAACAAAGAGTTGGCAGAATTCCGCAGACTTTTCTACGTTGCAGTAACCCGTGCAGAAAACGACGCGTACATCGTAGGCACATGGAACAAGGCAAAGGAGGACGGAAGATACCTGCAGCTGGTTGATGGAACGGTAGCAAGATACTACGGAGAAGAAAATCCGGACGAAGACGGGGAAGAATCTACCAATGTAAGATATGCTGAAAATGCTCCATTTGACTTTGAAGAAATCTCCCCAGTCACATATGAAGAATTAAGAAATTTCAACCAGCAGACTACAACTGCAACTCAGGCAAAGGAACAGATTCTGTCAACAGCCGGCGCATTGTACGAAAACGCAAATCTGATTGAACACAAATGCAATCCGATTCCAAGAATGACTCCAAGCGGACTTGAAGAAAGAACTGCAGCAGCCACAACTGTTGAACAGGCCGATGACGAGGACAAAATTCTTGAAGCAAAATCAATGAACGAAGAAAAACCTCTGACCTCTTCCAAATTCAACGCAGGTGATTTTGGTACATTGGTTCACGCATATCTGGAAGCTCAGGCTAATTCTGTTCCGGCAGAAGAATTTGAAGCTCCTGTAAGTATGTTCAAGGATTTAAATGAAAAGGAAATTGCAGAAAATAAGGCCCGTTGTGTTGAATTCTGCCACAAATTTGCCGCAACAGCCTGCGGAAAAGCTCTGGAAGATGCTAAAAAATCAGGTAGATTCCACCGTGCTGAATGGGAATTCAAAATGCTGCTGAATGGCACGATTTTCAGAGGCTCAATTGACCTTATCTACGAAAATTCTGACGGCACCTTCACAATTGTGGATTACAAATCCGACAACGAAGTCCATCCTGAAATCTACACAGGTCAGCAGAACTGCTACCGTGAAGCCGCATCAAAACTTTTAGGCACTGACACAAAAAAAATTAGCTGCCAGCTTTACTTTATGAAGCATGACAGCTTTGTTCAGGTAAATTGATTTATATCTGCTTAAGGCAGTTGACCATTTCAATTGCACCCAGCGCACAATCGTAGCCTTTGTTTCCGGCCTTTGTTCCGGCACGCTCGATTGCCTGCTGGATAGTGTCAGTTGTAAGGATTCCGAACATTACAGGAAGACCTGTGCTCATTGAAACCTGTGCGATCCCCTTTGAAACTTCTGCACATACATAATCATAGTGGCTTGTTGAACCGCGGATTACGGCACCAAGACAGATTACAGCATCGTATTTGTGGCTTCCGTCTGGAAGCAAGATTTCTGCCATATGTTTTGCTGCCACAGGAATCTCAAAGCTTCCAGGAACCCAGCAAAGGTCAATGTTGTCTTCACTTACATCATGGCGAAGAAGAGCGTCCCTTGCACCTTCAATCAATTTAGAAACGATGAACTCGTTGAAACGAGCTGCAACAATGCCGATTTTCATTCCGCTGGCATTGGTCATTTTTCCTTCAATAATTTTCATATATTCCTCCAATTTAGAACTTCATCAGATGTCCCATTCGGGAAACCTTTGTTTTAAGATAATTTTCGTCTTCTTTTCTGACCGGTACCTGAAGAACCACTCTTTCAGTGATTTCCAGCCCCAATTCCTTGCAGTTGATTTTTTCAATTTTATCAGGATTGTTTGTCATAAGCCTGATTTTGCTTATACCCAAGTCCTTTAAAATCTGAATTCCGCAGTTGTAATCACGGGCATCTTCAGGCAAGCCCAAGGCAAGGTTCGCATCCACAGTATCCATGCCATTGTCCTGCAAAGCATATGCCTTGATTTTGTTCAAAAGCCCGATTCCACGACCTTCCTGTCTCAAATAAACCAGAACCCCGCTTCCATTTTCTGCAATTTTTTTCATGGCCGCATCAAACTGCTCACCACAATCACATTTCAGGGAACCAAAGGTGTCACCAGTAAGACATTCAGAATGAACGCGGCACAAAACTGAGTTTTCAGAAGCTGCACCATTATTCTCTGCTGAAGCCACATCCCCTAAAACCAGCGCAGAATGTTCCAGCCCATTGGAAAGATCCTTGTATCCGTAAATCTTGAACTCACCGTATTTTGTAGGAAGTTTAGCCTCAGCCACCCTTTCCACGATTTTTTCATGAGTTTTTCTGTATTTTATCAGCTGCTCAATGGAAACCAGCTTAAGCCCCCATTCCTTTGCCATTTTTGAAAGCTCAGGCAATCTGGCCATGTGACCGTCAGCACTCATAATTTCACAGCAAAGCCCCGCTTCCTTTAAACCTGCCAGACGACAAAAATCCACAGTAGCCTCAGTGTGTCCGTTTCTAACAAAAACACCGCCTTTTTTCGCAATCAAAGGAAACATATGTCCCGGTCGTCTGAAATCCGCAGGCTTTGAATTTTCGTCAACAAGTGCCAGAGCAGTTGCAGAACGGTCATAAGCAGAAATTCCTGTTGAAGTTGAAACATGGTCCACGCTTACAGTAAATGCAGTCTCGTGATTATCAGTATTTTCACCAACCATAGGAGGAAAATCCAGCTTGTGAGCAATTTCCAGGGAAACAGGCATACAAATCAGGCCTTTCGCAAAGGAAGCCATAAAATTCACGTTCTCTGGTGTGGCAAATTCCGCAGCACAAATCAGATCCCCTTCATTTTCACGGTCCTCATCGTCAGTAACCATAATCAGTTTTCCAGCCCTCAAATCCGCCAGAGCTTCTTCAATCGTATCAAATTTTATGTCACTCATATAAATCTCCTTGATTTAAAGGGGAGAAGTCTCTCCCCTGTGCCACACTGCGTTGTGTCACACCCCACTCTGCGGGGAATTTTTTCAAGTCACTCCCCGCAACGCCCCAACTTAATGAAAGCTTGTAAAGCTGCTCATCATAGCCTGAATTGCTTCAGAATCCTCCTCATTAACCGAAGGCTTTGGGTAATTTAGAAAATGTTCAATATATTTTCCAACCACGTCACATTCAATGTTCACAGTGGCACCATTTTGCTTTTTGCTCAAGGTAGTATTTTCCCAAGTATGTGGAATTACGGCCACAGAAAAAGTTGTGTTTCCGCCATTTGCAGCAACCGATGCAACTGTAAGTGAAATTCCGTCCACACAGACAGAACCTTTTTCAATTATGTATTTTCCAAGACTTGAAGGAACGCTTACAAAAACGTTAACCGCATTCTCTTCTTTTTGGGCGGAAAGGATTTTACCAGTACCGTCCACATGTCCAGAAACAATGTGTCCGCCAAACCTGCCGTCAGCTTTCATAGCCCGTTCCAGGTTAACAAAGCTGCCGCTCCCAAGCTCCCCAAGTGAAGTTCGGCGAAAGCTTTCTGGAGTTACATCAGCCGTAAATGAAGTTTCAGTCATTGAAGTTACTGTAAGACAGGTTCCGTTAACGGCGACACTTTCTCCCAAAACAAGCTCCTTTGCAAAATCGCATTTTATAGCCAGCGCAAGGGAACTCGTACCATGAGAAATTGACTCAACACATCCTAAGCCTTCAACAATGCCAGTGAACATATAGAAAATAATCCTCCATCCTTGGAGGATTATTTTCTTGACAAGAATTTCTTCGAAATTCTTGCAACATTCGTTCAGGGCAACGTCCTGTTGCGAATAATCCTCCAATGACTACCTATAAATAGTTTGATATAAAACTATTTAGTTGTCAATGAAATTTTTCGTGTGTTTTAAGTTTAGGTTTGCTATAATCATTTTATGGCAGAAAAACAGAAAATCACCGTTCCAGAGGTTCAGAAAAAACTATTTGCTCTTCAAGATTTGGCTTACAGAGATTTCCAATCTCCACTTATTCCAAATTTTCCTCTGGACTACTTTATTGGAGTTCGTACCCCTGACCTAAAGAATCTGGCAAAGGAACTTTTTAAAAACTTTGACTGCTCTGAATTCATGACCTCAGTTCCGCACCAGTATTTTGATGAGAACCAGCTTCATGCTTTTCTATTGAGTCAGGAAAAGGATTTTTCAAAATGTCTTTCAGAACTGGAGCTTTTTCTTCCGCAAATAAACAACTGGGCCACCTCTGACCAATTGAGTCCTGTTGTCTTCAAAAAACACAAATCTGATCTGCTTCCTCAAATTCAAAAATGGATTGAATCAGACAAAACCTACACAATCCGTTTTGGAATAAAATGCCTCATGCAGCATTTTCTGGACGAATGTTTTACGGAAAACTGCCTTGAAATGGTTGCCGCCTGCTGCCGTCCACATCTGAAAAATGCAGATGACAACTACTACATAAACATGATGGTTTCCTGGTATTTTGCAACTGCACTGGCAAAGCAATGGGATTCTGCCTTCAATTTTCTCAAAAATGGCAGGCTGAACCAGTGGTGCCTTAAAAAAACAGTACAGAAAGCCCGGGAAAGCTTCAGAATCACAAAGGAACAAAAAGAAATCTTAAAAAATCAGCTATAGAAGTGGTCGCTGAAAAAAAAAATCATTTTTGTCACCTCGACCGAAGGGAGAGTTCTACACAGAATTCTTCAGCTTGTACCTGAGCAGAATGTCATCACCAAAAATTTCAATTTCCGGCTTCTCAAACAAAACCGCATCCTTTGGAAAATCAACTCCCACTCCGCGCACAGGATTAAAAACATCATTTCCGTCATTTCCAAAAATTTTTGGTGCAATATAAGAGTGAACTTCATTTACAAACGGAACTTTTTCACCTTCTTCCATCTGGTTAAAAACAAAACTTGAATTCAAATATCCACCACTTTCAACCAGAACAGAGTCGATTTTTCTTTCTGCCAGATCTTCCAGCACCGCTCTAACCGAAAGCTTTCGGTTTTCTGCCTTCACCATCACAACTTCAACACCAAGTGCCTTAAGCTGAGCCATTTTTTCAAACGCAGCAATGAGCAGATGTTCAGCCATATAAACAATAACTTTGCCACAATCAGGATCCTGTGCAGTTTTAACAAGATTGCTTTCCAACGGTATCATAAGAGAATAATCCAGAATCACCCTCACCGGCTGACGATAATTTCCTTCCAGCCGCACATTCAGCATCGGATCATCCTTCATAACAGTTCCGATTCCAGTAAGAACGGCCATAACTTCGCTTCGGGTTTTATGAACATTTGCTCTGGCTAAGTCACCTGTAATCCACTTACTTTCTCCCTTTGAAGTTGCAGTCAAACCATCCATGGTCATGGCATATTTTAAAATCACATAAGGCATTTTGTTCTTTATATAATGAAAGAAAACCGGATTCAGAGCGTCACATTCTTCCTTCATAAAATCCTGAAGAACTTCAATTCCGTGGGCCTTCAAATATTCAACTCCGCCACCATTAACAAGGGGATTTGGATCACGGCTTCCAATAATTACCTTTTTGATTCCTGATTCAACAATGGCTTCAACACAGGGAGGCTGTTTTCCATGATGGCAGCAAGGTTCAAGAGTCACATAAATTTCACTTTCAGAAAGATCAACATTGTTTTCAACGGCATTTTTAATGGCATCCCGCTCGGCATGGAGTTCTCCATACTTGTGATGATAACCTTCCGCAATGATTTTTCCATCTTTTACAATAACTGCGCCCACAAGAGGATTTGGATTCGTCCAGCCCTTGCCAA
>JAGHUJ010000011.1 GCA_018064905.1 Candidatus Treponema equifaecale
AGATTGGAAATATCTAAATGAAAAATTTTGCATCTCAGATGAGTTCATAATATCCAAAATCAAGGATTTCATTAATCAGACTGCGGCATGGGATAGTAGTGGCGCTGAAAGCGTTGCGAAGCAATGAAGGCGAAAGCCGGAACCACGGATAGCCCGGTTTTGCGTAAGCAAAAGCCGCCAAGAAAATTCGCATATTTATCATCAAAAAAATCTGGAGGGGGAGTTGCTGTTTTCTTTATGTCCAAAAACGACTGTTCCCCGAAGGGGCTCGCCCATATATTCTCACTGATAAAAAAATCTGATAAACTGAGAAAATGGACTTACTTAAAAAACTTGATGAATTAGACAAACGCTTTGTTGAAGTTAATGAAATGGTTCAGGATCCAGATCTTGTTAAGGACCAGAAAAAATACAAGGACGTTATGCGTGAACACGGTCATTTGACCACAGTTCTTGAAGTTGGAAACGAATACAGAAAGTGTCTTCAGGGAATTGAGGATGCTAAAATGATGATTACAGCTGAAGATGATGCTGATATGAAGGAAATGGCCCGCGAGGAACTTAAGGAACTTGAAGAAAAGGTACCTCAGCTGGAAGAAGAAATCAAGCTTAAGCTGATTCCGCCTGATCCTCTTGATGAAAAGAACATTATCCTTGAAATCCGTTCTGCTGCCGGTGGTGACGAAGCTTCTCTCTTTGTTCGCGACATGTGGGAAATGTACATTCACCTTTGTGAACGCAAGGGCTGGAAGTATGAGAACATGGAAGCACAGGAAACTGAAGTTGGCGGATTCAACAAAATCGTTACTCAGATCACTGGAAAATTTGTTTACGGTACTTTGCGCTGGGAATCTGGCGTTCACCGTGTTCAGCGTGTTCCTGCAACTGAAAGCCAGGGACGACTTCAGACTTCTACTGTAACTGTTGCAGTTTTGCCAGAAGCAGAAGAAGCCGACATCACAATCAATCCGGGTGACGTTCGCGTTGATGTAATGCGTGCCGGTGGTCCAGGCGGTCAGTGTAAATACAACAGCCTCAGCCGTTCGCTTGACTCATATTCCTACTGGTATTGTTGTAATTCAGCAGGATCAGAAATCTCAGATTAAAAACAAGGAAAAGGCATGGCAGGTTCTTCGCGCAAGATTGTTTGACCTTAAGCAGAGCCAGCTGGATGCAGAACGTTCAAGTGCCCGCAAAAGCATGGTTGGAAATGGTGACCGTTCTGAAAAAATCCGTACATACAACTATCCACAGGATCGCGTAACTGATCATCGCATCAATCTTTCGCTCCACAACTTGCCTGGATTTATGATGGGAAATATGGACGACATGCTGGATGCCCTTAACGTTTACGCAAAAGAAGAAGAATTCAAGGCACTGGAAAGTTAAATTTAAGACAGGCGCAGAATGAAGAAAAGGCATTTTAGGCTTTCAGTTTTTATTTTGACAATTTTCTACCTCCTTGTGATGTTCTCAATTACCTTTTTGAACAGTCCAATGGGGTTAAGGGGGGCTCCTCTGGTTATTGGAGCTGCCCGACTTCCTGCTTCGGCACTTTCGGGTTGTTTCAATGCAGTCCTTCTTATAATAGTTTCGCTCATTGTAATTGTTTCCAACGGTAAAAGCTGGGTTCATGCCATTGTACTTCAGTTTCTTCAGCTTGCCATCGTCTTTTTTTCCGTTATCAAGGCACGAAACTTCACTTCCATTCCTGGCATCATAATGATTGCTTTTGGAATCATCCTTGTCTTTATCCTGAAAAATTACATCGCCAAAATCATTTCCAATGAAGGCGAACTGGACCGAATGTCCTTTACAGACACCCTGACAGACCTTCCAAATCGCCGTGCACTCATGCGAAAGATGAACCTGATGCAGGCCCAGAAAAAAGAATTTTTCCTTATTTTTCTTGATCTGGACAATTTTAAAATCATCAATGATACGCTTGGACACGACAAGGGCGACGAACTTTTGAAATTTGTTTCGGAAAAATGGTCTGAACTGGAAAAAAGTTTTTCTGACTATCACCTTTACAGGCTTGGTGGCGACGAATTTGCCATGGTTGTAGAAACAGACAACGAAATCATCCTTTATGACATCTGTGCCTATGCAATTTCCTGCCTCAGTGATTCTGACAACGAATTTTCTGGAATCGTAACCTGTTCTGCCGGTTACGCAAAATTTCCCGACGATACAAAATCAATTTCAGATCTTTTGACTTATGCTGATACTGCCATGTACAAGGCAAAAAATGCGGGAAAAAATCAGGTTAAGGAATTTGACAAAAACATGTTCTCGGAACTGGTTACAAGGTTCAATCTTGAAAAGGACATGAAGATGAATCTTGAAGACGGGGCCATAAAGCTTGTGTACCAGTCCCAGAATGATGCAAAAACCGGCGAACAGTATGGCTGGGAAGTTCTCTCCCGAATGAATGACCGTTATGGAAAGAATGTTTCGCCGTCAGAATTCATTGGAACTGCCGAAAAATCTACTTTGATTTATGAAATTGACAAATATGTTCTGGAAAATACCCTTTCTCAGACAGAAGAATATTATAAAAACGGTGGAAAATGTCACATTTCCGTAAACATTTCTGGAAAGCACATTTCTGCCCCAAATTTTGTTACGGAAATCCTGAAAATTTTCCAGAAGCATCCGGATTTTCCTTACGAAATGCTTACAATAGAAATCACCGAGTCCTCTTATGTAAAAAATATCGAAAAGGCGCAGTTTGTACTTGGAAAATTAAAGGAAACTGGCTGCAAAATCGCCCTTGATGACTTTGGAACTGGCTATTCTTCACTTTGTTACCTTTCAATGCTTCCAATCGACTACATCAAAATCGACAAGTCGTTTATCGACAAAATCATGACCGATGACACCCTGGTTAAGGTCATCATTCAACTTGGACACATGCTTGGACTCAAGATAATTGCAGAAGGCGTTGAAACTCAGTCTCAGCTGGATAAACTCAAGGAATTTGACTGCGACTTGATTCAGGGCTTTATTTTTGGAAAATCAAGGTTGTGGAAGGACTGGCAGTAAAAATGACTGTAAAAGAAAACCTCTTGAAAATCAAAAAATCCATTTCTGACGCCGAAAAAGCCGCCGCAAGAACTGAAAATTCAGTAAAGCTTGTGGCAGTGAGCAAATTTCATCCGCTGGAAAAAATAATTGAAGCCATTGATGCGGGGCAGGTTGTTTTTGGCGAAAACCGTGTTCAGGAAGCAAAGGAAAAATTCACAAAGCTTTTTGAAATGGGGTACAAGCCAGAACTGCACATAATCGGATCCCTGCAGCGGAACAAGGTGAAGGATGCCGTAAAAATTGCTTCCTGCATTGAGTCTCTGGACAGGCTTTCATTGGCTGAGGAAATTGAAAAACAGTGTGCCAAAATTGAAAAGAAAATTCAGGTGCTGTTTGAAATTCACACCGGCGAAGAATCAAAGGCTGGTTTTACCGACGAAAATGAGCTTAGAAATGTGATTCAGCTTTGTGCAGACGGAAAATTTCCTCACCTTGAACCGAAGGGCTTTATGACAATGGCCCCAAACACAGAAAATCAGGAAGAAATCAAGAAATCCTTTGTTGCATTGAAGGATTTGCAGAAGAAATTTTCGGCAGAATTCCCTGTCCTTGATTTTTCAGAGCTTTCCATGGGAATGAGCGGCGATTTTCCACTTGCCATTGAGTGCGGTTCAACCATGGTAAGAATTGGTACGGCGATTTTTGGTGAACGCGAGTACTAAGGTCACTATTCTAAATGGTGGTTGAGGTCCTCGAAACCACCTTTAAGGATTTTTTTTCTGTGAAACTACAGCTTTTACGAAAACAGATTTCTGATTCTCTAAAAAAAGTCTTTGCAGAAAACGAATTGCTGTCCGTGCAGCTGGATTCAGTTCAGCTGGATGTGGATTTGATTCTCTGCCATTTTTTAAAAAAAGACCGCACCTGGCTTTTGTTCAACCGTGATTTTGAAGTTGAAGAAACCCTCCTTAAAGAAATTTACGAAGCTGTAGAAAAAAGAAAAACAGGTTTTCCAATCGCATACATTACAGGTCACAAGGAATTCTTCGGTCTGGATTTTAATGTTTCCCCAGATGTTTTGATTCCAAAACCCGATACTGAACTTTTGGTTGAATTAGGGATTAGGAATGAGGAATCAGGAATTAAGAATGGTTCGGGAAATGTCAGAAGAATTTGCGATATGTGCTCTGGTTCTGGTTGTGTGGGAATTTCTTTGGCGTGGTCGCTTTTGAATGACGAACGGTTTAATGGGCGAAAGATGGAATTGACCTTTGTTGATGTTTCGGAAAAGGCCCTGAAAATTACAAAGGAAAATGCTGAAAGAATTCTAAATTGCGAAAAAAATCAGGAAAAAATCGAAATTGACTTTAACTTTGTTCTTTCCAATTTGTTTGATAATGTGGAAGGCAAGTTTGATCTGATTGTAACAAATCCTCCATACGTGCCTCGTTCACAGTCGCTGGAACTTTTGAAGGATGGAAGAAGCGAACCCTTGCTGGCTCTGAATGGTGATGTTCAGAAAAACGGGGAATTTTCTGAAAGTGACGACGGACTTTTCCTGATCAGAAGACTGGTTCCGCAGTGCTACGAACGGTTGAACCATGGCGGAACGGTCATTATGGAAACTGGCGAATACAATGCGGAAGAAACGGCAGAACTGTTCAAGCTTGCGGGCTTTAAAGATGTTCATATTGAAAAAGATTTGAACGGAATGCTAAGGGATGTGGCAGGCAGGAAGGGCTAGGGATAGGAACTGCGGCGAAGCCGTTGGCGGTTGCGAAGCGACTGGCAATGAAGCGGCAGCGGAACAGTGGATAGCCCGGCTGCGAAGCAGCAGCCCCCAAATTCTAAATATTTTGTCTGAAATTCCGAAAATCTAAGGGAGAAAATTTTTGGAGATTTTATGAAGAAGCGACCTTTGTTTTTCATATTTTTATTTCTTGGGATTCTGCCGGCTTTTGGTGAGTACAATCGGCTTGGAGTTCCTGATTCTTCTGACATTAGAAAAACTGTTGCTGAAAAATGGTTTTATGACGACCTGAATGCACTCAGACACAACAGAACTGAAGTTAGGACCAATTCTGTGGGGCAGAACTTTCAGGTAAGACTGGAGGAAACTGATTCTGTTTTTTCTGTTATCGTTGCTCCTGAAAAATTCCTTCCTGTGGACATTTATACTGAAAAAGGCGTGAAGAAGGACATTGTGGCTCAGTATCCTGCTGATTCTGCCGGTTCCTGGATTTTTATTCGTGATTCTGCAACTCAAGCCCCATTGAGAATCCGCTATTATTTTGCCGCAGACAGTGAGGTTTATGTTCAGTTCTCTCCAAACGGTAAAAAATCCACTGCTGATTTTATTATTGACGGTTGCTATGCTGCCAGAGGCGTTCCTGTTGGTGTGCCATTTGAGCGGTTCTACGATGCTTCCTTTGCTGATGTGCTTTCGCTTACTGAAAAATCTCTTCCCTGGAACTATGCTGAAATTCATCCTGAGCAGTACCGTGGTTCATTGCAGATGATTTCCGTAATCAGAAAGAATCTTTCCAGAATCAGATACCGTTGGGATGCCTGCTATGATGAGAACGGAGATTCTGTGAATATTTCCAACGGCGAGAAAAGGTCTGTTTCTGAGGACGAAAAATCCAAGAAGATTCTGAACCTTTCTTCTGCGGGTTTTGTAAAATGGATTGTTGACGGAATTGTTGAACCTATCGTTGGAAGCGGACTTTATCTTGGTCCTTTGCTACGGCCTACCATCAGCCTGAACCCTTTGGGCTATGCTGAAAAAATGAACAAGACTGATGACCTTTACTTTACTTTGGACTGGACCAGAAACCTTGCTGCTGCCAGACTTTCAATTCAGACCAGAAAAAATTATCTGTACGAGGATTCCGGCGTGGACATTAATATTGAACCTTTTACGGCTCAGGTTACTGACACTGGAATCTCAACTGTTGTAGGATATATGAAGAACACAGGCTACGAAATTTCAAAGCTCAAGCCATTGCTTTATGTTCTGGCTGTAAGTGAGCCTACATATTTCTATCTTGGTGCGATTCGAAGAAAGGTTCCTTCAAACGGCACAAATCCTGAATACTATGTGTTTGACCAGACTGCGGTTGTTCTTCCATATTTTGACGAGAACGGTCAGTTTGGATGCACTATTTTTGAGAATGGCCGCGAAATGAACATTTCTCAGTTCTCCAAAAAATACAAGGACTGCTACATTCATCTGACCCGGGCTTTAAGCTCAGACAGATTTTTTCCATTGTAATTTATTATGAAAAAATATATTTTTGCTGCTGCCTGCCTGATTTGTTTTGGTGGGCTTTTCGCTTTATCCAATGACACAAATCAGCTTTCAAGCCAGATGGAGTCCAGCTACAAGTCGGGCTTTTATCCTGGCGTCATCCGTTATGCTGAAGAAATTCTGAAGTCTGATTCCACTTCAATCACTGGGGTGCGTGCATCTGTTTACAAGGGTGAAAGCCTTTTTAGAATGGGTCGGGTTGGTGAAGCTCAGAGAACTCTTTCAGAGCATTATCTTCGTTCTGAAGATTCAGAAAGTCTTTATGTGAATTCTGCCAGAAATTTCTGGCTGGGCCGATGTTATTTTGAAAGCCGGGACTATTTTTCGGCTCAAAAATATTTCTTTGCTTCTGCTGTGGATTTTCAGAAGGTGAAGGCTTCCAAAAATAAGAACGATTACTATTTCCTTTCTATTTTGTGGGGAAGCCGCTGCTATGTGAACCTTGATGAAAAGAAAAATGCTGTTCCGCTGCTGGAGTACGTTGTTTCAAATGGCCAGAAATTTACTCAGGCTGAATTTGAGGAATGTGCTGAGAATCTTGGAATTTCCTACAATTACATTGGAGAATTTCAGAAGGCTGAGGACTTGTGCGTGCAGGTTCTGGACGGTCTGGTGAATGGTGAAAAATCTGATTTCTTCTATTCTATTATGATTTTGCGGGGCGATGCTCTTTGTGGTCTTGGAAAATATGCTGAAGGCTACGAATTGTATTGCAAAGTTCTGGCTGAAGCTGATTCTGTTCTGGCTGCACACGCAATGGAAAAGGCCTACGATGTTTCTTCAAGTCACAGAGGAGAAGTTGGAAGCGAACCTGGTTCTGTCCTGGCAAAGGCTGAAAGCCGTCTTTCTGAATATCCTGATCTGCTTGGTGAATTCTGGACTCGTCTTGCCGTTGATGCATACAATTCCGGTGACTCAAAGAAATCCCTGAAATATTTTGATGAGGCTTCTCCAACTGCTTCTCCTTCTCAGCTGGCAATTGCTGCAGTTTATCGTGGTCAGATTGCATACGAGACAAACAAAAATGAGAAGGGCGCTGAATCTGCATCAAAGATTCTGGAGGCAGCTGTTTCTTCGCTTAAATTGGCTGAAAATTCACCTGATTTGAATCTTCTGAACATGAATCTGGCACGGTTCTACGGGTATCAGAAAAAATGGAATAAGTGTGAAACTGCGGCCTCTCTCTGTCTTGATTCAACTGATGCTGAAATTTTGAAAAATGCATATTACTGGCTGGCATTGGCTCAGTACGAAAATGGTTTAAGTGAAAAGGCGGCTCTTTCCGTGAAGGAATATGAAAGCCGAATTTCCATTGATTTAAGTCCTGAAAATGATCCTGAGCTTTTGAATCTTTATGCAAAGGCTTTGGCAAAGAACGGAAAATATTCTGCCGCAGATCAGATTTTCTATGCTTTGGGTGAAAAGGGCAAGCTGAACAACAGCGGTCATCTGGACTACTCACGAACATTGCTCAAAGGCGGCCATTATATTTCTACAAAGGCTCAGGCAAAGCTTGCAAGCGGTGATGAGGCTCTTTATCTTTCTTCACTGGCAAGCTTTAATCAGCGCCGTTGGGAAGAAGCGGAATCAGGTTTTGCGAAAACTTCTGTTTCATCTTCTCTGAATGCTGAGCATGTGGCATATTCCCGCTTTTATCTTGGCTATGCTCAGTACCAGCTTGGGGAATACGAAAAATCTGTTGCAAGTTTGAGCCAGTTTGTTCAGAAAAATCCGCGGCATCCATTGGCCTGGTCTGCAAATATGACCTGTGCCCGAAGTGCTGCATTCATTAAGAATTTTGAAAAGGCTATTTCTGCCAGCACTGAGGCTGTTCTTACTTCTGCTTCTGTTGAAGACAAGCAGGAAGCAGTTCTTCTTCACGCTGGAATCCTTACTGAAGCCACATATTATGACGAGGCCCTGCAGGTGCTTTCAGCTTATGTGGAGCAGAAAACCAGTTTTGGCTACGAGTGTAAATTCAGAAGCGCCGAGATTTATGTTCTGAAAAAGGATGTCAGAAAGGCGGACGCATATTTTGGTGACCTTGCTGCTTTGAACTCAGTAAAGGATGCTGAGGCTGTTTGTGAGGATTCTGCCTACAGGCTTGGTGAAATTCACTATTCTGCTGAAAATTACAGAAAATCCCAGGTTTATTTTGACAATTACCTGAAGAAATTTCCAAAGGGCAAATTCCGTTTTGCTGCGATTTATTTTTCTGCTGATTGTATGGCGAAGAATGATTCCAGGGAAAGGGCGATTCTTCGTTATCTTCAGATTGTTGATTCAAAAGAGCAGACTACATACCGCTATGGTTCAGAAAAGAACATGGTTGAGCTGTATGAGGAGCTGGGTGAATATTCCAATGCTGTGAAGATGGCCAACAGAATGCTGGAAGAATACGGAAGCCAGGCTGTTGCGGATGGAATGGTTGATAAGATTCGGGAGCTTTCTAAAAAAGAAGACGCGAAGAATAAGCCTGTGGAAATTTCTGCTGCTGCAGCTCTTCCAAAGGATGCTTCAATGGATCAGATGGTCATTGCAAAGGCCACGGATCTTAGAAATCTTGGCAACAACAAGAAGGCTGCGGAAACTTATCTTGAAGCTGCTGTTTATGCCCGTCAGACAGGAAATTCAAAGAGTGCAGCCCGGGCAATGTACGGTGCTGTTGAAGCTTTTGATGCGGCTGCAATGTATGGGGACGCAAAGGCCACATATCTGGAAATGGTGAAGATGTACCCTGATGATGAGTACACAAAAGCCGCAAAGAAACTGGTTGAATGAATTTTCTGAATTATGGAGACTTTAATATGAATGTAAAAACACTTTTGGTTGCTGCTGTAGTTTCTGCGGGCGGTTTGCTTTATGCACAGGCTGTGGATGAAGAAATAGAACTGCCTGATGTTACCACTGTTATTTCTGGTGGAGCATTTACTGCCGGAAAGGATTCTGTTCCGGATTATAAAGAAATTCTGCCGGAAACTGATTCTCCAAAAATTCAACTTCCAACAATGGGTAAATCCAAGGCTGAAGGAATCAGCGTTAAGGACCGTTCTGAATCTCTTTCAAAAGAAAAGGACATTTACGCTGAGGGCGAATTGGGTGCAGGCTATCCTTTCTATTTTATTGGAGACTTTTCTGTTTACCGTGCCAGTGGAAATTCCCCATTCGCCATTAATTTTTCCCATGAAAGTTCAGAAGGTTTTGCTTCAGAAAAGGCCAGGGAAGGCTACTTTATCAGAAACACAAAGGTTGCCGGTGAAAAGGGCTATCACAACGAAAAATGTGACCACAATATTTTTGCAGAATACAAGACCAGTGACGACGGACTTCAGCTTAATTCAAAACAGTTCACGGATATGGTCAAGCACAACATTACCGGCGGTTTTGATTCAAAATGGAATTTTAAAAACGGCATGTTCCTGAGCTATGGCTTTAGCGGAGACTGGTTCAGCAGATATGGCCAGCTTTCAAATGAAAACGTTTTTGATGGAACTTCAATTCCTGAAAAAACCTTCTATTCAGAAAGCTCTGCATTGACTCTGCTGCCTGTGTTCAGCTTTGGATGGAGCGGCAACGGTTTCAACGCATTCTTTAAATCATCATACACAGGTCAGTTCAACTTAAAGCAGGCTGACAATCTTGTAAAAGCTGAAGGCTCATCAAGCTCAGAAAGCTCCCACAGGGCACAGTTCACTTTGGGCGGCGGCTGGAAGAAGGATCTTCTGGAACTTTCATTGGATGGCTCATTGGTTGTAGGAAGTGCTATCGGTGAAAAGGATGTTGTTCCGGCATTTGCGTTGGGGCTGAACTATTCAACAGACATGATTGAAGGTCAGTTTATGACGATTTCTTTGAAGGGCGGTTTGGACTCATACCAGAGCAAGCTTTCAACCCTGGAAAATCTCTATAAATATTCTGTTCTGCCATGCCTTCCTGTGGAAACTACGGACTGGTTCTGTGATTTTGGACTGGATTTCCCTGTGAATCCGATGCTTGAATTCAATGCTGGCATTGGATTTAAAAAGACAGCATTTGAGAACGGTATTTGGCAGGCTGATTACGGCAGTTCAACCTTGAAACATGGACTTTATAAAATCTTCAACGTTGAGCGAACCGATTTCAACACAAAACTTGGTGCCAGCTTTGACTATAACAATGTAAAATTCGGGGCTGAATGGAAGTCTTTCTGGAAGGATGTACCGGTTCTGGAAGAGCAGCAGTCCATTCTTGCAACAATCTCATATCAGTCAGAAAGCACAAAATGGAATCTTGGAGCTTCAACAAAAGTTGCCATGGGTGATGATGTGGATGCCTGTCCAGATATTTCAGGATGGGCTGGAGTGAAGCTTGCCCCGGCTTTGAGTGTTGCATTTAGATTGAACGATACAGTAAAATTGTTTACAAGAGAAAGCAGAAAGTACGCCCATTCAGCATATATCCAGAAGGGCGGAAGTGCAGTTCTTCTCGTAAAATTTCAGTTCTAACAACATAGAAAAGAACAGCGCGGTGGTTGAGCTTGTCGAAACCTTCAGTGCAATAAGGTGGGAAAAATGTTGAATTTGATTAAATCCGGCGGAGTTTTAATGCTCCCAATTCTGGTTTGTGGTATCATCGCCACTTACATCATCATTGAGCGTCTGGTTTACTTTGCTTCTGTAAAGAAACGGGATCTGGAGCTTCGTAAGAATCTTGAGGACGCTCTTGGAAAATCTGATTATACTGCAGCTGAAGCTTATTGTGTTGCCACTGGAACACCTTTGGCTCAGGTTGCTAAAAAAGCTTTGGGCTGCCGCAAGCTTACAGAAGATGATATGCGGGAAATGGTTCAGTGCGAAATGGACAGCGTTGTTCCACAGTTTGAGCACGGTCTTACACTTTTGGGAACAATCGCAAATATTTCCACATTGCTGGGACTTTTTGGTACTGTAACTGGAAATATCAAGGCTTTTGGTGTGCTTGGTGCCAGCGGTACAATGGGAAATCCTGCAATTCTGGCAGGAGCAATTTCAGAAGCATTGATGACAACTGCAGGCGGTCTTTTTGTTGCCATTCCTTCTCTTGTCTTCAACAATTATCTGGTTCGTCATGCAAACAAACTTGTAACTGCAATGGAAGGCACTGTAACAAAGCTTATGCTCAGACTTACTGGCCGTGTACTGTAACTCTCTTCATATCTGTCATTTCGAGCGAAGTCGAGAAATCCAGACCTCTCCATTACGGTCGAGGTGACAATTGATTTTAGGAAATTCTATGAAAGTTTCAAACAGAAAAAAAATTGGGGTGAATGTAGACCTTACTCCAATGATTGACGTTGTTTTTCAGCTTATTCTATTCTTCCTGGTTTCCACAACTTTTGCTGTTCTGCCTGCAATCAATGTTAAGCTTCCTGAAAGTGAAACTGCCCAGGGTGCTGATATTGCAGGAATCACAATCACTGCTACAGCAAACGGAAAGCTCTGGTTCAATGATGAGCAGGTTACACTTTCCACTCTTGGAGTCAAACTTGCAAAATTCGACACAGAGGGCAGAAAAAAGGAAGAGTATCCTGTAACCCTTGAAGCCGATGACAAAGTTACCAACGGAATGATCGTAAAGATTTTTGATGAACTGAGAAAATCCGGTTTTGTGGCAATCAATTTAAGGACCACTGACAAATGACGGAGATTCAGAAAAAGCCTGCGATTTCCGGGGCCATTGGCACTGCAATCGTCTGGATTTTAATGCTGATATTTTTCTCACTTGCCTCAACTTTTCTAAAGCCAAAGGAATTCAAGACGATTCAGATTCGCCTTGATGCTCCTGCGCAAAAAACAGAAAAAGCTCAGAAAACACAGGAAAAGCAGTCTTCTCAAAAAGTTGAACAGCAACAGAGTCAGAGTGAAGTTCAGCCTGTTCAAAAAATTCAAGAAACTTCTCCGGCAAAACCTGCAGCCTCTGAACCAAAAACTTCTCAGTCTGCACCTGAACAAACTAAAGCAGCTCCTTCAAAACAGACAGCAACAAAAAAGGCTGATGCTCCAAAAAAGGCCGCACCTGCAAAACCTGCGGAACAGCCTAAACAAACTTCTCAGCCAGCAAAAACCGCTCCTGCAAAATCAGAGCCAAAACCTGTGGAGCAGGTCCTTCAAAAAAGCATAGATGAACTTATGGCAGAACAGCAGGCTAAAAAAACAGTAAAGAAGGAAGTTGACTGGGATTCAATGTTCGGTGATGCTGATGAAAAGACCAGCTCTGCTTCAACATCAACTGCAAAAACTGCTTCAAATTCTGTAAATTCAGGAAATGCTCTTTCTGGAAGTGCTGCAAGCGCCGCTACAAATACAAGCACCGCTGCTAGCTCTTCTTCAACAAGCGCCAGATCAAACAACTCCAGCACTTCAAGCTCAACCTCCAGCGCATTGAGCAAGATTGCAGCCACTTCATATTCTTCAAGCACAGGAAGCGTTTCTTCAAATGTAACAGCTAACACCGGCTCTTCTGCAAACGGAAAAACCACAATGCAGATGTCTGACGGAATACCCCGGGAACTTCTGGAACCTGAATCACCAAAAATCACTCTTTCTCTAGCCGCAGCCGCATTGATTGACAGCACAAAACGCCTTGAAGTCACCTTTACTGTTGCTGCCAGCGGAAACGTGCTTTTGAATTCAATCAAAATTTCTCCGGATATTCTTCCAGGCCTTGTAAGCTCAGAAATAAAGCAGCAGATTTCTTCATGGAGATTTGCTTCAGCTCCATACGAAGGCTCAGCAACCTTTAGGTATACAATCCAGAAAAATTAAAGTGAAATTTCTGTAAATTTCAACTTTTAGAAGTACCTGGAATTTGCGCGCTATACTATCTTTTCTCTGATTTTTGCGGTATAATACCTTGTTATGCTAGACGAGATTAAGGTAGTTGCATTTGACATTGACGGTACTCTCTATGCTTCCTGGGATTTGTATTTCAGGCTGATTCCTTATGTTCTCAGGCATTTAAAATTCTATCTTCATTACAACAAGGTCAGAAATATCCTTCACAGAACTGCACCTCTTCCTGATTTTTATGAGTATCAGGCCCGTCTTTTGGCAGAAGAAATGAACACTTCTGCGGCAGAGGCAAAGCAGATGATTAAGGATATTGTTTACGACGGCCTTAAACCAAAATTTCAGAAAATCAAGCCTTTCAAGCATGTTGAGGAAACATTTAAACTGCTTAAGGAAAAAGGATACAGAATCGCATTGCTTTCGGATTTTCCGCCGGAGCAGAAGGGAGATATTTGGGGATTGATTCCTTACTGCGATCTTATTCTTGGAACTGAGGAAATCGGTGCCCTTAAGCCTTCCAAATATCCGTTTGGAACAATGGCAATGGCACTGGAAGTTGAGCCAAAGGAAATCCTGTATGTTGGAAACAGCATTCGTTACGATGTACTTGGTTCTCTCAACGCAGGCATGAAAGCCGCTTTGATTACAAATACTTTTAAAAAGATATTCAGCAAAAAGGCGCATCTGGCTGATTTTGTGTTCACAAACTACAGTCAGTTCATAAAGCTGATAAAACAATAAAAAACGTTTTTTGGGTGGGTAAAAAATGTTAGCTATTTCAATTCTCTTATCGGTTGCAGTTTCTTCTGCAATTGTAATTGTCTTCAGAAAATTTGACCGCGAAAACAATTCAATGGACAAAGTGAAGCGTTATTCAGACAAGCGCATCGAAGAGTTCAACGAATTTTTCAACTCAGAATCACAGAAACTCAACTCACTTTCCGCAGATATGGATACCCACCAGCTTCAGGCCGTTGCCGCTGTAAAACGTCTGGAAAAGCAGATTGAGGAATTCACAAACGCCAGCAAGGAATTCGACAAGCAGTTCCAGGCTGTGGATTCAATCGGACAGAAAATTGACGCATACGGCGGTGTTCTAAAAGAGCTTATGCAGATGACCCAGAAGGTTGAAGAAAATCTGGTTCAGGTAAGAAAGGAATCTGCAATAATCGACAAGCTGAACAGCCGTCTTGATACAAGTGAAAAGGCTCTGAACAAAATTGAAGCTCATATTCCTCAGATAAACGTAGAATTTGCAAAGCGAAACAATGAGAGCCTTAAACTGATTGGTACTGAACTTTTGAACCAGTATCAGGAAACTGCGCAGAAATTGCAGGAAGCTTCAGAACAGGCCGCACAGAAAAGTGAGAATGTTCTTGCTGCGCTTCAGAATACAATTGACCAGGCCTATGAAAATGCAAATGAAAAGGCAAAGAATCTGGAAGTTGAGTCATTTGAGCAGCTTCGTGAGGCTTCAGAAAACAGAAAGAACAGCGTGCTTCAGGTTATCAGCGACCAGACAAAGGAACTGGCAGAACAGCTGGATTCAAGAATCAATGAAGTTCAGAACACAAGCACAGCAAAACTTGCACAGATTCAGCAGGATGTTTCTGATGCCATGATTTCAACTCAGCAGGATGTGGAGAACGGAATCAACCAGCTTCAGTCTGCGGTAAAAGAAAAATCTGCAATGATGCATCAGGAATTCAGCGCTTCAAGCAATGACCTTAAAAAAATGCTCACAGATGCATTGGCTGCTGCAAAAATTACGGCAAAGGAACTGGCTGCAGAAACAAACGGAAACGGAAAAACTCTGGAATCTCTCCGAGAAAATCTTGGAAAGCAGATTCAGACCTTGCAGGAACGTTACGGCAAGCTTTACGAAAAGGCTATTGCAGAAGCAGAGGCAAAAGAAAATGCAGCCTACGACAAATATCAGAAAATTTCAGACGAGCACCTCAGCGTGTACAAATCTGCTGTTGAAAACAAGGTCAACACAACTCAGAGCGAAGTAAATGCCCAGCTTAATGAATTTGTAGACAAGGTGAACGGAGTTCAGGCAGAAATTCAGGCAAAGGTCGGTGGAATGGAGAATGATATTGGAAGCCGCCTTGCAAATCTTTCTGACGGAATTGAGTCTAAATTCTCAGAACTCAGCAATTCTGTTGTTACAAAATTCAACGGCCTTACAAATGGTGTTGAGCAGCGTGTAAATGATCTTCAGTCTGATCTGGTTACAAAAATCACAAGCCTCCAGAATGAGGTGGACCAGAAAGTTACAGATCTTACAGCCACTGTGGACAATACTGTAGGTGATCTTCAGCGTGAAGTAAATGGAAAGGTAAGCAGCCTTCAGGGTGAAGTGAGCCAGAAGACTGAGCTTATTGAAAATTCAGTTAACCAGAAGATTGCAGAAATGGATCAGATTCTGGCTGACAGGGTTTCAGGAATTCAGGAAATTGTTGACAACAAGGTTAACACTCTGGATATTGATGTTGATTCAAGAGTTCAGGGAATCGTTGGCCGTGTTGATGAAAAGGTCAATTCTCTCAAAGATTTGGTTGATTCCAAGGTTTTCGGACTTGAAGACGGCGTAAATGAAAAAGTTTCTTCTCTTGAAAGTGCTGTTGATACAAAAGTAACTGAGCTTGAACGAAATGTTACAGACCGCATCGCAGATCTTGATGACATGGTTGAATACAAGGTAAGTGGTTTGGGTGATGGTGTTACAAAGAAGGTTGACGAACTTAACCAGATGGTGGAATCAAAGGTTTCAGGTCTGGACACTCAGGTAAATGAAAAAATCACCGGTCTTGAAAATGTTGTAAAGGATGTGGCTGCAGGTCTTGAAACTTCAGTTTTCAGCAAGGTTTCTGGTCTTGAAAGCACAGTAAATGAATCTGTTACAAATCTTGAAAATCAGGTTAACGAAAAAGTGAACGGACTTTCTGAGCTTGTGGCAGGAAAAGTTAACAGTCTTGAAATGATGGTTTCTGACCGTGTTGGTGGACTTGAAGGCCGTGTTGAAGAGAAGGTAAGCGGACTGGACCAGAAAGTTGAGGATAAGGTTTCAGGCTTGGATCAGAAGGTTGAGGAAAAGGTTTCTGGACTTGATCAGGCTGTGGAAGCTAAGGTTTCAGGACTTCAGGAAAATGTTCAGACTAAGGTTGATGATCTTCAGAAGCTGGTTATGGAAAAAGTTGGCGGGCTTCAGGAAATTGTTGATACAAAGGTTACAGTTATCGTTGACGGTGTTCAGGAAAAAGTTAAGAAACTTGAAGATGCAGTTAATTCCAATGTTTCCATCCTTGATACAGGCGTTAACGACAAGGTTCTTAAGCTTCGGGATGATGTTGAAGATATCGTAAAGAATCTTGAATCTACAGTTGATTCAAAAGTAACTACTTTGCAGGATGCCGTTTCTGAAAAGGTTTCTTCCCTTCAGTATGAGGTGGCAGACAAGGTTGGCGGTCTTGAAAAGGCTGTAAACGACAAGTGTGATCTTTTGCAGAAGAATGTTACAGATACAGTTATGAATCTTGACCAGGAAGTAACAGGCAAGGTTGATTCTCTTCAGAATGATGTTAAGAACAGGGTGCTTGGCCTTGAAAATGAAGTTGAGACCAGAATTTCCACACTTGAAAGCAGCGTTGACAACCGTGTTAACAATGCAAACCAGAAGGTTGATGATGCTTTGAGTCAGGTTCAGAGAAATCTTGAAGAATCTACAGTTGGTGCTTCAGAAGCTGCTGAAAACATTACCAGAACTGTTACAGCCGCAAATGCAGAACTTCAGGAATTCAAGACCAGATCAAATGAACAGATCAGCGCAGTTAATGCAATGCTTAAGGAAATGCTTCAGAATATTGCTGCCAGCTACGATACAAAGCAGACAGAACTTCTTGGAGTTGTGGACAAGCAGCTTGAAAGCTACCGCAAGAACATGGAATATCGTTTCCAGAAGCTGGAACAGACTGGTGCCGATGTTGATTCTCTTGAAGCTTCATTGCGTGATGCTCTTTCAAAGACTCAGGAAAGGGTTCTGGAGGACTTTGCAAAATTCACACAGGAACAGGCTGTTCGTCATGGTCAGTTCCAGGAAGCAATCAAAAAGGATTCTGAAACAGTTTCTTCAAAAATCGGCGAGCTTGAATCTACTCTCAATACAATCAAGGAAACTGCCAGCACAAATGTCAGTGCCACACTCAGGGACTTTGAGCAGAACTTTGGTGCAGACCTTAAGCGCAGAAGTGATGCAATTGATGACAATCTGAACCAGTGGAAGCAGGATCTTGAATCTAAGCTTGCGGTTCTTTCTTCACAGGGCGAGGAAAGCAGACGTCAGCTTGAAGCAAAATATGCTGATGACCTTAAGACCCGTTTGAGCCAGATTCAGGAACAGAACTACGCAACTTCAGACAGATTTGAGGCTTCAATTCAGAAAACGCAGATGGAACTGCAGGCACAGATTGACGATGTTGAGCAGAAAATGCGCGAATTCAGCGAAAAGAACAGAAATGACCTTGCCGCTGCTACAACAAATACAGATTCTTACATTAAGGGAACACTTAAAACTTATGGTGAGCGCCTGAACGAGCTTTTGAACAAGACCCTCAAAGACACCGAGGCAAATATTACAAAAGTTACTGAGGAAGTTCAGAACCGCAGCGAGTCCAATACAGCAAACATTGATGCAATGGTTGGCGACTTCAACGCATGGAGAACTCAGCTTAAGCAGCAGTTTGAGCAGACAAAGGCTCTGTACGGTTCACAGCTTGGAAACATAGAAGAATCTTCTAAGCAGAAGCTGGAGGAACTTCAGGCTGGATTTGTTCAGAACTTTGAGGAATTCAAGAGAAATGCCGTTGCTCAGCAGAATGAGCTTTCTTCTCAGATCAACGAGCTTCAGAAGCAGATTGGGGAATCTGTTGCAAACTACAAGAGCGAGACAGAAAGAATTGCACAGGAGCAGCAGAAGCTTTACGAATCAATGCTTGCAGAAACTCAGAGCCGCGTAAACGAACAGAATGCGGATTCAGAAAAATCTGTTCGCGACCTTAAGGTTCAGATTCAGAATTTAAAAGATCAGCTTGCTTCTGAACAGGCTGACAATATGATGAAGATGCAGAACGATGCAACTGAGCTTCAGTCCCGCTTCAGTGAAATTGACAGACAGGTTAAGGCTTTTGCAGCACAGATGCAGGTTTATCAGCGTGCAGACGAGCTTAAGATTCAGCTGGACAACCAGATTTCTGATTTAAAGGATGAATTGGGCCGAGTGGATCAGTATCAGTCAATTGTAAACGAACTGGAAAATCACTTTGCAAATATTCAGAGAATCAACGATGATGTGGAGAACAAGCTGAACAAGTTCAACACTGAAAAGAACCACATTGATTCAATTGAGGGAAAATTCACACGTCTGGTTAATTTGAGCGACTCAATGGATCAGAAGATAAATGAGCTTCAGACCACCAGCGACGATTTGCAGAGCCTTCAGCTTACAGTGCGTGGATTCCAGGAGACCTTGGGCGAAATTTCAGGCCGCTATGACAGACTTGAAAAGAAGCAGCAGATGATTGATCAGGTTAACTCACAGGTGGACAAGACTTTTGATAACCTTAAGGACATTGAAAGTCGATTGAACAATGTTACACGACAGGCCAGCAACCTTCCTGAAACAATCAAAAACATTCAGGACAAGGTGGACTTCATCACAAACCAGAGCGGAAAAATCAACGACGCTGTGGATAAGCTCACTTCACTGGGTTCATTGGTAGAAGATGCAGAAAAACGCGTTGAACAGATTCAGCTTGCAAGACAGGGAATCGGTTCTACAGAAACACGTTTGCAGAATCTTTCAAGAGAAATCGACGAAAAGTTTGAGATGCTTGGAAGAATCACAAGAGAAGAAGTTGAAGCTACTCCAAGCGGCACAACAAATGCTGGTCGTCTTACACCTCAGGACAGAGAAGATATCAGAAAGCTTAAGAGAATGGGCTGGACAATTGAAGAAATTTCAAGACGAATGAAGCGTTCGATCGGAGAAATTGAAGCAATTCTTGAACTGGCTGATTAGTAGAATGGGGCTGTCTTAAAAGTAAGAATTTGTCATTTCGACCGAAGTGGAGAAATCTATAGACATAGACCTCTCGACTTTGCTCGAGGTGACTTATTTTTTTTATTTTTCTAGGAGACAGGTGCACCAGACTTCAACACATTTTCCTGTGCCAACGTCTCCCAGTTTTTCACCGGTTTTGGCTTTTACAAAGACCTGATCAAAATCGCAGCCCAGAACCGTTGCAATTGATTTTCTGACTTCATCGCGGAAGGGCAGGAATTTTGGCTTTTCCAATGCAATCACGCAGTCCAGATTTCCCAGATTCCATCCGGCAGCTTTTACATCATCCCAGCATTTTGAAAGAAGCATCTTTGAGTCTGCATCCTTCCACTGTGGATCACTGGGCGGAAAGTATGAGCCAATGTCTCCAAGACCGCTGGCACCAAGCAAAGCATCGGTAATTGCGTGAAGAAGCACGTCCCCGTCTGAATGGCCTGCTTCACCTTTTTCGAATGGAATTTCAACTCCACCCAAAATAAGTCTTCGGCCTTCTGTGAGCACGTGTTTGTCGTAGCCAAGTCCAACTCTTATCATTTGATAAAGTCCAGGTCGTTCTGATATGTGATTTTTTTGTTTTCTGGATCACCCATAACAATTTTTACATGGGAAAGCTTAAGATTTTTGTGCTTTGTGGCATATTCATCCCAGATTTCCGTATCGTCGGTGAACTCTTTTGTAAATTCTGCTGCCTCAGAATGGGCTTCCAGAATATGCTGAATTTTAAATGCCTGTGGAGTTTGAATTGCAATGAGGTTGGCCCGTTCCAAATGACGCTTGATAAATCCGTTTTCGTCAATTTCTTTCTGAGTGTCGATTGGTCTAAGTCCAGGAGCCGCTGCTCCAAATTCTTGAGCTGCCCGTTCTGTAAGTGAAATTGTTTCGGATTTTACGAAAGGCCTCGCACCGTCATGAATGAATACAACAGGATTTTCGTCTTCTGGAAGTTCTGCATTGATTTTCTGCAAAGCTTCAAAAACCGATTTCTGGCGTGTCTCTCCACCAGGCACAAAAAGGAATTTGCAGGAAGCGTTTTTTACGATTGGATCAGCAAAAAGTGCTTCCTTACATTTTGTTTCATTTGAATTTAATTCATCTGAATTGGAGCTGAAAGGGTAAGTCACTGCAACAATCTGGAAGTCCAAGGTTGAAATAAAGGCCTTTGCAGCTTCAGAAAGAACAGTTCCGCCGTTTAATGGCAGGTATTCCTTCTTGATTTTCTGACCGCTTTTATCCATGCCGATTCTTGTTGAAGAACCTGCAGCAACCAAAATTAAAACAGGCTTGCTCATAGTCAGCTCCTTTTTTTTGATAAAATCAAAGGAAGTGTGGATTATTCGTCGTCTTCCTCGTCATCATCATCTGTGTTATCTGCTTCTTCTGATTCATCTGAATCGTCGTCATCATCATCGTCATTTCTTGATGAAGCAACTTCGTCTCCAAATTCATCATCATCATCTTCGTCATCATCGATGATTGTAGCTTTCTTTGGAAGAATTGCACCAAGTGGTTCAAGTTTTGCATGAAGCATTCCTTCAACTTCCTTGATTGATTTACCTGTGGCAAATGCAATTTCATCTTCGAGAAGCTTTTTTGCGCTGTCATAAAGCTTACGTTCCAAAATTGGAAGCTCCTTTACCTTTGAACGGTGGTAAAGACAGCGAACAATGCTTGCAATGTCATAGATTGAGCCCTGTTTAAGAAGATCAAGGTTCATCTGATAGCGCTGTTTCCAGTCTGAAGTTACTGGTTCAATTTCATCGCTGAGAGATTCAAGGGCCTTTAAAGCATCGTCTGCAGAAACAATCTGACGGATTCCAAGCATTTCTGCATTTTTAACTGGAACCATTACAGTCATATCTGACACTTCGATGTAAATCTTGTAATAAGGAACTTTTTCGCCCTTAATGTCTCTTTCATAAATTTCTGTAATCAGGCCAACACCCTGGCTAGGATAAACAACGCGCTGATCAACAGCAAACTGTGGATTTTCTGTACTCATACTAAAACATTATAGCATAAATTTTGGCTTTTTGCAAAAGCAAGGTTAATTTTCAAAACACAAAACTCTTAATTTAAAATGCAAATTTTTCAATTATTTTCTTGAATATTCAATTGTTTTCATATATAGTTAGGGTATCATTTATAGGTTGGCAGAGGGCTAACCGTTTTTTCTGCGTGTTTGGTTCTAACGAACATAGCTTTTGATTTCGCACTTCTTAAACTAAATCCAATTACAGATTAATTTTTGCGATTCCCAGAGGCCAATGACACGCCATAGGGGACACATTATGAAAAAAAATGAATTTGACGAAGCTATCGTCAATGATGAGACAACTGTCGCTGCTGAAAATTCAGAGGGAACAGTGATGACCACAGACTCAACAGCTGAAAATTCAGTATCAGAAAAGTCTGCATTCGGCGCATTTGTAGACGATTTGGAACGTGACTACACTGATTCAGAGGATGAAGACGACGATTTTGATTCTGATGATGAGATAATCGGTGCTGATGAAGATGAAGACGATGATGACGGCGAGATTTCTTTTGCCGATCTTGGTCTTGATGAAACAATTCTTGCCGCAATCGAAAAAAAAGGCTTTAAGCATCCAAGTCCAATTCAGGCACTTGCAATTCCTCGTCTCTTGAACGGTGACACAAACATCATCGCAAAGGCCAGAACAGGTACAGGTAAAACTGCTGCATTCGGTTTGCCAATCGTTCAGAGGGTTCACGAAGAATCTGACCATGTTCGTGCATTGATTCTTGAACCAACCCGCGAGCTTGCAATTCAGACCTGCAATGAACTTCAGACATTTACAACTGGAAAATATCCACGGGTAACAGTTTTGTACGGCGGTGCTTCTTACCGTGATCAGATTCGCGACCTTAAACGCGGTTGTGAAATCGTTGTTGGTACACCTGGACGCATTCAGGACCATTTGGAGCGTGGAACTCTTAAACTGGACCAGATTGATTACTTCATCCTTGATGAAGGCGATGAAATGCTTGATATGGGCTTTATCGATGACATTGAACACATTTTTGAACAGGCAAAACCAGAAGCCAGAATCCTTTTGTTCAGTGCAACAATGCCAAAACCAATCCTTAAGATTGCTGAACAGTTCATGGGTGAATACGAGGTTTGTGAAGAAGAAGGTTTTGTTGAAGAACCACTTTTGATTGACCAAAAATACTGGTTTGTTCGCGAAGGGGACAAAATCGAAGCCCTTGTTCGCCTTATCGACATGAGCCCTAACTTTTACGGACTTGTTTTCACACAGACAAAAAATGATGCAGACAATGTAACAAGACTTTTGGATGAAAAGGGATACGATGCGGCAGCCTTGCACGGTGACGTTCCACAGGCTCAGCGTGAAAAAATCCTTGCCCGCTTTAGAAACAGAAAGACTCGTGTTCTGGTTGCTACAGACGTTGCAGCCCGCGGTATCGACATCAACGGTTTGAGCCATGTTGTAAACTATTCCCTTCCTTACGATGGAGCAACCTACATTCACCGAATCGGCCGTACAGGTCGTGCAGGAACTTCTGGAACAGCCGTTACATTCATTCGCCCGGAAGAAAGAAGAAAGCTGGAATTCCTTCGCAACACTGTAAGAAAAGCTGCAAAGGGTGAAATGGTGGAAGAAGAAGTTCCATCAGTAAAGAAGGTTCTTGAAGTTAAGCGCGAAAGAATGCTTGAAACTTTGAAGGTAACACTTGGTCTTATGAAAGATCCAGCTGATGTTAAGGACGGAGTTGTTTACATTGGTGGCGGAAAGGCTACTGTTACATTGACTGAAGAAGAGCAGGCAGCTCAGGAAAATTTTGTTCCTCAGCTTAAGTCTGTTGATGATATTTACGTTAAGATGGCCGCTGATTTGTGTGAAGGTCAGGATGCAGAAAAGGTTCTTGCCTGTGTTTTGAGTGCTGACTATGGAAAATCCCTTGATGAAAGTCATTACGGAAGCATTACACCAGTTCGTCAGCCAAGAGACAGATTTGGTGACAGAAACGGTCGCCGTGGAGAACGCGGTGAAAGAGGAATGGGCGGAAGAAGATTTGAAAATGATGACGCAACACAGAAACGAATTTTCATTCAGCTTGGTCGCCGTGACGGTTACAATGCAAAGGCAATTGCTCAGTATTTCTCAGACCTGCTCCACATTCCTGGACGCATGGTTGACAAGATTGATGTTGCAGACAATTTCTCTCTGGTAAGCCTCCCTATTGCAAATGCAGACAGAGTTCTTGAACTTTCAAAGTCTGGAAAAACTCCACATGTTCATGTTGACACAAAGGGCGGAAACGGTGGATCTCGCGGTGGACGTGGATTCGGCGGAAGAGACAGAGGTTTTGGCCGTGACAGAGACGGGGAAAACAGAGGCAGAGGCTTTGGTGGAAGAGACCGCGGCGGACGTTTTGGTCGTGATCGTGACGGTGGCAGAAGAGAAGGCCGTGACTTTGGAAGAAGAGCACATGCTCAGACCCAGCGCACAGGTGCTTCAAGCTACAAGAAATCTAACAAAGACGAATACTAACAGTCTTTTGTCATAAAGATGTTTTTCTGGGGGGTACAGTCTGAAACTTTTCAGAAGTCCCATTATGTGCCCCCTGTTTTTTTGGAGGATTTTTTATGAAATTTTTAAAATGGATTCCTTCAATATTTATTGTTTGCTGCAGCTTTTATCTTTCAAGTCAGGAACATATTGAGCACATGCCAAGCTTTTGGAATGCAGACAAGGTTGTGCATTTCTTTTGCTTTTCAGGTTTTTGTTTTTGGACAGCTTTTGCCTGCAATACAAAGGACTGGAAAAAAATCTGGATTCCTATTTTGCTGGTAAGTCTTTGGGGAGTGAGTGATGAAATTCACCAGAGTTTTGTTCCAGGCCGTTCTGCTTCAGTTTTTGACTGGATGGCAGACACATTGGGAGCAACGCTTGGTGCTGTTGTTTATGTTGCCGTGGGAACAAAAATCTTCAGCTGGATTTCAAACAAATTCAGCCGAAAGTAATTTCGCAACATGGGGCGGTAAAGGTATTCTGAACCACACCCTGTTGCGTTTTTTTATTTGATTAAAGTCTTACAGGAACGCCCATTTTGTTCAGGTCGTCCTTGATTCCGTTTACGGTGTAGCCCATTGAATGAACCATACTGGCAATCAGGGCTGCATCAGCTTTACCTTCCTTAAGAACATCGGCCAGATGCTGAGGAGTTCCGCCGCCACCAGAAGCAATCACTGGAACCGGTGTATTTTCTGCAATCATCTTTGTAAGGTTGATTTCGTAGCCGTTCTTCATTCCGTCGGCATCGATTGAATTCAATACGATTTCACCAGCGCCCAGGGAAACTGCTTTTTTAGCCCATTCAAGAGCATCCAAATCAGTCTTAACTCTTCCACCGTTGATGTAAACCCTGTAACCGCTTGGCATTTCTGCATCCTTTGCAGCATCCATTCCCAAAACAATGCACTGGTTTCCAAAAATTCTGGCACCTTCCCGAATGAGGTCTGGGTTTTTAACTGCCTGCGAATTCAAACTGATTTTTTCTGCACCTGCAAGAATTGTTGAGCGAATGTCTTCAATGGTACCGATTCCACCGCCAACGCAGAACGGAATGAAAACCTGCTCAGCAACCCTTGAAATCAAATCCAGAATTGGACCTCGTCCACGTGCAGAAGCCATGATGTCATAGAAAACAAGTTCGTCTACGCCCTGTCTGTAATATTCGGCAGCCATTTCAACAGGATCACCGATATCTACGTTGTTCTGAAATTTTACGCCTTTTGTTGTGCGACCGTCCTTTACATCAAGACAAACAATGATTCTCTTCTTAAGCATTTATGTAGTTCTCCAAAATTTTTAACCCTGCTTTGCCAGATTTTTCCGGATGGAATTGGAATGCGGTAATTGAACCCTTTGAAACGCAGGCAGGAACCTGACAGCCATAGTCGGCATAAGCTTTGATGATTGTTGAATCTGCAGGCTGAATCAAATATGAATGAACGAAATAAAAATCAGATTTTTCTTCAACTTCAGCAAAAAGTGGAGAAGAACCATTCTGATATGTAAGATTGTTCCAGCCCATGTGAGGAACTTTTAAAATTCCAGCAGCATCTGAGCCTTCACCCTTCCATACGTTTGAAAAATGGCGGATTGTACCCGGCAAAAGACCAAGACAGTCCACATCACCTTCTTCAGAATGGTCAAAGATAATCTGGGAACCAAGACAGATACCAACCAGTGGCTTTTCTGCTTTTACCCAATCCTTCAGGAAAGAGTCAAAGCCAGTGAGTTTAAGCTGTTCCATTGCGTATTTTGCTTCACCAACACCTGGAAAAATCAGTTTTTCGCAGTTTTCCAGATCTTTGGGATTTTTTGAAAGAATGTAAGGCGCCTTCAGGTAAGCAAGGGCTCGTTCAACGCTTTTTATGTTTCCTGCGTTGTAGTCAACAATTCCAATCATAGTAACTCCAAAAAGATGAAATGTCAGTTAAAACAGAACGGAGAAACCTGTTTAGATTTCTCCGCTTTATTTCAGCGACAATTGATTTTATCTGACTTTGCACTCAATGGGAAGAATGAAAATGAAACTTTAGTTTGAGCTGAAGGAAGTTACAGAACCTTCCATTATTGTCACCATTTCAGCAAGAGCCTTAAGCTGATCCTGCATTTCCGCAATTTTTTCATTCATGCTGCCGAATTCTTCATTGATTTCATTGATTGTGGCTGTGTTTTCCTGAGAAATCTTTGTGCTTTCTGACATAAGAGTGTTCAGACCGGAAGCTGAACTTCTCATCTTTATGAATGTTTCTTCATTCTGAGTAACAGCATTCTTAACCAGCTGAATTCCTGAGAGCAGTGTTCGTGAAAGCTCGTCCAGCTGATTTGCAGCCTGTCCAATTTCCCGAACTGAATCATTTACAGTAACCAGCATTTCATTGTTTGCGTTGATGCCTTCTTTTACAGCCTTGCGCATATCGTCAATGAGCTGAGAAATGTTTGCAGTTGATTTGTTTGACTGATCTGACAGATTTCGGATTTCAGAAGAAATAATCTTAAAGCCCCTGCCGAATTCACCAGCGTGTGAAGATTCAACTGCGGCGTTGAAGGCCAGAAGGTTTGTCTGTTCCGAAATTTCATCAATCATACCGATGATGGACTGAATTTTTTCACTATAGGACTGGATTGCAGCTGTCTTTGCAACAGATTTCTTCACCTGCTCACCCATTGTCTTAAGTCCCTGAACCTTTGAATCAAACACCTTTGCAAGCTGATCCAGCTGACGGCTCACTTCTGCTGTCTGCTGAACTGCAGCACTTTCCTTGTCTTCATTTGCCGCAGAATTCTTGATATATTCGCTCATCTGAACCACAGATTCTGCACCTGAGAGAATTGAGTCGTTCTGCTCGTCGCTTCTGACTGCAACTGCTTCCAGAGAAGTGTAGATGTTCTTGTGGGATTCACTTACATTTGCAAGGCTCTGGCTGTAGTTTCCTGTAAATTTATTGAGCTGTGACGAACTGATGATAAGCCAGTCAATCATACTTCTTAAGCTGAGAGGTTCTGAGTTGAATGAAGCAATTGTAATTCCCTGTGCTGCATATCTGTTGAGAAGATAAACGAAGTCAGTGAAGCCGACGAATGAACAGATTCCGTCCAGACCTGTAGCCATTTCCTTTGCGATGATTTCTTCTGCTTTTGCCAGAATAACTGATTCCGGATTTTTGCTCTGGTTTAGTGGATAAATGTTTACTTCGCAGTTGTATTCAGAAAGTTTTGCCTTTGCATCCTTGATACCTTCAACGGCCTGTTTGCAGGAAGCGTTCCAATCCTCACAGAACACTACGATTTTTCTAGGAGGACAGTCCTTCGCACCCATAACCTTTACTTTGCCTTCAAGTTCAAATGCATCAAGCCGAGGAGCCTTTGCAGAGTTGTTCCAGAATTTAGAAAGATTTGCCGGAGTTACAGTCTCAAGAGTCTGCATGAGTCTAGGCTGATAAGGTTTCCAGCCTGCGTTGAGATTGTTGAAGAGGTGAATCAGCGAGTCGTGACCCTGACCATAAGGAGAACATACACATGTTGCAGAAACAATGCCTGATTTCATGCTTTCAACAATTGCAGGATCCAGATCGTGGCAGACAATGAAAACATCCTGCTGACGGCCTGCAAGAACGATACCTCTGGAAACACCTGGAACAGCTGAGTTTCCGGTTACATAGATTGCGTCCACAGTTGGTGCGATTTTTCTTGCGTATGCTGTGGCTGCTTCAATATCTGCATGGGCTTCAAAGGTTTCCACCAGTTCAATTCTTGGAAATTCTTTTTTGAGTGTGTTGACGAAGGCCCTGTAGCGCTGAATCATGACAACGGCTTCCAGAGTTGAAGTGACTACGACTGCAATTTTACCACCGTTGGAAAGCTTTTCACCCATATGCTTGGCACAGGTCTGACCTTCAAACCATGCATCGGTTCCTACAAAGCAGAGCCTGTTCAATGGTTCAGATGTGACTTTGTTGAAGCTTTTTTTGAGTGTGAGCATCTGTGGCTGAATTTCTTCAGGAAGATCTGTCTCAGGAGCCAGATTCTGGTTCAGAAAGCCATAGGAAAGCTTTCCAACCTTGCCTGAAATTTCAGAAAGCTCATCATTTATTTTTTTACAGGTAGAACTGTATCTTGTTTTTTCACGAATAAGTGACACTAAGAGAAATACAACGATTACTCCAAATGCAATGGACAATATCAATGTTAAGGACATAACGCCTCCAGAATGTGCATAGTAGTTCTAACATTATAAACCATAATTTAAAAAAATTAGAGAGAAATATTCATAGTTTTCCGATAATTTATGTATATGGCACAACAATCATTGATTTCACTTATTCTTGCAGTTCTCAAAGATCCACGAGTAATAATCACGGCCGTGATTACATTTCTTGCCATGGATTTAAGCTGCTATGTGGTTCGCTACAGAAAAAAGGCTGCTCCCGTCAAGAAAAAAAGTTTTGCAGCTCCTGCACCCGTTCCTGAATCCAGCGAAGATGACGGCGGTGACGATGGAGATGATGGCGGAGACGACGAGGAATAATTTTCAGCCCGTTTCTTCCAGTTTTAACAATGTCCAGACGGTTTTCCCAAAGAGAGCCGCATATCTTCAATTTCTTTTCTGAAAGCAGCTGGGTGAAAATCTCAGCTGTATCCTTTGTTTCCCATACGTCAATATTATAAAAGTCCAGATATTTTGAATTCAGCCTTTGGGTCACCTCCTGAACTGCTTCTTCACGGGTATAGAGTCTTCTGTTCCGTTTTATGAATTTAAATGCGAACTGTGCGTCTTCTGCCTCGTAATTCAACTTTTTTCCTGATTGCCTTGCGTCGCAGATGTCGCATCCAGAACAGACTGTTTCTTCACCACCAAGATAGTCCAGCATGAGCTGACGGCGGCAGTTTTTGTTCAGTGCAAAGTCACCCAATGCCTTTTCCCGGGAGCCTGGTTTTGCCTGCCGCCATCTTACATAGTCCGCATGGTTCCAGATTAAAACAGAATTCACATTGTCTCCCTTTCTGCCGGCTCTTCCAGCTTCCTGGGCAAAATTTTCCAGATGCTCAGGTGCGTCCAGATGAACCACACTGTAGATGTTGCCCTTGTCCATTCCCATTCCGTAGGCACAGGTTGCCGTCAGTATTCCGTCATCAGAATCAAAGAACCATTTTTCCACCGCCAGTTTTTCTTCTTTTGTCATTCCTGCATGATAGAATTTTGCCTTTCCTTGACCGTAGTAGGCTGTCAGAAGCCGCGCCATATCTTCAGTTCTTGGTCTGGTTCCGCAGAAAATTATCATTGGTTTTCGCATGGTTTTTGAAAGCTCCAGAGCAGCTTTTTTCTTTGCATAGGCATATTTTACGGCGTAATGAATGTTTGCCCTGTCCGATGCGCTTTGAAGCAGATGATACATTCCTTCAAAAAGCACTTCTCCAACACGGTTCAGCACCGGTGGACTGGCAGTTGCGGTAAATGCTGTTACAATCTTTACGTTCAGTTCCTTTATTATTTTTCCAAGAGTAAGATAGGCCGGTCTGAAGGAATCGCCCCATTCAGAGACACAGTGGGCTTCATCAATGGCAATGTGAGAAATCCTGCATTCTGAAAGCCTTTTGACCAGATCTTTGTCCTGCAGAACTTCAGGATTTGCCAGAATGACCTTTGCCTTTTTTGAAGAATCGGTTTCATTTATCAGCTTGAAATTTTCTTCCCGCTCTTCCTTTGTTTGTCCGCCTTTAAAAATAACGCAGGGAATTCCGGCCTCATTCATTCTTCGCATCTGATCTGCCATTAGTGCAATAAGAGGGTAGAGCACCAGTGTAGGTCCGGGCAAAAGCATTGATGGCACCAGAAAGCACATGGATTTTCCGGCTCCAGTTGGAAGAAGCACAATCTGTCTTCCACGGCAGAAAAATTCATCGTCGTCGTTGGTTGTGAGTTCAGTTTCTTCTTCTGCGGCCTTTGCGCTGTCCAGAATGTTTGCAATTACCAGCCGCTGCCAGGGAAACAGGTATTTGATTTTAAACCCGTCCTGAGCTGCTTTTGTGGCTTCATCCAAATCAAGAATTTCATCTGTATCAAATTGTTCACCCATAATAAACTTCCTTCACCTATATATAGGCAAAAAAAGTTTAAAATCGGCAATATTTTCTGAAAAAAATTGAAAATTTTTGAATTTTTTTGAAAAATGAACGAGCTATTTGTCCAGAATTGTGATTTCTACACGGCGGTTCTTGCTTCGGCCCTTTTCATTTGAATTTGTGGCAATCGGAAGCTTTGCACCAAAGCCCTGAGTGAAGATATGGTACTTGTCGCGGACATTCAAATCCATCATGTAGTTTGCAACTGAATCAGCCCGCTCCTCACTTAATTTCTGGCAGCTTTCCTCTGTACCAACTTTTGCGGTGTGTCCTGTTACCAGCAGGTCATTTGGGAAATTCTGAACGATTTCAGCAATTTTTTTGATTTTATCTTTTTCACTGGCCATAAGTTCAGCAGAATCCGGCTCAAACTGAATGTTTTCAACAGAAATTGTGAGACCTTTGTCGCTTTTTGTAACGGAAACATTTTCCAGCGCCATCTGATCGATTTTTTCCCGAACTTCCTTCAAAACTTTTTCTGTGCCGGTTCTGTCAAATTCAGTAACTTCTGCATGGGCGGTTCCTGTAAAATCAATCTGATTTCCAAGATATGTTTCCAGCACGATTCTGAAATCCTCGGTGTAATGGTCAATCTGCCCTTTTTCATTGTCCCACCAGATTGTCTGGTTTGAGTAGCCCATTGTTGTAACCGGAAAATCCGAGTTCACTTCTGCCAGATCTTCAGGAATCGGGCTTTCAAAAAACAGTGTATATTTTGCGCTGAGCACCTGAAATGTCTTTTTTGTCTGCTTGTTGTCGGAGCTTTTACCTTCTTCATCCCGCAGATACTCGTACTGTGCCGTAAATGGAACAATGAAAGGTCTGTCTGAAACAAATGTTTTTCTGAGATCATGGGCTTCGTGTCCGCTGGCTGTCCAGGTGTCCCCGATTTTTACAGGAGTTTCAGGCAAGGTTGGAACATCCCGCACAACAGGCATGAAGTACTGGTTTGCAATGTCGTAAACACCTTGGGAATTGCGCCAGAATTTGCTTTCGTATTCGTCTCCGTAGGTCAACGATCTTCGTGTGAAGCTTTCTGTGGAATTTTCAGTGGTCATAAAGGTTGCTTCATGCCAGCCTCTGCCGTCCTCACCGACCTTTGTAATGTTCACGGCCACACGGTTTATGATTTCCGCATGGTGGTTCATTCTTCCGTTGAGTCTGACATCCTCAGAAACTGTAGAAAGAATTCTGTAATTGTCCCCGGCTTTGAATTTAAATTGAAGAAGTGAAGAATCAGCCGAAAAAACAGCCGCAATATTAATAAAAGAAAGGAAAAAAAACAAAAGCTTTTTCATGAAAAAATTCTCCCAATTCATTATCGGCAGAAATCACAAAAAACTTTAGAAAAAATGTTGGAATTGAAAAAATGAATAAACCTGAAAAAACACTGCTGATCGTGTGATTATTCAAAAAAAAATCGCGCCAAGGATGGCGCGCAGATGTGAAGAGAGAAAATTTGAAAAATTTTCTCGTGAGAATGAAAATCACAAGGATGTGATTTATTCAAAAAAAATCGCGCCAAGGATGGCGCGCAAACGTGAAGAGAGAAAATTTAAAAAATTTTCTCGTGAGAATGAAAATCACAAGGATGTGATTTTCATTCTAGTTACTCTATTCTCAGGTTTTCCCACTTTGAGTAGTAGAGATCCAGCTTTTCTCCCAGATCCAGCTTAAGCTCGCAGTTGTCCATTGCGCTTGCAGGGTAGAGAGGTTTAGTCTGCATAAAGTTCTGAGCTTCCAGGTTTACATAGCAAGGGAAGTTGAAGAAATCAAGGAATTTAGCATAGTTTTCTGGTCTGTGGATAAAGTTGATGAATTCAGTAGCCAGTTCAGCGTTTTTAGAATCCTTCAAAATACACATGCTGTCCAGATAGCTTGGTCCACCGTTTGCAGGAATAAAGAAGTCGATTGTTGATTCCCATTCTTCTTCTGGAACTTCACCAAAAACAACTTCAGCATAACCCTGACAGAGCCACAGGTCGCCGCGTTCAAAATCCTTTCCAAAGCCTTCAGCATCAAATTTTACGATGTTTGGAAGCCATTCGTTTCTGATTGTTGCAAATGCTTCGTCAAGTTCTGCTTCATTTGTTGTACAAACACTGTAGCCCTTCTGAACAAGTGCATCACCAATAACTTCACGATAGTCGTCCATCATAGAAGCGTGTCCCTTGAACTGTGGATCAGCAAAAATAGACCAGTCTCTTGGGTAGTTTCCGTTTGGAACCTTCTTTTTATTCACAGAAATTCCTGCAGCCCCAAAATAATATGGAATGGCATAAGTCATTGTTGGGTCGAAGCTCATTTTTTCAATCAATTTTGGATTGATTTTGTCTCTGTTTGTGAACTTTTCCTGAACGATTGGCTGGAGCATATTTGCAGACATCATGATTGAAACATAGTCCTGTGATGGCACAACAATATCAAAGCTCTTTGCACCGCCGTTTACCAGCTTGTTGTACATGGTTTCGTTTGAGTCATATTCAGTAACGATAACCTTACAGTTGAATTCTTCTTCAAATGCCTTAACTACATCTGTTGGAGTGTAATATGTCCAGGTGTAGAGATTTAATGTCTGCTTTTTTTCACAAGAAACCAGACCCAGTGCTGCTGCAACCCCGCAAACAGCTACAAAAATTTTAGAAGTGATTTTCATTTCATCACCCTCCAAAAATAATTTGCAAACCGCCAGAACCCATTTTCCGGCGGCAATTTGAACATAATAATTGAGAAGCTTCTAAAAATCGTAATTTCTATTATTTAGAAGCAGCAAAACCCTTCAGACTTTTTCTGAGGACGATTGCAAAAATGCTGATTCCCAAAATCAGGATGAATGAGAGGGAATTGATTACCGGGCTTACACCGTGGCGGATTTCGTTGTAAACATAGATTGGCAAAGTGATTACGTTTCCGTTTACCAATGAAGTGATTACAAAGTCTTCGATGGACATTGTGATGCTCATGAAAAAGCCGGAAATGATACCAGGCATGATTGCAGGAATTACAACCTTGAACAGAGTTTCTCTTTCATTTGCTCCCAGGTCGTGTGCTGCTTCAATGATAGAAAAGTCAAATTCATCAACACGGGCGCTTACCATAAGATAAACGAATGGAAGACAGAAGGTTGTGTGCGCAATGATGATTGTATGAAGTCCCATGTTCATTCCAAGCCCGTCCTGACCCAGAAAAATCAGAAGTGAAACACCCATGATTACCTCTGGAAGAACCATTGGAAGGAAGTTGATGGAACGGATATAAGATTTACCAAAGAATTTGTACCAGCTGATTCCGATTGCAGCCAGAGTTCCCAGAATTGTTGAGATTACTGCTGAAGAAACTGCAACGATTCCGCTGTACAAAAGTGACATCCAAAGTTTGCCTGAGCTGAAGAAAAGTTCCTTGTACCAGATGAATGAGAAGCCTGTGAAAGACGAACCTTCGTTTCTGTTGAATGAATAGAAAACGATTACAAACAACGGAATGAAGAGAAAAATCAGTGAAAGCACAAGAACAGTGTTTGAGAAGCTGAAGGATCTGGCTCTCTTTTTCCAGTCTCTTTTAGCATGCTTTGCAGCTTCGTATTTTGGTTTTGAGTCCTTGTGAAGAATGCTCATGATTACAGTAACTAAAAAATCCATTCTACTCGTCCTTGTTTGAGGAATTGTTCAATTCTGCTTCCTTCTTTTCTGACAAAATCATAAGAAGGATTGCACCCATACTTACAACTGTAAGCACAACGCTGAATGCAGATACCAGAGGAATGTTTCGTGCCTTCTGTGTCTGATCCATAATGATGTTACCCAGCATGTAGTTCTTTCCACCAACCAGCTGAGGAACAGTATAGTTACCGAAAATCGGAATGAATGTAAAAATCAATGCGCTGATGATACCGCTTTTAATTCCAGGAAAAAGAATCTTCACGATGGAAGCTGGTTTTGATGCACCTAAATCCCGGGCTGCTTCAAGAAGTGCAAAGTCAAAGCGGTCAACGGCTGTAAACACTGGAAGAATTGCATAAGGAAGGTACATGTATACGCTTACCAGAATGATTGCTCCAGTTGTGTTCATAAATTTTGCAGGAGTGAATTCTCCGGAATTTCCAGTGATGAAATTTCCAATGTTGAACAGGGCCTCGTAAATTCCGTTTAGAAGACCGTTTTCACCAAGAATGTTCATCCATGCAAAGATACGGATAAGTGAGTTTGTGAAGAATGGAATTACAACGAGAATCAGTAGCAGTGTCTGATGCTTGCTGCGGGCCATTGCATATCCACAAGGAAGAGAAATCAAGATTGTAATGAAGGTTGTCACCGCAGTTACAATGATTGTCCTTAAGAAGATTTTTCCGTAGTTTGCTGAGAACATCTGCTTGTATGCTGTCAGGGTGAATTCATGGATTACGCCACCGTGAATGTCACGGCGCATGAATGAATAGCACACGATGATAGCAATAGGAACAATAAAAAACAGCGAATACCAGATACCCATAGGCCATCCATAAAGAGGCCCCGGATTTCGTTTTTTAAGCATATTTGTTTTCATGAACAATTCTCCAGTTTAAAAACTCCAGAAATAAGTCCGCGATAATTTGCGAAGCAAATTCCTGTCAAGAAAAGTAAAAAACAGAGTTTTTTACTTTTCTATGTCCTCTACAATGTATCCGTCTTCGGCACTCCATGAAATGTAAACAGTGTCCTTCCACTGAATCTCCGGACCTTCATCAAGATAGTTCTGGTGCTGCTTGAACACTTTTACGATTGTTCCGTTCTCAAGCTTTACGTAGAACTTAGACTGGAATCCTGTGTAAACAGGCTCTTCTACAACGCCTTTGAAAACATTGATGTCCTTGCGTCCTCCAAAAGCAGGTTCTTCCAGTGTGATTCTGATTTTTTCAGGACGAACTGTGAAAGCAACCTTCTGGCCTTCGTCTGTGTGCTCGTAGTCAGTTACGAGAATGTTCTTGTCTTCTTCACGGGTTGCAGGAGTTTCCCCCTTAAGCTGGGCCTGCATTCCAAGAGCCGGTACGTTCAAAGTAACCATGTGCTCAATGTCAGACTTGCCTTCAACCTTGTAGCTTTCGCAGTTCACAACATTTGCTTCAAAAAGGTTTGTCTCACCAATGAACTGAGCTACGAACTGAGTTGCAGGTTGCTCATAGATTTCATAAGGTGTACCAATCTGAAGGACATGGCCGTGGTTCATAACTGCGATTCTGTCAGAAACAGCCAAAGCCTCGCTCTGGTCATGAGTTACGAAAATAAATGTGATTCCGATTTTGTCGTGGAGGCGGTCCAGTTCAACCAGAAGATTTGAACGGAGCTTTGCGTCCAGTGCAGAAAGTGGTTCATCAAGAAGAAGAACCTTTGGCTCGTTGATCAATGCTCGGGCAATTGAAACACGCTGCTTCTGGCCACCAGAAAGCTGATTTGGCTTTTTGAACAGATGTTCGTCGAGCTCAACGAGGTGAATGTATTCGCGCACCTTTTGATCAACAGTCTTGTTGTCAACGTGCTTTAATCTGAGTGAAAAAGCAACGTTCTCGTAAACTGTCAGATGAGGAAAAAGTGCATAGTTCTGGAAAACTGTGTTTGAATGACGTTTGTTTGGAGGCAGGGCAGTAACGTCCTTGTCATCAAAAAGGACAACGCCTTCATCAGGAAATTCAAATCCGGCCAAGATACGCAGAAGCGTTGTTTTACCACAACCGGATGGACCAAGCAGTGTAAAGAATTCTCCAGGGTTAATTGTAAAATTAATGTCCTTGAGAGCAACAAAGTCACCGAATGCTTTGTTCACATTGTCAATTTTAACCTGACTACCTTTCAATTTTGAGACCTCTGTAACTTTAATAGTTACGGCCAATCATTGCTGAAGGGCCGTAATCGTAACGTCTTTTCATAGTCTCATTAAAATGCTTTCAATAGCCAAAATTGTCAATAAGTTTTTTAAAAGTTTTTACAAAAAATAATTTAAAATCATATATAAAATTGTGCCGCCAAAAATGCTGACCATCGCATTCTTTTTCCATATATGAAGCACTGCAGTTACGATTGATGCAATCACCGCCGCAGCAACTCCTGAAACCTCACAGGCTGAAGACGGAGCCTTTACAATCAGGTCCGCAGTCTTTTCTTTCAGACAAACAAGGAACAGCACCGCAATAGAAATCGCCGGAATGAATTTTTCAATGAATCCAAAGAATGCAGGCACCTTTTTCTTTCTGAAAATTGCAAATGGAAGTGCACGCATGGCAAACATGAGAAGACCAATAAAAACAGATGCTACGATTGCTTCGTAAATGCTGAGCTTCATTTATTTTTCCTCCCTGCTTGAATTTTTGTCAGTGTTTGTAGTTTCAGTTTTTTTCCCGAAAACGCCCTTCACAAATATGATTGCGGCAATTCCCAGTGAAAGTCCCACCAGTATTATGTGCTGAGATGGAAGAATAGGTTTTCCGTTCACATTGATATAGGAAAGTGCAACTGCAACACAAGCTGTGATTACGCCCACAACAGAAGGAACCCAATCCTTTGAAGTGCGGATCTGGTTTATCATAAGCACAATGAAAAGTGCTGTAAGTGCAAAGTCAACGCCGTCCAGATATCCTGCCGGTATGAACTGACCTGCAACGCTTCCGACCAAAGTTCCGATGAACCAGTATGAATAGTCCAGAAGTGAAATTGCCGCATAGAATTCACCTTTGTTTGCGTCTTCAGGAACCTGAATGTCAGAAATCAGGGCATAGGTTTCGTCGCTGAGGGTGTAAATCAGCGGAAGCTTCCATTTTCCGGTTCCCTCGTATTTTTTGATGAAGGAAAGACTGTAGAAGATGTGTCTGAGGCCAACAAAGAATTCAATTCCAAGAAATGTGGTCAGAGTTGTCCAGAATGATGTGCCTGCAAGAATCCCTGAAGCAAACAGTGCGATTGCCAGATATTGTGCAGTTCCGGAAAAAACAACAAGGCTCATAAGGGGTGCAAGCCACCATGGATAGCCTGTGCTTACGGACATAAGCCCGAATGGAATGCCGATGGAAACATATCCAAAAAGAATTGGAACAGTGGCTTTAAAAGCCGTCCTGAAATTTGCATTAGATAACATGTTCAACAGTCTATCACTTCTGTTGATTAAAATCAAAAATTAAGGGAATATTTGAAGAAGACCAATGAATTTTGGTGTAAGCTAAAAAACAAGGAATTAAAAATGGTTGCCGTAATATTTGGATTTTTACTCATGGCCTTTGCAGTTTTTGCCTTTCTTCCAATGGGCTTGAACTGGGACAGCTATGTAATTGAATTTTTGAAGGGCGCATCTCCAGTAATCGCAGCATTTGTAGGAATAATTTCCGTTCTCATCGGTTTTGCGGACATGAAGGATCGTCGTGAGGCAAAGCGTGAAGAGGAAGAAGCGCGAAAGGCTGAAGAAGATTCTAAGAAACGCGGATAATTGACCTGAATTTGCCGGTAAATTTATTGACTATAAGGCTGAAAAATTTTATTATAAGTCTCCCCGTATATTCATTGCTTACGACTGCTCATCGCAGGCAATTGTGAATTTCTGAAGATGCAAATCAGTCATTCACAAAAGAATTTATTTTTATAAGGTTAAACAAATGAAAACCATTTTCGTAAACGAAAAAGATCAGAAACGCGACTGGTACATCATTGATGCAGCAGGAAAACCACTCGGACGCGTTGCAGCAAAAGTTGCTTCTATCCTTCGCGGAAAGAACAAACCAACTTACACACCAAACCAGGAAATGGGTGACTACGTAGTAATCATCAATGCTGAAAAAGTAGAAGTTTCTGGCAACAAACGCACAGACATGCTCTACCGTCACTACACAGGTTTCGTTGGTGGTCTCCGCTCATTCACATTCGAAAAATTGATCGAAAGACATCCAACTGATCCACTTACACGTACAATTGCTGGTATGTTGCCAAACGGAAAGCTCGGACGCAAAATGTTGGGCAATCTTAAAGTATACGCTGGTTCAGAGCACCCACACACAGCTCAGAACCCAAAAGTAATTGAGTTGTAATAGGAGTCGATCATGGCAGTAAAAAACATTGCAATCGGAACAGGTAGAAGAAAGACATCAGTTGCTCGTGTTTTCGTTCGTGAAGGCTCAGGCAAAATCGTTGTAAACGGAAAAGATGTAGCAGAATACTTCCCAACAGAGGCTCAGGTACGCACAGTACACCAGCCATTGTTGATCACAAGCTACGAAAACAAATATGACATCTTGATCAACGTTCAGGGTGGCGGTCTCAAAGGTCAGGCTGCTGCTTGCTTGCACGGTATTTCTCGTGCATTGCTCCAGATTGATCCAGATTGCCGTGCATCACTTAAGGCAAACGGATACCTTACACGTGATAGCCGCATGGTAGAACGCAAGAAGTACGGTCAGCGTGGTGCTCGCCGCCGCTTCCAGTTCTCAAAACGCTAAGTTTTACTACTTGGAATCACATACGCCAGCAGATTTTGTTGGCGTATTTTTTTTGTCCTTTTTATTTTTATGCAGGAGTTTTTATGGAAGAGAATGTTCTTGAAGATGAGGCCGTAAAGCAGGCTGTTATAAAGGCGGCAAATTCCCTAGCCCGTTGTGAACAGTGCAGGGCCGGACTTGAACGAAAGCTTCTTCAGAAGGAATTTTCAAAGGAAACCATAAAAATTGCCTTGGACTATATGGAAGAAAAAGGCTATCTGAGTGATGAACGCTATGCTTCCTGCTGGGTTCGCAATCACTGTGCCTTTAAGTTTCATGGTCGAATCCGGGTTATGAAGGAGCTTTTGGCCAGGGGCATTTCAAGACAGATTGCTTCAGCCGCTGTGGAGGAGTATTTTTCCGTAAATGATGAGTCGGAATTCTGCAGAAAAGCTTATGAAAAATGTGTGCAGCAGGGTAAATCCGAGGAAAAAATTCTAAAATCTTTGATAGATTCCGGTTTTTCGTATAAAATGATACAACAGACGATGAAGTCTGTTTAGGGTTAGAGTGAATGCAGCAGGCAGAAGAAAAGTCGATAATGTTTTCGGCACTTGAAGTTTCAAATATTTGTGGTGTTGTTAATCAAACTGCAATCAACTGGATTAGAAATGGCTACTTAAAGGCTTCCAAGACTCCTGGTGGCCAGTACAGGGTTTATCCTGATGATCTGGCTGAATTCATGCAGTCCAGAAACCTGGAAATACCTGAAGAGCTTGCCGTTGTTTGCAAAAGTCCAAAGTTTTTAAGAAACAGTCTTCTTATTGTTGATGATGACAAAGGACTGAATACTGTAATTGCAAAATACATGGAACGAAAATTCTCCAATATGGATATTTATCAGGCCTTTGACGGATTTGAGGCTGGTTCCATAATGTCGGATAAAAATCCCGGCTGTCTTTTGCTGGATCTGAATCTTCCTGGAATAGACGGAATTGATCTCTGCAAACGAATCAATGAAAATGAAAAATATGGAAATCCTTCTATAATAGTGGTGACTTCTCTGGAAAATCCGGAGGTGGAAAAGCAGGCCATGGAGCTTGGTGTAAAATGCTATATGAAAAAACCTTTGGACTTGCTTAAGCTTTCTGAAATGGTCGCTTCAATTTTTGGAAATTAAGATGAAAAAATTTGTTGGAATTATTGCTGCATTTTGTTGTTCTACTCTTATTTTTGCTCAGGCTGCCACTGCAAAGGGTGCTGTTACTGCCGCTTCAAACAAAGGAAATGTGAACGAGGCAATTTCATACCTTAAAACTACAATCGAAAAAATGACCGTTGCTTCTGAAAAACGTTCTGTTTACACATTTCTGGCAGGCCTGGAAGAACAGATGGGAAGCTATGCAGATGCCCAGAAGCATTATGTGGCTGCTGCAGGAATTGCGGGAAATGCTCAGTCTGTGGCTGGAATTCCAAATAAAAACTCAGAGCAGCTTGTAATCGATGCCATTCGTTGTGCCCTGAGTGCCGGTGATTATGCCGCAGCAGACAGCTATCTGACTTCTTCTGTTAGAAATTCAAAGGATGCTGATGTTACAGCCCATGTTAAGCTTTACGAGCAGTGGAGTGCGCTTTGCAAGGCTAAATCTTCTGATGATACAAAGGAAAGTGTGTCCATGCTCAGAGCCTATTCTGAAATGGAATCAATGAAGTCAGTGAGGCCTTCTGTTCTGCTTACTTTGTGGCATTTGACCGGGGAAAATTCTTATTCTGAAAAATTGAAGAAATCTTATCCAAAATCAATGGAAGCCGCTGTGGTGAAGGGTGAGCTTCAGATTCTGCCGACACCATTCTGGTATTTTGTTCCAAAGTCCGGTTCAGATTTGCCTGACATAAATGTTGGAAGTGACGTAGTTGAGTCTTCTTCTGAAAAAACTGAAGGCAAACCTGCGGTTCAGAAAGAACCAAAAACTGAAAAAACAGAAGTGTCTTCCGGCGCTGAAAAAATTGTGAAGCAGCAGCTGGGGCTTTTCAGGGACAAGGTGAATGCAGAAAAGCTTCGTGATAAAGTTAAGGCAAAGGGCTTTGATGCAATCATTGAAAGTGAAGTTCGTCCAAGCGGTACTACTTATTATCTCGTTGTTGTAAAAGAAAACAAGGCCGGCACAATCGGAAAGGATCTTAAAAACGCCGGATTTGAGTGCTATCCTGTATTTGACTAAAAATTGGGTTATTCCCAGATGAATCTAAACTCTTGAACAATCTCCCGCAATTTTATAATATAATCAAAATGACACTTTTTTAATATTTGTCAGAATAAAATCTGGCAAGGGAGAATTTCATGTCTAAGAAATACGCATTTTTGTTTCCTGGTCAGGGTGCTCAGGCTCCTGGAATGGTAAAGGACATCGCAG
>JAGHUJ010000172.1 GCA_018064905.1 Candidatus Treponema equifaecale
CTGTTTGTATAATTCTAATGCTGCCTGTTTTTGTTGTTTCGAATACATTTCTTTGACTCCTTATGGAGTCCTTTAAAGTACAGAATTTTGTCCGCATCCCCGTTTTTGTCAAAAAAACTTTTAATCTACTTGCACTATTAAATTTATATCCTGTATCTTTTAGAGCCATTGCAAGCTTCATGTGTGCTACCGCATAGGGAGCCATCATAAGCTCAAATCCAAACAGACGATGCAATAAAGAAACAACAACGTACTCATTCCATTTTTTTACTCTTTCTGCTTCACTTAAGGATTTATGTTTTTCGTCAAAATTTCTTTTAATCAGAAGAATTGTCTGTCTCAAGAAAGTTCCTGTTCCTGTTGCAGGGTCAAGAATCTGGACTTTAGGAATAATCTCTTTCTTCTTTTCTTTGTTTATCGTAACAGTTTCGTCACAGGCAAGACCATCTTCAATTCCAAACTCTGTCTTTAATATCTGGTCAACACTTCTTACGATAAAGTCGACAACTGGTACTGGAGTATAAAAAACCCCACGATCCATTCGTGTTTCTTTGTCATATTCTGTCAAAAAGTTTTCATAAAAGTGAATAACAGGATCTTCACGACCGTTTCTGCTTTGCTTGTTGAAATCCTGAACTATGCTTGATATGTCTGTATTTTTAAGAAGATCAACAACGCTGTTTAAGTCAAGTTCATCTATTACAAGTGTATTTTTCTTTTCTGCAAATCCTTCCTTCAAAAGATCTCGCAAAAATGGGTTTGTGTTTGGTATGTTTTCTATGGCCCTTATTGGATCAAATTCAGATTCCTCCGGATTAAGGCATCGTGCACTAAAAAGGCCATAGGCGATAGTCTGGGCATACATGTCGGCAAACTGTTCCTTTGACATGTCGTGCACCAGATTGGTTTTAAATTTTTTGAAAAGTCTGTTTACATATCCTTTTTCATTTTCAATTTCAAAAACTTCCAGAATTCTTGATTGTACAGTTTTGGCAACCTTTGCAAGTTCTTTTGTAAGTATTTCAGTATCATGAATGACCTGTCCGTGTACTGTTGTGAAAGTTCTCTTCCAGTTTTCAGTCCACTCTGGCACTTTGCCTTCAAATTTCCAGTACAGATTTTTCAGCCTATCTTCCGCATTGGAAAGGTACTGTTCATCTTGTCCATTGGTTTTAAAGCAAAAATCTTTTAGAGTTGGCAAACTTTTTTCACTGTCATCAAAATGGACAAAACCAATTTCTCGTTCCAATTTAGTTCCCCATTGGCATACAAATAAAAGATTGTTTTTGTCCCATATTTTGTGGTCGTCAGCATTGCGTTTCTGGTATATGAGTGCACCTAAAATCTTTCGCATCGCGGTTATGCTCATTCTAGGACTTTCATCAAAAATAACAAAGAAACAAGCCCATTCCTGGTCCCCTGTAAGCGGACGGAGCTGAAGCAACTGTTTAATTTTAGCAAAATCGCTGTCACTTAGCCCAATAGCTTCTGGATAATATTCCCATGTTGCTTCTTCCGATGCATACTCAGGATTATCAACTTCAATCGGCCAGTTCAATTTTTCTGTTAAGTATGAAAGAATTCCATTAATGTCTTTTGTAAGTGATTTGATGTTTGCCATGATTTTACTCCTATTCTACCTGCATCCATGTAAGTAGTTTCATTTTTAACCCTGTTGGAACCTGCATTTGGAGCATATATGTTCTGTCGAAATGGCGACGGATCTTCTGATTTAATTCATTGAATCTGTCCTGTGTCATGTTGAACATGCGATTTTCGTCTGATTCACATTTTATGGACTGCCAGATTTCATATGCTTTTTCCGTGCTGTCTATAAGTTTATCTTTTTCTGTATTATAAAAAGCCCATCTTATTATTCCGTTGTCGTCAGACCAGATGCCATTGTCATCGCGTGCAGGAAGTTTATAGCAGAAGAAAACTCCTTTTTGAATGCTAGGAGTTTTTCCAGAATACATTCTTAATGGAAGTTTTGATATGTTCTTTTCGTAATCAGGATTAGCAATCATGAGTTTCTGGTATTCCAATGCCATTTCTTCTATACGAGTTTTTTGTCCGTCATATTCACTGTTAAAATTCTGCAACGCATTGTACTCATCGTCAGGAGTAAGAAGTTTTTTTCCTTCAATTCCAAATGTAAGGGAGATAGCAAGAGTTTTTCTCGTAACTGTTTTATACAGCGAAAGAATTTCATTAAGCTCATCAGGTGGAAGAAAATTCCAGATGTATACATTGTTTCTGTCTTTAGCAAGTTCCGGTTTGTCGGCAATTATTTTGTCTTCAATTTCTTTGTTTCTTCTTCTGTCAACACGGCCGATTCTCTGCATAAGTCGTACAGGGTTCCAATGAAGTTCATAATTTATGAGACACGAGGCATCCTGCAGGTTCAAGCCTTCTGCAAGAACATCGGTCGCAACAAGAATCTGGATTGGGTTTTCTTTGTTAGGTTCAGCTCCATTATAGTAAGGCGCAAAACGGAAAACAGTTTCTTCCTTGTCATTGTCGCTTCCGTCAATTTCCATTACATTATTGAACCCAGCCTGTTTTAGGCGATTCTCAATATATCTTGCTGTTGCCGTAAATTCAGAAAAGATAATTACCTGTTTCCCCTTGACTTTATCATCATTTCTCAATAGTTCAATAAGGGTATTAATTTTGTCATCTTCTTCTGGGTCAACATTTTTCAAATCATTTATGAATTTTGAAAGCTGTTCAATATCATCGATGGCATCTTCTATCATTGCCTCAAAATCAAAATCAGCAAGATTTATGCCCTCGTTATATTCTTCATCGTTCCAGATATAATCAGGCAAATCTTCTTCAATATCTTCTATAGTTGTTTCGTGAGCCTTATAATAATGTTCAACATAATCTCTGATTTCGTCATATTGTGCATGAAATTTTTCTAGTTTGCGTTCTGAAATGTTATCTTTATAATCATCAATAAACTTCCATACTTTTACAAAAAGCTTAATGCAAGTTTCCTTGAATGCTTCTGCTGAACTTTCAAACCGTTTTAGCATAAGGAGTCGTATTAAACTGACAACCTGTTGCTGTCGTCCGGATACCATGGCATCAACCTGAGATAAATCTCCTTTAAAATACTGAGGTTCAAAAGGTGCATAGAAAGGCAATGAAAGGAGACAAATCTTTTTGCCATTGTATTCACGGTCAAAGGCTTTTGTAAAATCATCAATCAGTGAAGAATATGATTTTTTTAATGAATATTTTCCTACAATTGGGGGCTGTCTTTCTGGGAAGAGTATTGTGTTATCCTTGTTTGAATTTTTCAAGCTTTCTTTTACATAGGCTCTGCTGCGCTGTACTACAAGTTCTTTGACAATTGGATCGCTGGAAAACTGATTGCTTGATAAAATATTCTGTGAACTTGAAGTTTTTGAAACAGTATTTGCTTCATCAAGTTTTTTATCAAGCTCTATGAAATGCCTGCGTAAGAAATTAATGCCTAATGTCTGTGCAAAGTAATTTTCCTGCCTCTGCGAGAACAACTCAATCTGGTGGAGAATGTCCATAAAACTGTTGTTTAATGGAGTTGCTGTAAGCATATATAGTTGTTTTTTCTTTCCACCCATCATTTCATAAAGCTTTCTGTATCCTTGACCACTGCGATTTCTAAAATGATGAGCTTCATCAATTATTACAACATCTGCAAACTGCCTCACCTGAGATAAAAGGTTCTGATGCTTTTCACGTATCAAATCAGTATGATTCATAATTTTAAAACTGAAAAATCCATCTAATAGTTCTGGCAGAAATTTTTTTAATGCTGCTTCCCAAACTGCAATTCTGGCAGATGCAGGAACTAAAAGCACTACGCTCTTATTTTCTTTTTTTACAAAACGTTCAAGAAGCATAAGTCCAACATAGGTTTTACCAAGACCGACACCATCGCATAAAAATGCGCCGCTGTAACGATTTGCGATTTTTATAAGATTGTTGTAACCGTCTTTCTGATATTGTGAAAGAAGATTAAATATTTTTGAGTCATATTGTTCCCATTCTGTAACAGACTTTTCCTGATTGTGAAAATACTCATACATGGAGCGAACATAAACATCGTATGGACTATATTCCTTTACATGTTTTTCAATGACTGTAAGTAGGTCAGCATTGATGTCCGTACCTTCTTCCCACATTTTTTCATACCAGTCTTTTATTTGATCAACATCATCGTGAAACTGTATGTTAAGTTCAATATTCTGCGTTAGTCCAGGTTTTGTGAAATTGCTGGAACCGACTAATGCAAATTGTGATTTCTGTCCAAAAACTTTTGCCTGTTCTGATTCAGGGAGATAAAGTATATATGCTTTTGCATGGAATTTTTCTTTATTGTAAATACGGCATTTGATTTTTCCTGATTTCATTGCATCGATAATTGCAGGTATGCCAACTAAAAATTCATTTTTTTCCTTATCGTCTTCAATGCCAGAATCTATGTTTTTCTTTAAATCTTCAAGCATTTTAACAAAGACATCCTTTGTTCGTTTGGTAACTTCATCACCAAAAAGAATTCTTATTTCGTTAAGTTTCTGCCAGGTTCCATCTAATAGTAAAAGGCTTCCAATTTCAAAATAGCCTGTAGCAATATCAAGTCTTTTTGAAAAAGGAATGCACTGTTCCATGTATGATTTTACAGAATTTTCTTCGCAGCTATTATCTCTAATTACAAGTTCATTTGCCATTTTATTTATCCCTTATTTCCTTAAGTCATTTATATACATATCAAGTTTATGTCTTATTGAAAAATCACAATCAAGTACGCTCAAGAATTGTTTAATGTATTCCAAGTCATTTAAATAAACAGAATCAGAAACACCTTGAGAATAATGAGCAAATCGTTTCCTGACTTCAATCATATTCTGAAATACCATTGAATTCTGGTATTGTCCGATTTCAAAGAACTGCTGTCCCAAAATGCTTTTGTTTTTATTGCATACATAGCACATGGTTGAAAAATCAACATCTTCAATGGAATTGATGCTGTGTTTTTCAATGTCAACAGATTTCAGATAAGGAACAACAAAACGATTCCACGCAGACTGTTTGTTTCCGCATAAAAGTCCGGTCTTTAACCATACGCATAAAATGTCAGTACAGATTTGAATGTACTCTGCAACAACCATGTATGCGGAAGTAGGTTTTGGTTGAATCTCTTTAGGTTCAGAAACCTTTAGTTTTTCATCGTCCAATTCCTTTGTTTTCAGAATCAACTGGTCCTGCAATGCTTTTACAAGTTCAGTAAGTTTTTGGTTTTCTTCATCCTTTTCTTTCATTATCTGCTGGGTTTCTTCAAATGATTTCTGACTTTGAAGAAGAATGCTGTTCATCTGTGCATCATCTTTAGCCTTTGCTTCAATGATTTTTTCAAGATTCTTCTGTGATTTTTCTGCAGCCTTTCTTTCTTCCAGAACTTTTTGAGAAATCTCTTTCTGAACCTTTAACAGTTCTTCTATCTGCTTGGCCTTTTGTGTGTTTTCAATTTCAAGCTGAGAGTTTTTGTTGCAGAGCGTAGAGTTTTTAGAAATTAAACTTGCATTTTCTTCCGACAGTTCTGTGTTCTCGGCCTTCTTCTTTTCAAAAAGTTTTTTATATTCAAAATCCAGCTGTTTTTTTACAACATCTTCCGGGTTTTCACCTTTTGTTGACGCCTCAAAACTTTTGTAATCGATGGAAGAGTCAAGTCCATATTTTTCTGCTATTTCTGACAGTTCCACAGTGTTGATTTCAGCATCTTTATTTGCAAATCTGTAATCTGCTGCACAACGGAATAAATCTTTCAAAAAATTCTTTTGCCTGGTCTGAATATCTATATCTTCTTCCTTCAAATCATCATCAAAGAATGAAATGAAACTCTTTGGCTTTTTTAGAAGACGGCGAAGAGTATTTGTGTGCAGATCTGCCTTAAAGAGGGAATACTTTATCCAGCTGGGAGAATCTGGTCTGATATCTAGAATAGATTGAAAATCTACTGCGGCTTTTGCATATTCTCCGGTCTGGCTATGGAATGATGCAAGCTGCTCTAGTACATAAAGATAAGTTTCTTTATCAGATTCAACAGAAAGACCTTTCTTCAATGAAAGATTACATAATGAAATCATTAAAAGAGTATCTATATCTTCCGTTTTTGCATTATCAAGAAACCTTAAATCCTGGATTACTTCATTCCAATTCTGATAATTTTCCGATTCTGCCTTATTCTTTATATCTTCTATTTTGATGCTTTTAGATTCCAATCGAGTATTCCTTCACTTAATTCATTGATCGTGTCTTTTACAGGCGCAAAGAAGTTTATGTACTTATCTGTTTTGCATACCATACTGCTATAAATGCAGTACAGTTTTTGTTTTGCTCTGGTAGAAGCAACATACAATAAAGTATTTGGATCTTCTGCTCCCATAGGCATGTAAATTTTATCGCACATAGTAAATATTACAACATCAAACTCGAGACCTTTGGCACAGTTATACGGCAAAATAAAAACACCGTCTTTTGTAAAATCTGGAGAACGGAATTCCTTTGATTTGGTCAGATATGCATTTACAGGTAGCTCTGTATTTTTAGATATTGTATCAAATGTAACAGGAATGCTCTTTCCGTTTGCAAATATTCCGATAGTTTTTGCATCCGGATTGGATTTGATTATGTTCAGTATTGCATTATTCTGTTCCTCATAGCCTGAAACATGAATAAGATATGGTTTTTTACCATTGCTGTTGTTTGCTTCCGGTTGTTCATTAGAACTGAAAGCCTTTGCGAAATCAAAGATTTCTTTAGTATTTCTGAAATTTTCCAATAAAGGGTATGGACGCATTTCACCAAACAAGTCTAAAAGTTCATCCTCATCTAATGAATCTTCATTAAGCCGTTGATTTGCATCAAAAAAGCATGCTACATATGGGGCAATCTG
>JAGHUJ010000027.1 GCA_018064905.1 Candidatus Treponema equifaecale
GGGATGTCCAATAAGTAAAGTTTACGGTGGTTGAGCCTGTCGAAACCACCACATTTAGTGTGAATTGTCATTTCGACAAGCTCAATGACCACATAAATAAAACTTTTTGGACATCCTCTTTTTTTATGTCTAAATACACAAATCCAATTATTCTTTGCGACTATTCTGATCCTGATGTTATCCGCGTTGGCGATACATTTTTTCTTGTTGCTTCCAGCTTTAATTTTGTTCCGGGGCTTCCTGTTCTTGCTTCAAAAAACCTTGTTGACTGGCAGTTAATCAGTTACGGTGCCAGAAAAATTCCTCTGCCTGGCTTTGAGGGTGTTCAAAATGCTCATGGAATCTGGGCTCCTTCAATTCGTGTTCACAATGACACTTTTTACATTTTCTTTGGTACTCCAGATGAAGGTCTGTTTGAAGTTCATACAAAAAATCCTTACGGTGAATGGTCGGACTGGAACTGTATCTGGTCTGGAAAAGGCTTTGAGGATCCTTGTCCCCTTTGGGATGATGATGGAAAGGTTTATCTGGTTCACGGTTATGTAAAAAGCAGGATCGGCTTTAATTCCAAGCTTGGACTTCTGGAGCTTGATCCAGTTTCATTAAAGGCAATTTCTGAAGACAAAATAATTTTTGACGGAACTAAAACTCAGCCAACCATCGAAGGTCCAAAATTCTACAAGAGAAATGGCTATTACTACATTTTTGCTCCTGCAGGTGGCGTTACAAAGGGCTGGCAGACTGTTCTTCGTAGCAAAAGAATAGACGGTGATTATGAAGAAAAAATTGTTCTCGCTCAGGGTAAGACAAAAATCAATGGGCCACATCAGGGTGGATGGGTTCAGACTCAAACTGGCGAGGATTGGTTCATTCATTTTCAGGACAGAGGAATCTTTGGAAGAATCTGCCACCTTCAGCCAATGAAATGGGAAAATGACTGGCCTGTTATGGGTAAAAACGGAGAACCTGTTACAAAATGGAAGATGCCTGATTGTGGGAATGGGGTGGTTTCGACAGGCTCAACCACCGCGGTAAAAAACTCAACCACCGTTTTTGCTTCCGCTACCCCTTCTGCAGGGGACACCCCTGCAACGACCCCAACTGAGCCTTCGGAATTTCAATTTTCTGGAAATGCTGGTGTTGATGTTAGCAATGGTGTTGCAGTTGAAAAAAATGCTTTTGGAGATGGAACACTTTGGATGAATCCTTGCGTTTGTACAAAAAAACTGGATTCAAAAAAAGCAGAATATGAAAGGGAAGTTAAATTAACTGACAGTTTTAAAAATTCTGGAATTATTTTCCTTGGAAACGAATACTGTGCACTCAAAATTCAGAAAAAATCCGACGGCAACTACCTTGTGTACCTTGAATCAGAAGGAAGTGAAAATGGCGATGCCGTCAGAACTGAAAAAATTCTCTTTGAAGAAAAAATTGAAAAGGATGTGGAAGCAGTCACACTTAAATTGAACTTCAAGGCCGATTCTGATTTTTCTGGAACAATAAAATGCTCCGCATATTTCAAAATCGGCGGAAAGTGCAAGAAGGCCTTTGCTTCAAAAAAATTCAAAACCACCAACGCCCATTGGGTCGGCGGAAGATACGGATTTTTTGAGGTTTAGTTCTTCCAGTAATCAGGTAAAATAAATATTATCAGGTTGTAGAGTTCCAGACGGCCGGCTATCATGGCGAAGCAGTACCAGTATTTCAGGAATGGACAGAGCCAGCCGTAGTTTGCTGTTGGACCTAACTCACCGAATGCCGGACCTATGTTTCCAACCATTGAAAGGCTGGCTGTAAGGCTTGTGAAAACGTCCAGATTGCAGAAGGCGCCTATCATTGTGGTAATGCCAACAAGTCCAAAATAAACAAAAGCAAATGCCGCCACATTGAACACAAGGTCTTTTCTGCCTGCTTTTTTGTTGATGCTGATGCTGAAAATTCCGTGGGGATGAAGCATTCTGAGCATTTCATTTTTTGCCTGTTTCTGAAGAACAACCCATCTGATTACCTTAAAACCGCCCGAAGTTGAACCAGAACAGCCGCCGGTAAAGAACAGAAGGAACAGGAAGAACTGGGCTGCATTTGGCCAGGTCAAATAATCAGCAGTGGCAAAACCGGTTGTAGTCATAATTGCTGCCACCTGAAAGCTTGAATAGCGAAGAGCCGTGGCAAAGCTTCCATAATGTGGAATCAGCAGAATCGCAATCACCACCATACAGATTCCAAAAATCGAAAGATATGCCTTTAGCTCAGAATTTTTTTTGATTTCAGAGAATTTTCCGGAAATCACATAGAAGTAAAGGCTGAAGTTGATTCCCGCAAGGAACATGAACACAGTGCACACAATTTCAATTGCAGGGGAGTTGTAGCTGGCGATGCTGCTGTTCATTGTGGCAAAACCACCGGTACCCAGAGTTGAAAAAGCGTAGGAAATTGAATCAATTACATCCATTCCGCAAATTTTAAGCACGATTGCTTCTGCCAGAGTAAAACCAAAGTACAAAAGCCACAGAGTTTCTGCAGTGCTGGCCATTTTTGGAGTGATTTTTCCCTTGTCTGGACCTGTACTTTCTGCTTTAATCAGCTGAAAACCACCCACGCCAAGCAACGGAAGCAGTGCAACTGTAAGAGCGATAATTCCCATTCCACCAAGCCAGTGCATTTCACAGCGCCAAAGGTTCAGGGAGCGTGGCAAATTTTCAACTTCACTAAGAACAGTGGCACCTGTTGTAGAAAAAGCTGAAACTGATTCAAAAAGTGCGTCAGCAAATGTCTTGAAATAACCGCTGAAAAGCAATGGAACAGTTCCCAGCATACTGATTGAAATCCATGCAAAGGCAACAAAGGCAAAAACGCTTCTTGTGGAAAGCTTGATCTTTGTTTTTTTTCCAACAAAATAGAAGATGCTGCCCAAAGCGATGGTGGAAAGCATTGGAATCAGATACCAGTGCAGGGTGAAAAATTCACCACAAGCCAATGCTGTGATAACCGGGAATGTAAGAAAAATTCCTACAATTGCGAGAATAATAAAAATAAGTCGAACAAAAATGAATATTGGCATAGCTATAAAACAGTGGTTGAGCCTTATGAGAATTTCTGCATTACGTGCTCATTGCTTTCTGAATTCGTAATGACGATGATTTTGTCTCCTGAATTCAGAACCGTGTTTCCGTTTGGAATCGAGTAAGCCTCTTCACCGGTTTTCTGAACCTGCATAATCAGGAATTTTCCGTTTTCTGCGATTTCCTTAAGTTCCTTTCCTGAAACTTCTGAACCTTCTGGAATTGTGATTTCAATAATTTCCAGGTTGCCGTTTACAGAGTGAATTCCAGTAACTGATTCACCGCGCAAATGGCTCATAATACTGTCAATTACGGCATCACGGATTGGAACAGCAACTTCAATTCCGATTTTTCTGGCGATTTCACCAAAGGCAGCAGAGGCAACCAGTGCGATGGAATATTCAACACCAAGAGATTCAATATAAGCTGCCATTACAATGTTAAGCTCATAATTTGGTGTGGCGCAGATTACAAGATCAAATTTGTCGATTCCTTCTTCTTCAACAAAACCTTCTTCCGTAACATCGGCATGGAAAACTTTTGTGTTGGGAAATCGTTCAGCGGCCAGTTTTGCATTGGTGTCGTTTGAATCGATGATAACAAAGTCCTGACTCAACTTGGATTTAAGACCAAAGAATTTTCTGACCTTGCTTTTCTTTTCGTGGATGAATTTTTCTGCCACAATCATTCCGATTCTGTTGGCACCAACAAGGGCAATTTTCTTAACGTCCTTCACTTTTGAACCGCAAAGCTTAAGAAATTCAGGAAGGTCTGCGCGTTTAATCAGAATTCCCAAAAAGTCTCCGGCATGAAGAATTGTAGAACCGCTTGGAAGAGAAGTCTCGCCATTTGATTCAACATAGGAAACAAGGAAACGTTTTTCTGTGAGCTTTCGAATATTCTGCAATGCTACACCGTCAAACTGGCTTTCTGCTTCAACTCCAACACGGATAAGTTCGTATTCAGAATTCTCAAACTGCATTGAGTCAGTTATGGCACCATGTTCTACGGCATTTACAATAGCCTGAGCCGCCTCAACGTCCGGGTGAACCATGTAGTCAATTCCGTAGAGAGGGCGGTGTTCACCTGCAAGGGTTGTGGCATGTTTTTCTGCGGCTGAATTTGTGTTTACATAGTAGGCGTAATTTCGAACACGGGCAATTTTGAGGATTTTTGGATAGACAGAATCAACCAGAGAACAGGTAATCATGTTCACTTCATCGCTGGAAGTAACGCAGACCAAAGCATCTGCACCCTCAATTCCTGCATCTTCAAGAGTCTGAAGATTGTTTCCGTCAGCCTGAATGACATCACAATCAAGACGATTTGAAGCGTGTCTTACAACTTCCTCGTCATTGTCAATAAGAACAACGTCATTCTTTCCATTAATAAGTCTTTTGGCCAGCTGAGTTCCAGTAAAACCTGCGCCGATAATTACAATTTTCATTTGTGTTCATTATACCATAGAAAAAAGTCTAATGAAAACAATGGTAGGAGATAATTGGAAACAAAAAATATAGAACGTAGATTGAGTAGATGAGGAATGCACTTCAACCGTTGATATTGACACATGGGGCTTTTTTTTTACATTTGTAGAGTAGTTTTAAACAAATTACAAGGAGAAAATTTATGAAGAAAAGCATAAAAGTTTTGTTGGCAATGTTACTGTGTACAACACTTTCTTTTTCATTTGCTGGTTGCGCCGATGATGATAATGGTCTTAGTCATCCATCTGCATATCTTCCTGAAGACTTTTCATCAAAAAAGGTTGCCGTGACTTATGTTTATTATAAGAATGGTACAGAAAAAGAGAGCGGTATGTCGTTTGAATATTCTGCAACATGTGCATATTTCTTTTTTATGGATTTTACTTGGGTTGCGTCAATTGCAATGAATACTTCAATGGGGGAGTCTCTTGAATATCCTATTGAAAAAGGAACATATATCGGAGATCCAAGAAGGGATGGACCTGTGGATATGAAAATGACAGACGAATGGGATTCTCTCTATGAAAAATGGAGAACGAAATCTGTTTCTCGAGAAATAGAAATTTATGGCGGTAAATTTACAGAAACTGATGATGAAGGTGAAACTGTAACATTTACAAGAAAATAAAAACTAAAATTTTCAAAATTGAACAAGGGGCTGTCCCAAAAGTAATGAGTGTAGCGCTCATTGAGCTTGTCGAAATGACTGCTACACTATATGTGGTGGTTTCGAGAGTCTCAACCACCGCAAATCATACTTATTGGACAACCCCTTGTTTTTTTAGAATAAATATTCTCGCTTAAAAATTATTCTTCCTCTTCCATTGAAAGCTTTGATTTTCCGTTGGCAGTGATGTAGATTGCACCAAGAACTGCAAAAGTTACAATTGCAGCTCCGATGATTTCCCAAATGCCGTTTGTGGCGTACATTGTGCCAAGCATGATGAAGTAGCCTTTAAGACCTGCAGCATCGATTTTCATTCCCCCAAGCAAAGTCTGTGCAAAAAGAATGAAAACCATTGTCATTACATAGAAAGTGTGGAGGAAAGTTCCAACAGCAGCAGTGATTGCGCCGGAAATTGATTTTTTAATGAATGGTAGTTTTGAAAGACCTGTGTAGATTGCCCAAGCCGAAGCTGCAAAAAGAACACGAGGCAAAACAGAACAGAGAGGATTTCCAAAGAAAGGTGTTCCCATCATGTTTGAACGAACACAGCTTGTAAGACCAAATATAAGTCCAGTAACCAGGGCAGGTCCAAGCCCACCAAGAATTGCAGCCAGAATTACTGGAATGTGGATGATAGTAATGTTGATGAAGCCCAGCTTGATGTAGCCCAGCGGAGTGATTGAAAGCACAATGCACAACGCACTAAAAAGACCTGTTAAAGCGAGTTTGTAGTTTTTTTGAGTAGAATTCATTTTGTATACCTCTATTTAACTGTCGGATTTGTAATGTTTATAATGGCAGTTTCAAAAAGTATACCAAAAAGTCGGTTTATGTAGAATATGAAAAACAATTGTTAAAGTTGGTTCAAAGAGTGAAAAACATTGGATAGAGTTTTTTAACTTCCTGATTTTGTTCAGGTTCCATAAATTCGGTGTAATCTTCGAACATGTTTCTATGGTAAAATCTTAGTGCATTTTTATCGGCATATAAAATAACATAGTCTGACAAGACGTATTCATCATTGATTTTTCTGCAATGTCGTATCACTTGTCCCATGATATCATCACTGAAATAGTAATGGTCATCTGGATTTTCAGCTGTTTCTGAAGCTTTGTCGTAGTGAAGTTTTTGATAATTTTTATCTATTGCGAAGACATCAATTTTTATTGAAGGAAAAATGTGTGAATAATTCTCCACTCTATGAATTATTCCTGATGTTGCAAGTGAAAAAAATCCAATGACCACAATTTTCCCATTGGTTTCTGTTGTAACCTTAAAATGTAATCCGTCAGGATTAACTAATGAGGATTCTTCAAAAATTTCTGACTTGATGTATTTATCAAGTGAAATATTTCCACATGAAAAAAGTTCAAACAATTTCTTATCTGAGCTTTTTACAAGAGAAATTTCATATGAAATCTCTTCACCGTACATGTCTATTTATTTGGAACTCTTACGCCAGGTTTAGGCTGATGTCTTTCAAATCTTAAGAGTGCAGCATCAGATTTTTTTACTGATTTTTCAATAAATTCTTTTTCTTTGTCCGCAGAAAGAACAAAAGCACCTGTAGTTGGTTTTGAAAATCTATCCATAATATGCGCGCCTCCTTCTTGCTATAAATATATAGTAAGAAATTGCAAAAGGCAAGAAATATAAAATACTTCATTATAATATTTACAGTAGTACAAAGCGGCCGCTACAATCCTTCACGCAATGATGGGCTACAAGGATGTAGCCCTAATGAAAAACTGAATCGCAAGTTTTGTCACACAAAACTTGTCAGCGACAGGAGGTCGCAACAATCCTTCACGCGTGCATTGTTAAAGTCACTGAAATTTGGTACAACTATTGAGCATTCAAAAAGGGAACAGTGTGAAATCCACTGACTCGACGCGGAACGGTAACTGTTATTTGCAGAAGTCCGAATGCTTTTTGGAGGCTGGTTTTCGTATGAAAATCAATTTACAGATTTTAGTCCTACGCAACACTCTGGGACTGGAGGATTTTATGAAAGCAACACGCTTTAATTTTGTTCGTGTCGTAATGGCACTGGCTGCATTCGCAGCAATTGGATTTGGTTTTACTGGTTGTCAGCAGGAAAGTGAGACTGAGTATGTTTATATTTATGTTGAGAAACTTTCAAAATATGATGCATTGATTGGAAACTGGTCTGTAACATATGATAATGGATACAAAGAACAGTACAATATTTCAACAACAGCATTTGACAATAACAATGGTGATGGTTTCGGAAGTTACTATGCAGGAAAAGAACTTTGTGTTTCGAAATTGTCTGATACAGAAGGTTATATTTACGTAAAATATACACGTTCTATGAATGCAGACTGGTCGTATTCAGAATCAGCTCCAGATGTTGGTAAGTGGTATGCCATTCATTATGAAGACTTGACTGATTCATCGATCAAGATTTCTGGTGCATACAAGGCAACTGGAAAAACATCTACAGGTACACTTGCAGAAGCAATTCAGGAATTTACTGTAGCAAATGGATATTTTGCCAGTCACTCTGCAGTGACTAAAGAGTAAGCAGGCGTTGCGGGCGGCGTTTGAGCCCGCAGAGTGGGGTGTGTGAGCAACGCAGTGCGAACCAGGGGAGAGACCTCTCCCCCTTTTTTATCCCCTGAACATATATCCCACTGTAAATGACCTGCCTGGCATTGGGTAGCTGTCGTGGTAGTAGTGGCGTTCATCCATCAGGTTTTTCACTTCAAACAGAATTGTGGAACGGGTGGTTGGCTGCCATTTAAGGCTCAGCTGCAAATCCTTTATTTCGTCATAGTAATACAAGTTCCAGTTGTCTTCCGGGCGTTTTCCCGTGTAAATATAACTTGCGCCCAAATCTATTTTTGCTGGAAGATGAACTGTGACACCTAAATTGTACTGCCATTCTGGTACCCACATTATCTGGTGGCCGTCTTCCAGGAGTGCTTTCGTGTTTGTGAAGCCTGCATTAAAGCCTGCGTATTTAAAATCCTTAGAAAATCTTGCTTCAAAAGTTCTGTAATCTGCACTTACTGTGTTCATTGGCATCAGGACACCGTTTTTGCTGCCCCATCGAATTTTGTTTCCATATTTTGCAAAGGTGTAGGTGAGGCTGACTGGCAGAAATGTAAAAGGACTTTTCCAGGATGTAACCAGCGACCAACCGTCCTCTGGATTTAAGTCAGGATTTCCTTTTCCACCGCCTCCTTCCCAATAGAGCTGGTTAAAGGTTGGAAGAACAAACTGCCTGAATGCCGAAGCTGAAAGCCCTATTTTTTTTGAAGCAATCGTAATTTGTGGAAGAAAAATAAAATCATTTTCAGAAGAAATCAGGATACCTGCAGACGGCACAATTTTTATCCATTCTGAAGGTTCAAACTCGTAGCTGAGCTTGGTTGTGTTGTGAAATCTCTGCTCTTTGTTTCCCGAAATTTTATTTTCCAGACTGAAAACTGAACTTAAGTTAAAGCCATAATAATTTTCTGCTGTCAGAAGCAAGTCAGCAGTATGCATCCGGGTTTTGTCGTGCTGAGTTCTGGTCTGGTCGTAGTCAATCTGGTTGTATTGGGCCGTTAAATTTGCCTGTAATACTGCAAGATTTTCTGTGACATAACGGGCCTTTACCGTGTTGAATGCATTTAAGTCTTCCTCAATTCCCACATTTCTGTCTGAACCTGTACCAAATGCCTTGAGCTGGTTGTAGAAAAACTTTGAAGTTCCGCTAATGGTGAAATTGTCGGCCAAAATTGTGTTAAAGGATGCAGAAATATTTCCAAGCCGAGACCAGTTGTCTCTGAGAATTTTTTCCTTTGCCGTTAGATATTCATTGTCAGCTTTGTTCAGTTGTGCATTTATTTTGAACCCTGTGTTTCCAATTACATCTCTGTATTCACCAAAAAGGCTGGCTGTATCTGCAAAGGAGGTTCCGTATGAAGTTACCAGAGTTTTAACGTCAAAGCCTCGGGCACTTACAAGTCGTGTTCGAATGTAAACAACGCAACCTGCAAACTGGTCGGTGCTGACCGAAGGAATTTCTGAGACTGTGATGGATTCAATTGAATTTATGTCGATGGAATTCCAGTCAAATTCACCTGTTCCTGGTTGAGTGGCAAGAACACCGTCAACATAGACTTTACAACAAAAACCTGCATAGCCCTTAAAGCTGAAGTTAGACTGTGTTCCACTTCCCCCGGTAGACATAATGAGAAGTCCTTTTTCCCGCAGTAAATCAGGCACATTTCCGGCAGTTGAATTTTTTATTTCTTCTGAATCTATTGTAAGTTCAACTTTTTCTGGTGATTCAACTATGGTGACAAGTTCTCCAAGGTCAATATTCTGAGAGAAAATGAGATGAGAAATAAAAATCATACCAATAATAAAAAGATTTTTTTTCATTTTTTACTTACCCTGTCCAAAGCGAACAGAACGATTTTGCTGCATAGAATGATTGTCACCACGGTACTTGCCGCCAGCGTTGCATTAAAAATCAATCCGCCGAGCAAAATGACCTTCAGCACAGCAAAATCTCCTCCACCCATCATCACAAAACCGCTTAAATCTGTAATCGGGCCAGTCACAGCTACGATTAAAATTGCCGCCAGAACTGAACTAACAAAATAATCCTTAAATTTCCACATATCTCGATGCAAAATGCCACAATTTCCCAGCAGACCAAACACAGCGCCTGCAATTCCCCAGCTGGCCATCTGAAAAATCGTCCACAAGCCCTGACCAAAAATAAAATTGCTCACTAGTGCCGTCAAAGCTCCGATTAAAAATCCCTTCCGGACTCCCAATGGTACAGAAAAAAGCATGATCAGTCCCACCACCGGATTAAAATAGGGAACAAAGCTAAAAATTGCTCTTGTGCACACGCAGATTGCACTAAGTTCTGCCACCAGAATCAAATCCCGGGCTTTGGGTTTGCTCAGTTCAAAGCTGGCGAAAAAAATGAGAATCAGCACTGTCAGAAAAAAGGTTACAAAATGGATTGGATTCATTTATTCGCATCCAGAAAGTTCGAAAAATCTGCTTCAGTTACAAGTCCGTCCACAATTCCACGGGTGATTCTGTTTACGGAAGTCGTGTAGAAGTTGTTTCCTGAAAAAAATTCTTTTGGTGTGCCTGTTCCTGTCAGCTGACCTTCAAACATCATGGAAACCTTGTCCGCAGTTTGCGCACAGAACTCAATGTCATGGCTGACCAGAACAATGCTGATTCCTTTTGAGGCCAGATTTTTTAGAATTGCTGAAAATTCCTTTTTGAACGCATTGTCCAGTCCCTTTGTTGGTTCATCCAGAAGAATGATGTCCGGATTTTGCGCAAGGATTTTTTCAAGTCCAAGCTTCTGCTGTTCACCGCCGGAAAGGTCATAAGGATGGGTCGACAATTGAAAATCAATAATAGAAGTCTGAATATTTTCTCCCAGTTCCTCGGCCACAGTTTTTTTTGTGAAGCAGTTTCTCACGTTTTGAGGAAGCATCAGAATTTGCAGTGAACCATGCGCTGGTTGAAAACACTTTATTTTCCCAGAAGCCGGTTTTAGAATTCCTTTGAGAATTTTCAGAAGCGTTGATTTTCCACTGCCATTTGCTCCAAGAATTGCAAAGATTTCCCCTTTGTGCAGAGTAAGGTTCAGTTCGCTCAAAATTTCTGATTCATTTTTTTTATATTGAAAAGAAATGTTCTTTAGTTCTAGAATTTTTTCAGAATCCTTAAAGCTCTTCATAGTGTCGTTTCTGGATTTTTCAATTTTGTTTATTGGCTGGCTGTTGCTCCAGTTTCTGATTTGTTTTCGTGCCTGAGCTACAGTCAGTTCGCCTGAAATTCTTCTGCATACAGGCAGGAACACTTCAAATTCTGTGCCGCTGATTTTTTCCGCAACTTCTTCCGGTGTTCCCAGAGCCTTGATTTTCATTTCATCCAAAACCAGGACTCTTTCAGCTTCCGAAAACAATTCTTCAAGTCTGTGCTCCGTGATGATTACTGTAAGTCCCAACTCCCGGTTGATTTTTTTTACTGTTGCAAGAAAATTCTGGGCTGCGATTGGATCCAGCTGGCTTGTAGGTTCATCCAGCAAAAGCACCTTTGGAGTCATTGCCATTGTGCTTGCCAGATTCAAAAGCTGTTTCTGCCCCCCGGAAAGCAATGCTGTTTCCCTTTCCATCCATTCAGAAATGCCAAAATAACTGGCAGCTTCTGCAACCCTGCGCCGCATTACAGCCTGTTCCATTCCCTGATTTTCCAAAGCAAAGCTCAGTTCATGCCAAACCTTGTCTGTTACAATCTGCGCGTCAAAATTCTGCATCACGTAGCCGGCACAAATGTTCTGCTCTTTGTAGAAATTTTGCAAAGCCTTGAGAAGAGTTGTCTTTCCGCTGCCGCTTTTTCCGCAAATCAGAAGAAATTCGCCGTTTTGTATGTTAAGTTCATTTATAATTTCTTTCATAATTACTTCCTGCAAAAAATCGTCAGCAAAATCATTTCACCAGAATATGCCGCAATTTCTGGAATCAAAAAAATGTTTCCTTTGATGCTGAAATTTACTGTGGGGTAAAATCCCATTGTGCTTCCGCCGTTGACCTCACAAAAAATCAGAATTCCGTATAAAAGCATCAGCACTATGGATAAAAGCGCGTCAGAAATTCTAAAACGGTAGGATAAAAAACAAGTCCGTCTGCATTTTCCCCAGCCCCGGTTTTCCATTGTTTCAGCAGTTGAGATTCCGTCCTCCAGCGTTGAAGAAAAAACGGCGGTGAACAGACTTATCATTTCTGCCAGTTTTGGGGGATTTCTCCATTTCGCACTTCGTGCTCCAGTCGAAATGACATGGAAATTTACGGTTTTTGCTTCAGTCGAAATGACATGGAAATTTGCGTTTTCTGCTTCAGTCGAAATGACATGGAAATTTACGGTTTCTGCTTCAGTTGAAATGACAGTTGGATTTGCATTTTCTGCTTTGATTGCTTTTTGGCCTTCTGAAATTTCTGCGGTTCGTTTTTTGATGAAGGGCAGAAGTCTTAGAATCATTGTGAAGGTCAAAGAAATTGCTGGAAAAAATCTTCCAAAAATGTAGGTGAATTTGTCTGTGGTCATAATTTTAGAAAAGCCCAGAAACCAGATCACCATGCACAAAAACATCAGCCCCATGTTCATTCCGTAGAGCAGGGCTTCCAGCGTAAATGGTTTTGCTGAATCTTCAAAAATATTGAACAGAACCGTGCTTCCCCAATGACTCACCAGGGGATTCAAAAATGAAATGAAGAAAAAAAACGGCACAAGCACAAAAAAAGTTCTGAAGGCATGATGGTTTTTCAGCAGTCCGTTGAAAATAAGTGCGCAAATTAAAGATGCAGAGAGAAAAATTGGATTTTTAATAAAAACAGTAAAGCAAATTGCCGTCAGAAAATAGAAAAAAGCAACATAGGGCTGGCGGCATTTTGAAAACAGCCGGCTCATTTATTTTGCATCAACCGCGGCTGAATCTTCAGAACCTTCTGAATTGTCAGCAGGTTCAGTGCTTTCGTTCCAGATTTTCAGGTCGTTTGCAGCTTCTACAAGTTCAGTTTCTCCCATTCTATAACTGTCCAAAGCTATAATGTAGGATTTTGTATTAAACGAAATTTCATTTCCGGCCCAAATTGATGGCAAATACCATGAAACACAGTTTTTAACATCTGAATAATGTCCTGCGTCGTCCTTGATTTTATCATCCATGAACATTTCGTGGATTTTTTTTGCATTGTAATCATAGTCCAGATCAAAAAAGCCAATTTTCAGATGTTTTCCGTCCTGCTTCATTTCTGCCCCGGCATGCCAATGACCAACAATTGCCAAAGCCCATTCTGCATTGCTTCGTTCTTGGGCATAAATCTGTTCAACTCGGCTCAATTCAAATTTTGTAAATGTTCTTTCCACATCAGGATTTTCATTTGGTAAAACCATAAGTGTTTTTCTCAGCTGAGGATAAGCAAGAAGTCCAGAATCATTCGTTGTATCATTGATGAAATTTAAAAATTCTTCCTGGGTAAAATCATTTGCTTCCATTAAAACAGCCAGATTATTTTCTGGATTTTTTCCATAAAGCACAAATTTTCCATTTTTTTCAAAAACCTGGCAGTCCAAAATCCCATTTGTAATTTTAAATTTCTGTTTTTCTGCTTCTTCAGTTTTATTTTCTGTTTCTTCAAAATTTTCACCAGCAGCAATGATTACTTTAATTTCTTTTTCATAGAGAAAATCCTTGTAGTTTGCAAGAGAAACTGCCTGAATCGAATCTTTGTTTTCAAATGCCTGAAGTTCATTTTCAAACGATGGAAGTGTTTCTCCTTCAGCCTTCATATTATCAAAATCATAAATCTCAATTTTTTCAATCTGGAAATTTTTGTTCACAGGGAACTGCTTTATGACTTCCTGAACCTTTGGAGAAAACACTGCTGGAATTTCATTGTTTCCGTCTTCATAAACAACCTGTTCAGTCTTGATTACATCATCATATTTCTGAATTTTTTCTACAATTTCCGCATAATCAGAAACTTCCGTGTCCTCAATTCCGATTTCTGCCAGCTGCTCAATCAAAGGTTCTGTTTCTTCTGGAGTTTCAAAGGCACCTGAATGCAGGTCGAATGAAAAATAAGTTTTGTCGTCGTAGGTTTTGAGAATATAGGAATCAATATTTTTTTCTTCAAGTCTCTTCTGGTCATTTTCTGCTGCCTGTTCTTCTTTGTACGAGCGGACCAGAACCGAATAAGGCTTCTCCTGTGAAAGTGGAATTTCCTGCTGAACATTTTTCTGAAGCACAACGGCATTTTCTGGAACTGCAGCAGGAAGTGGAGAAGGTTCAATTTCTTTAGAAGAATCAACTTCACTTGCTGGAAGAGAATCAGCGTAGTTTTTTGCAACAATATTGATTTCTTCACCGCTGCAAATCCAAAGTCCCTTTAAATTCAAATGGTGAACGAATGGGAATGTGAGAACTTCATTTTTGTAAATTCTGGCAGAATCCTTTGAATCAAAACCTGATGAGAGAAGTACACGATAATGAGTTCCTCTTTCAAGCTCAACCTGATTCACAAATGCAGAAACATTGAAGGATCCCAGTTTTTGCAGAAGCTGAAGTGCATTTTCCTGATTTTTGTAGGAGCCAACGCAAATGTATGTTTCTTCAGCAAAACCAAATCCGCTGAAAATTGAAACTAAACAAAACAAAGCAAAATAAAAACGAAACTTTCTCATTCTTCTATTATATCACCATACCGCAAGAAAACAGCAGAAAAAAATTATTTAAAATAAAAGCGGCCTGCACTCCTCCCACGAAATACAGGCCAAAGGGACTAGCAGCAGAACCAGCAAAAATCGTCCCGAAAAATTTGCTGAAAAAACGCTAAATGTAAATGAATGTCTCTTTTGGACCTTCTACTGTTACGTTCTCGAACTTTGCTCCCGGTGCATTTCTTACACGGAAACTCTTAACAGAAACTTCTGGAAGTCCGTAGAACATGTCGCTTTCCTGTGGAGAGCGGTCTGAAGATTCATCTGTTGTAAAGTAGCAGTCACGGATTTCAAGGTTGTCGATTGGCATTTCTGGAAGACCAACAATGAAGCCTGCAGAAGCCTTACAGCCAGTTCCCTTACATCCGATGATTTTTACATCGTGGATGCGTGGAGTTTCAGCTGTGATTGGCTGCTTTTCCAGACTGAATTCTGGAGCCTGTTTATTTTCAAGACCACATTTGTAGTACATGTTCATTGCGATTGGACAAAGTGTATCATTCATTACCAGGTCTCTGAGCTCAATGTCAAAGAGGTCTCCACCGCGTCCACGGCGTGACTTGATTCTGATACCACGGTCTGTTCCGCTCAAATCACAGTTAGAAGCGTGGATGTGGCTCATTCCTGCAGCAGTTTCTGAACCCAGTACGATTCCACCGTGTGCATTGCGAACAGTACAGTTTTTAACTTCTACATTTACTGTTGGCTTGTTGCAGCGGATTCCGTCTGGACCAGAACCAGACTTGATACAGATACCGTCGTCTCCAACTGAAACGAAACAGTCTTCAATCAAAACGTTCTCGCATGAGTCAACGTCAATTCCGTCTGTGTTTGGAGCTGTGTATGGGTTCTCAATGTTAAGACCTTTGAGTGTAAGGTTTTTAACATAAAGAGGATGAACTGTCCAGAATGGTGAATTGATGATCTTTACACCTTCAAGTGTTACATTTTCACAGAATGAGAATTCAACAAGACTTGGACGAAGGAACTGTGTTTCACGGCCACCACCGCCACCAGCCTGACCTTCAAAGCCTGGGTTCATCTGAGCAAGAACCAGTTCACATGGAAGCTCTGGTTTTGCCTGCTTGCGGGCTTTCTTTTCTTTTACAGTGTCCCACCAAGGCTGACCGTTTCCGTTGATTGTACCTTTACCAGTAACTTTTACATTTTTTGTGTGTGTTGAGAAAAGAAGCGGATGCATTGCATAGCATTCAACACCTTCCCAGCGTGTAAATGTTGGTGCGTAGAGATCTGGATTTGGAATGAAGGAAAGTTCAGCACCTTCTTCCAGTTCCAGTGTTGTATCACTAGGAATTTCGATTGGACCTGTAGCCCAAACACCTTTTGAAACAGTGAGTTTTCCACCGCCGTTGCGTGCGATTTCACCGAATGCCAGGGCAAAAGCACCTGTATTATTGAATTTACCGTCAGCCTTTCCGCCAAAATCGGTAAGATTTACTTCTTTCATGAATAGTCTCCTGACTTTTTAAAATAAGTTTCACAGTAATTCTACAGAATTTTCACTATACTTCAATAAAATAGAACGGTAGAAATTTGTATTTTTGCGTATATAAAACTTACAAAACCTTTGTTTTTTCTATTTCATTCTGCAAAATCAACAGCTCGCTTTCAGTCATTGTGTAGCCGTGTTTTTCCTGCAAGTTTGAATCATATTCAGAAAGTTTTCCATCAGAAGATTTAATCTTTGTCCCGAACTGCCTCCATCCATTCAAAGCACAGCCTTTTTCTGGATAAACGGCCCGTGTTCCATCTTCATCTGTCCAAAGTGCAGGATCATATTCAGAAGAAACGGTGCAGTTTATTAAGGCAATTGAATCCCATCTGTCCACGCTGTCAGGTTTTCCTGTTCCCTGTGAACGACCAATGTAGATTTTTGAATTTTTTCCACGGTCTGCAGCAGTAAAATCACAGTTCAAGAAGATGAATCCCGGTTTTGAATTCCATGCACGGCTCTGGAGAACATAGGCAGGTCTGTCTTGTCCTCGATTGTCTTCCCGGGTGTGCAATGTACAGTTATCAAAAATTGAAGTGTGGCAGTATCCCCAGATATAGTCCACATCACCGGTGACATAGCAGTTTTTAAAATGGGAATAGCCTTTTACGTGAATTGTGTCCTGTCTGCTGATGAAGCGCATATTCTCACAATAGAAAAAACCGCTCTGGTTGTGCCAGCAGATTGCTTCAGCCTGATTTCCAAGAGAAACGTCGTCGCAGGTTTTGATATGAGTATTTTCTATTGTAAAATTCAGCAGGTTCACCTTTGTGCAGTTTTCTCCAAAAGTGATTACCGCACGGTTTTCAGTGTCCTTGTGAAAAGCCTCGCAGTTTTCTGAACGCAGTGCACATTTTTCAGGATTTCCTGATTCGCTTTGAATTATCAACGGGTTTGGAAGATTGTAGAAAATTCTTTCCTTGTCCAAGCCCTTGTGTTCACCGTCACAGAGAATGATTTTAATTTCTTCAGCCCCTGTGATTTTTTCAGAAAGGGATGCTATAAGTTCTCCCAAAGATTCATTTGTTGAAAGTTTAATTTCCATAATCAGTAAGTCTTTCCGTCAATTACTACAGTTTTTCCGCTTCCTGCTAAAGTTGGAACAATTGCTTTTACTTCAGTGGCAGGAAGGGCAGTGTAGTCGTAATAAATTGCGAATGGTTTATCTTCAACCTTGTGTCTTTCAAACTGTTCTGCTGTTGATGCATTAAGTTCTGGTACGTTTCCAGATACGTAGAGTTTTGAGAAAGTTGAATCTTCCGGCTGAGAACTGTCGGCATAGCGCAGAATCTTTCCTTTGTGTGAACCGAATGAGTTGTTTTCTACAATAAAAAGGCTGGCAATTCCAGGACCAAGACTGTAGCCTGAATTTCCGTCCACACCAATCTGCTCATACACGTTGTTGTAGATGTGAATCTGGCATCCGCGGCTTCTAGGCATTCTCTGAACCGCACCGTGATAGTAGTTGTGGTGGAATGTAATCTGTCTTTCTTCTGGAGTTACGAATTTGTCACTGGAACCTGTCAGAGTAACCTTGTCGTGATTTGTGAATTCACAATAAGAAACAGTCATGTTGTGAACACATTTTGCATCCAGTGCACCGTCGTGGTTGTAGTTTCTGGTAAGGTCAACACAAATTCCGTCGGTAAAGGTACAGTGGTCAATCCAAATGTTTTCAGGAACGTAATCGTAGTGATCCTTTGTTTCCTTGTGCTCAATTCCTTCAATTACAAGCTGATCTGCACCTGCTTTTTTTGAAGAATATTCAGGAATTGAAGTGTCATAATCTGTGGAACCATGGGCATCCCAGAAAAGAATGTTTCTGATGATTACATTTTTTGCAGAATTTTCAGCAGTTGCCTTGATTCTCAATCCACCAAAAGCAACCTTTGCATTGTTCACACCGATTATGGTTTTGTTTGAACCGATATCATAAACGATGTCCTTGTTCACTTTTTTGTGAGTGACTGGATCGAATTTATCAAAATAGCTGTGGTCTTTGTCAGAAACCTTTCCGTCGCTCAAATCAACGGTTCCGCTTAAAATAATGAATGCTTTTGTGTCTGAAATATCACTTTTTTTGATGTCACCACTTGCAATTGCATTTGTAAAAGCTGTTCTCTTTGCTGAAGGATTTTTAAAAGCCTTGTCGTCAATTACGATTACATTTGTTTTTGTGTCCATTTTGAGCATGGCCAGATCAAAGAACCCTTCAGTAATAATTGGTTCTTCATTCTTCATTTCCAAAGCTTCAGCAGCAAAAACAGAAACTGAAAGTGAGATAAAAGCTAAAATCCCAGATACAATTTTTTTCATTAGATTTTCCTTTTTTCTATGATTTTTTTGCAAGTTCAACAATCCACTTTGCTGTGGCTTCAATTCCAACAGAAGAACTGTTTATCATCATGTCGTAATTTTTTCTGTCGCCCCAGGTATTTTCTGTGAATGTGTTGTAATGGTTTGCGCGGCGCTTGTCGGTCTGAATTATCTGCTTTTTTGCATCTCCTTCAGATTCCTTGTAAATTTCTTCAATTCGCTTAACCTTTGCATCAATGTCAGCGTAAATGAACACATTTAAAAGTTCTGACTGATTTATTTCCTCTGCTGTTGAAAGGACATAATCAGCGCATCGGCCAACAATTACACAAGGCTTGTCTTTTGCCAGATTGATGATAACTTTTCGTTCAGCATTGAAGACCTGATCTGCCAATGGAAGTCCCTGCTGTCCCACAGGTTGAGTTGCGTTTCCAGTAGTTCCTGCATAGCTTGTTCCCAGCAGCAGATTGTAGAGCCAGCCTGAAGAAAGATTCTGTTCAGTTTTTTTGATGAATTCAGCACTGAGACCGCTTTCTTTTGCCGCCATGTCGATGATTTCTCTGTCATAGAATTCATATCCAAGCTGGTCAGCAACCATTTTTCCAATCAAGCGTCCGCCTGAACCATATTCACGGCTGATTGTAATAATTTTCTTCATATTGTCCGGCTCCCGTAATAAAGTGTAGTCTGTTTAAACAATGCCATAAACTTAAGCGGTGGTTGAGCTTGTCGAAACCACCATTCAAGGTCATTTCGACAGGCTCAATGACCGTAAATTAGTGGCATTGATCCGTTTAAATTATATCACGACTTTTCAATCACAACTAAATTTCTTTCTCGTTCTTCCTCAACCTTTAGTGTATTTTCTGTTAAAAATGGTACTGTAATCGGAAGAATTTCATATTTTGGCTTTTGTGGAAGCGCTTCCATTTCTTCAAGAATTTTCTCATGCTTTGCTTTGTATGCTGCAAGAACACCATTTTCCTTCAAAATTCTCAGCAGAACCTTAGCCATTTTCTTTTCCAGCGGACGGAATGCCCTGAACACGCAAAGATCAAAACGCTTCTGTTCCAAACGCTCGGCCTGATCTTCTTCAACCGTAACATTCTTAAGCTCCAGTTCTTGAGCGCAATGGTTCAAGAATGCACAGCGTTTCGTCATTCGTTCAAGTAAAGTAAATTTGAACTGTGGCAAAGCAGCAGAAAGCGGAATCCCAGGAAGTCCAGCCCCGGAACCAATATCAGCCAGAGACAGTTCAGAATCTTCTGAAAATCTCTTAGCCAGCTGCTCACAAATCAAAGGCAATGCAGAAAGACTGTCCAGAATGTGCTTCACCGCGATTTCATCGTGATCATCAGTGTTGATAAGATCAAATTTTGCGTTGTATTCCTGAAGCTCTGCAATGTACTTTTCCATTTTTGCTTCAAGTTCATCAAGGGGCAGAATTTTTATTCCGGAGAATTCATTTTTATCAAAGCCCAGCTGTACCAGGCCTTCATGCAGATAATTCATCAAAATTTCCTTATTTATCCGTTATTTGTCCAGAGAAACCAGCAAATCCATCTTCCATTTGCCGTCAGTTGCACGCAAAGTTACAAGGTTTCCAGTTCGCTGTGCTTCAAGCTCATTTTCCTGAGTCAACTGATAGAGATGGGAATTTGTATCTTCCACATCCTGACTGATTGCAGGGGTCACAGAATATCTTGTAACGCCGCCTTCACCACCCTTCGCATGAAAATAAAAATAGAATGTTTCGTTGTGGTTTTTGTTTTCTGAAGCATATTTTCTGTCACCGGTAAGAAGAAAAGTTCCGTCGCTTTCCTGATCAGAAAAATAAATTTTGCGGCATGAAGAAATCAGATCATTTCCGTTCACACTAAAGCGAAGAATTTTTGGTTCGATTTTTTTAACATTGGTAAAGCTCTGAGGAATTTGCTGAAGCTGTCCATTTTCTGAAACCTGTGATTTAAGCTCTGTAAGCTGGCTCAGAATGGATTCCAATGTTTTTGAATCCCTGGAATTCTGGTTCACAAGAATTGAATTGGAATTTGTGTTCAAAAGCCCTGCATTTTTTCCGCCTAAAAGTCCGCCCAATGAACCAAACAGTCCCATGCTGTCCATTGAAGAAAGGTCGGAAGCCGTAAGCTGGTTCAGGTTTGCACCAGTATTTGTAATAGAAGAAAGTGCGCTTACAACTGGATTTGCCCCTTCCAATGGATTCTGCAGATTATTTGCTGCAACACTCATAGAACTTTCGTTCTTGGAACCATTGTTCTTGGAGCTGTCATTTTCAGTTTTTGCAGTTTCACTCTTTTTTGGAACATAAGGATTTGTTCCTGAATAGAATCCCTTTGCTCCAGGCACATAAAATCCGCTTCCCATACCAGGCATGACCACGGCCGGCATGGAAGGAGTAGAAGGCATTGTAATTGAAGAATTGTCAGTCTTTTTTAAAGTAGCGGCTGCGGAAACAGGAGCAACGCAAAGAAGAAGAACACCCAGCCTGAACAAATTACAAGTTCTCAAGGCTTTCCTCCACATATTGAAGCCTCTGCTGAAGAGCTTCGATTGTCTTTGTAAGGCGATTTTTTTCTTTTTCAAGCTTAGACTTAGGATCTTCACCGGAACTTTTCTTTTTCATAAGTTCAGTAACTGTATCAGGAGCCTTTCCGCTTAAAATCTGCTGGCTTGCTGATTCCCTGTCTTCAGGTTTTTTGAGAAGAGCCACCTTCTTCATGTTGTCAAAGCCCAATGCTGGATCAACTTCCACATGTCCGACCTTTGTAATTTCCTGAGCAGATTTTCGTGGAAGACAAAGCACACGGTCAAGATAGTCCTCGTAGCGGATGTTTGCCTTTTCACAAAGAGCATGTGCCTGTGACAAAAGCTTACCGAATTCCTGCATCAGTTTTCCGTTTACTTCGATATATTCCTTGCGGATTTTTTCTGTAAGTTCCTTAAGCTCCGGTGAATCTTCCAGATCGATTTTGTAGATTCCCATTTCCTCAGCCTTCTGAAGCAAAGCATGGAACCGTGACCAGAATGCGGCATTGTGAACCTTTGCACCTTTCATTGGAAGCTTGCCGCCGGTTTCTTCCAAATAGGCCTCAGTTTCAAGGTGATGTGTATATTCATGAATCGCAGTGTAAATCAGCTGCATGTCGCTTTTAAAATTCTTGTTGTGAAGCAAAATTTCGTGGGTGTCCGGCTTGTAGAGTCCGTTAACTCGTGTGCTTTCCTTGCCGGTCATTGTAACTGTAAAGTCCAGTTCAGATTCTTCAATCTGCAAAAGTGTCTGCTTGATCTGTTCGTTGTCCATCTATATATTCTCCAAATTGTTTAAATATGGGCACCACCCTGCGGGTCGCTACGTCCGCCCTTCCGCTTTCGCTCCATTCTAAAATTGCTCTGGTGGTTTCGATGAACTCAACCACCGCCACAATTTTAGAACTACGGGGCTACCATCGCTGGTGCAAATTTATTCCATCACGTAATTGTTTCTGCCGTTTTCCTTCACTTTGTAGAGATTTTCATCGGCACGCTGCATCATTTCCTTGTAGTCCGCTGATTTTACAAACTCAGGAATAGCAACACCAATGCTCACTCCAAGCTGAAGGTCAGGATTGTCCTCAAATTTAATCTGTTCAATCTGAGCCAGAATCGTCTGAAACTTTATTCTAAGATCCTTGCGCTCCACGTTGCTGTAAAAAACAAGGAATTCATCGCCGCCAAATCTGACAACCCTGTCTTTGCGTGGATTTGTGATTGAATCTTTGAGCACCTTAGAAACAGCCATCAAAGCCCGGTCACCAACACTGTGGCCGTAAGTATCGTTTATCTGCTTGAATTTGTCCACATCCACAATTGCAACAGAATAATTGTTTTCAGGATTCTTCCAGTTTCCTGTGTGAACATCCACAACCGATGAATTCAAGTAATGGCGGGAATAGCAGCCCGTGAGACTGTCTTGTTCAGCAAGCGCCCGCATCAGATTTCCGTCCCGTTTGATTCTAAAAACAAGAATCACCAATGCAGAAACCAGTGCAGAAAAAACAAAAATTCCAATTCTGGCAAATTCCGTCATGTTTTCGTTGTACCAGCCGCCTTCAGGAATTACATCAATGTGCCACTTCAAGTTAAACACATTCACATCCTCAGAAACAGTGTCCTCTATTTCAGCTTCAGTAGCATTTGTGTCCATTATGACTTTTTCACCATTTCTATCCTCATGCCAGAGCCAGTAGTTCACGTGCATTTTGCTGAAGTTGCTGAAATTGAAGGCCTGAACAATGTCATCATAATCCATTGTAGCAGTGACCAGGCCCCAGAAAGTTCTTTCACCATTCACATTCAGAAAAACAGGAGTTCTGCTGGCCATGCCTGTGCCGCCCTGAACCAGACTGAAAGGATTTGTGATGATAGTCTGCTCCTTTAGATAGGCTTCCATAGCTTCAGCATTTCCGGGGCGGGAACTATCAGTAAGGTCAAAACCAACCAGCGACTCATTTGAAGCAACCGGAGCCACTTTCTGAACAACCCCATTTGGAGCAACAGCAATGTTTCGCAAGGTAATGCCAGTGTCCGCCTTTACGGTATGGTTTATGGTGTCAGCAATTTTTTCAAAGAATTTAGTGTCGCCGTCATTTTCAACCAGCATTTCGCGAAGAGTGTAGGTGCGGACAACAACCTTGTCGATGCAGCTGGAAATATAATTCGCCTCATTTATGGCCATGTACTGGTAACGGGTCTTTTCTTCTTTAATAGAAATGTTTACCAGAGTAGAGTAGGCATAGTTTAAGATAAGCATTGAGCAGGCAAAAAAAATGCCCGCAAAAAATTTGTCGTGATGTTTCATTGTTTATTCTTCAATCTCAATTACAATCGGACAGTGATCCGAACCTAAAACTTCAGCAAGAATGTAAGAATTCTTCACCTTGGGCAAAAACTTCTCGTTGACACACTGGTAGTCAATGCGCCACCCGATATTTTTTTCTCTGGCATGGAAACGATAGCTCCACCAGGTATATTTTTGAGGTTCCTGACAAAAGTGGCGGAAAGTGTCCACATAACCAGAGCTTGTGAACAAAGTCATCCAGTCACGTTCTTCCGGCAAATAACCCGCATTTTTTTCATTGGACTTAGGATTTGCCAGGTCAATTGGCTTGTGGGCAATGTTGTAGTCACCGTTTAGAACAATATCAAAACCCTCAGCAACCAGAGAATCACATTTTTTGAGAATTGCGGCACAGAAATCCAGTTTGTAGCCAAGACGAGCACCAGCATCCTGACTGTTTGGAAAATAAGCGCTGATAACAGCAAGAGTTCCAAATTTTGCAATTGTAACACGGCCTTCATCATCAAAAAGCGGGTCGCCAAGATTTTCAACAGAATCAGGCTCAATCCGCGAAAAAATAGCAGTACCAGAATAACCGGCCTTAACAGCACTGTGGAAATATGATTTGTAATTTGAACCGTTTTTAGAAGCAGGATTCATCAATTCTTCAGAAAGCTGCTCCGGTCTGGCCTTCGTTTCCTGAATGCAAACAACATCGGCATCAGATTCACCAATCCAATCAACAAAACCTTTTTTTTCAACAGCACGAATGCCGTTCACGTTCCAAGAAATAATTTTCATGCATCAATTTTAGCACAAATCAAAGAAAAAATCAGAGAAAAGTCCAGAAAAACGCACAAGAGGAGCAGTGGAGAGCAAGGAGAAAGGACGAAAACATCATCAAGTTGTTCCGGCTATCCGCCCTTCGGTAACCCTCATTACCTTGCCTAGCTGGTAAAGCCCGTCGAAGCAAGAAGGGCAAGGTAACTAAAGGGGCTCCTATCCGGCGTAGACAAAATCAAAGCGTTCCAAAAACGGGCAAATCCAAAAAAATGTATATACAACCAGAAAAAGTTAAAAAATATATACAATCTCATCCAAAAAAAGCAGAAGCCAAATCAGAAAATGTATATATATCTGAGAAAAACAAAGAAATATATACAAATCCAAGGACATCTCCACAACCCAATTCCAGAAAATGTATATATATCTGAGAAAATCAGAAAAATATATACAAAATCCAGAACAACTCCACAACTCAATTCCAGAAAATGTATATATATCCGTGAAAATTCAAAATATATATACAAAGTCTCTCAAAAAAAATCCCCAAACCTGAGAAAAGACCCATTTCTATATGCAAAACAAAATCATCACGCGCTTCACAAAAAGCAGAAACCCCATCAACACAGCCCTCAAAAAAACAATTCAGCAATCAAAAAAACAACTTAAAACATCCCGTTTTGAAAATTTCGCACCCATCCACCAAATTTCACGACAGAAAAATACAAATCCAAGTCCCCAAAATTCGGCCCTAAAATTCTCCAATTTTTGTATGAATTTAAATTGTTGGTTTAAATTTCCTAGAAAAAAAGGAGGATTTTTTAAAATGAAAAAAATCGTATTGACAGCAGCTGCGGTAGCAATGGCTGCTTCTATGGCTTCAGCAGATGTTTCAATCAATATCGCAGGCCGTATGCAGACAAATGCATTCCAGCGCATTTCAACAGAAACAAAAGCTGCTTCAACAGCAACTGCAACAACAAACAAATACTTTGGTATGGACAAAGCTTCTGGACTTGGTTACGGCGGACTTTCAAATGATGATACTGTAACTTTGAAAGCTGAAGCAGAAAACTATGGTGTTACTTACGCATGGAACAACACTATGGATGCTCAGTCAAACGGTATTGCTAAACTCAATACACTCAATGTTTGGATGAAGTTCAACAACGGTCTTAAAGTTCGTGCTGGTGCATGGAAAGATGGTTTTGCTGATGGTGCATACCGTGTAAAGAGCTACGGTGATGCTTCTGCTTTGCAGGGTAACGACTGGGAAGGAAGCAAACTCGGTGGTGTTTACAAAGGATTGAACACAACTTTCATCGACAACATGGCTGGTCTTAAAGGTTCAGAACTTGCTAACTCAGCTTTTGTTGAATATGACCTTGAAGTTGGTGATGGAAAATTGAACTTGCTTGGCGGTCTCGTAAGAGTTAACTACAAAGAACAGGTAAATGCTGCTGAAGCAGCAGCTACAACACTTAATGACGGTACAATCAATACAGCTGATGCTCCAGATTCAGAAACAACAACATTCTATGCAGGTCCTGTATTCCGTGCATTGTACAAGAGTGACGCTGCTAACGCACAGTTCATCTGGAAAAATGCTGGTGTAAAAGAACACGCATTTGGTCTCTATGTAATGCCAAACATCACTAAAGAACTTACTCTTAATGTTGGTGGTGCATTGGGCTTCACAAAGGGATACAATGATGCAGGTGTTCGTAGCCAGTCAGCAGATATGGCTTTGGAATCATGGACAGCTGAACTCCGCGCTCAGTACAAGACAGGTGCTCTTATGATTTCTTCTTACAACTCTATTACACAGCTCTGTCTTGAAGCTGGTGCTAAAGACGCAAAATTTGCAACAGCAGGTGTATTGAACAAGAACGTTGTAACAGGTGTTGATATCAAATCTTCAAACATGGCTATGTGGAATGAACTCGGTGCTAAATACGATGTTGATGACGCAATCTCAGTTGGTGGTACAATTGGTCTCTTGACTCCACTTTCTGTAGCTGAATCTGCAAAGGGTGTTGATGCAGCAGAATCACTTGGTGTACAGGTTCGCATTACACCTTGGGTACAGTTCCGTGCTGCAAAATCAGCTTATGTTGACCTCGGTTTGACATTCGCTACAACAGAAAATGAAGTTACAAAAGGAACAAAAGTTGCTGTAACAGAATTCGCTGTTCCAGTTGTTGTTCGTGTTAAGATGTAATTTTGACACAGTAGAACACTGTTAAACTACAAAAGGCAGTCTTCCGTTTGGGAGACTGCCTTTTTTATGACAAAATCAATTAAAAACTGATTTTCATCTGCTTCATTAAAAATAACGGAACAATCAGAACCAAAACAAACCCGCTCAGCAAACAAACTTGTCCGAATATCAAAGGCGATTGCCTCAAATCACTTGGTTCAACCATCCGAACCAGCCACATAAAATAATCCTTAATGCAGATTCCCTTCCAGTTCGTGAACCTGTTCCAATGTGAGACCCACAGTCTGCGAAATCTGTTCCGGTGTAAGGACATTGAGTTTCAGGAGATTTTTCGCCGTTTCCACAGCCTTCGAAAAAGCACCATCATTGAAGCCTTCTTCCCTTGCGATGTCTTTTGCACCCTCAAGATCCGAAATTCTGTCCGCTTCCCTCACCATGCGCTTCGTCTGCCATAACCACAGTCGCTGTGTCAGGCTGATTCCGCCTAGTACGTTAAATGCTGCCATGATACCTTCCTCCGGCTGTGCGACCTGCTTCACCATCTCCAGTTTGTCCGGCTTGTCCGCATCCCTCAAAAGGATACCCCATTTTTCCCGCGAGTTCAATT
>JAGHUJ010000140.1 GCA_018064905.1 Candidatus Treponema equifaecale
AACGCTACAGATATTTAGAGCAGCAGTAACGATTATTAATATTTAATAACGTAATAAATTACATAAGCCCAGCCAAATAATCCGTGTAAAATAGCCCAGCCTACAGATTTCCATGTAACAAAGCTGATTACCATAGCCAAGGCTGAACCAAAGGAAAGTATCCGCAAATTAAATTTACGTTTACCTAATTATACCACAATTTAAACCCATTCTCCACGAATCTTATAAGGAGTAATTTCAATATTCCAGGGGAGCAGCTTCTCCTCCCGTACTTACAGTTGCTTGTGTATTATCAAAACTTATATATACTGTTTGTTTTTCACTTGGAATTGTTGTGCTTGAAATTAATTTTGCTGAAGTACAACCCATAAAAATAGAACAAAGTAAAACTAAAGAAAATATTTTTTTCATTCTTACTTCAAGCGCCCCAGTGCGCCATCAACCTAACAAAATTTCTCCGTATCAGTTGTAAGAAGTTTACACTGCAAAAAGTGTCAGTGTAAACTTATTGCATCATTTTACTTATTCCTTGCTCAATAAGACGAGAATTTTCTACTGCTGCCAGTTTGCTGGAGGTTGCAGACAATCAGTTTCTGCAGATTCTGGATTGCAGTCAGAAATATACTGAGCATGTAAAGCAGACCATTGCAAACAATACGGCAGATGATATTTTCATTGATATGGTTTCTTTGAATGAATACATGAATCTTAATTGCATTGCACAAAAACTTGTTTCCAGAATTTCAGAAGAAAGTGGAATTGAGCTGATTCATTCTGATTATACGGAAAATCTTAAAGGCCTGGAATTTGTAAATATAACAACCCTAGGCGAGCTTTCTGCTGCAATTGAAAAGCACGAAGAATTTATTTTTAGCAAAATCAGTGAAATATTCAAAACCCGAGACCTTGATATTGGCGCAGACAGTGTGATTCTTAAGATTCTGTGCGAAGCTATTTTGTCAAAAGTCAGTCTGGCTCAATCTGACATTCTCTAAAATAATTGTTTAACTTCTAAAGGTATCAATCTCGTTTCCAATCTGAGTTACGGACTGGCGGACTTGAGTTGAAATGTCAGAAAGAATTGAGCCGGTCTGCTTCATTTCTTCTGCACCTTCAGTCATCTGCGACATACTGTTTTTCATTTCGTATGTGGAATTCTGCAGGTTGTGAACTTCGTCAAGGATAAGGCGGTTTCCTTCTGCCATTTCTGAAGAAGCAACTCTAACTTCTGCGGTGCTGTCGTTCATCGTTTTAAGGGCATCTACAATCTGTTTTGAACCTAGCTGTTGTTCTTCCATTGCAGATTTAATCTGGCGAACAAGCTGGTCAGTAGAGCTGATCATTCCGTTAATCTGATTAAAGTTTTCGCTGGAATCAACAGAAGCGCTTACAACCTTGTTGATTGTTTCCTGAATTTTTGAAAGCTCTGCGCCAATTTTCTTTGACTGTTCGCTGGAAGTTTCGCTAAGCTTGCGGATTTCGTCTGCAACAACGCTGAATCCTTTTCCAGAGTCACCGGCATGAGCGGCTTCGATTGCAGCATTCATGGCAAGAAGGTTTGTCTGGTTTGCAATGTTCTCAATTGTTTTGTTTGCTTCCTGAAGAGCCTTTGACTGTTCAGCAACCCGGGCAATTTCTTCAGAAACTGTCTTCTGTTTTTCAATTCCAAGCTGGGCATTCTGTTCAAGAGTTGCAAAAGAGTCTGCCATTTTTTCTACAGAAGAATTTACAGAATTGATGTTTCCAATCATTTCTTCTACAGCTGAACTTGCGCCAGAAACACCGCCAGACTGATTTTCAATCATTCGTTCAAGGCTGTTGATGTTTTCTGCGATTTCCGCAACTGCCGCAGATGTCTGGGAAACGGCATTTGCCTGGCCATCAATCTGGTTTCCGATAAGGTCAATGTTTCCAAGAATTTTCTGAATTGAACTGTTGGTGTCGGAAATTCTTTTCTGAAGGTTACCTTCAACGCCACTCAAGTCGTTTTTTGAATCTTTTATCTGATTTACGATTGTCTGAAGTTTTTCTACGAATCCATTGAATCCATGAACAAGAACAGCAACTTCGTCGTGAGTGCTTGTTGAAATTCTGTTTGTAAGGTCTGCGTTTCCAGAAGCAATTTCGTTTACAGTTGAGGCAACAATTTTGATTGGTTTTACAATTCTTGTGGAAATTAGAACTGCAATTCCAAGAGAAACGATTATGGAAAGAATTGAAATCAAGATTACAAAGGTAAGGCTTTTTCTTACGGCAGCGTAAAGCTCGGCTTCTGGACCTATGGAAACAAAGTACCAGTTTGTTTCATTTGAGATTTTTCGTCCTGAAAAATATTTTCCGTTCGTAGTTCCCATAAAAGCTCTGTCTATGGAAAGCTGATTTTTGAATTTCTTTAATTCTGGAAAATCATCATAGAAATTCTTTGAAAGAATTTTGTCCGGGTTTTCATTTGTAAGATAAGCACCGTCTGCAGTAAGAATGAACGATTTTCCTGAAGGGGAAAGCTGAGCATCTGAAACGATTTCTGTTAATTTTGTAAGCTGAATGTCTACGGCAGTAAGGCCCGCAAAGCTTCCGTCTTTATTTACTTTGCAGGTTATTGTTGTAATCGGATTATTTGACTGCTCGTCAATGTAAGGGGAAGTAACGGCAACGCTGGCCGCATTTTTGCCTTCTGTGAACCAGCTGTTGTTGATATGAACATAGTCTGGTTCTGGATCCCAATGGTCGCTTGACCAGAAGCGGCCTCCATCTCCTATATTCTTATTTTCTGCAAAGTAGAGTACATAGAGAGAATCATCGCCCTGAAGAATGTCATCAAACATATCTTCTGTTGTTTCCCGTTCAATGTCATCATTGATTTCCATGTAAGATTTGGCAGATTTTACAATCTGAAACGGTTTTGCAAGAAAATTCTGTACACTTTCATTTACATAAGCAACTTCTTTTTCCGCAATCCCAGCAATCGACGCAGAAAGATTTTTCTTCTGCATGGAAAGGACAGGAATTGAAATTACAAGTGCTGAAAATAATACAAGACCAACGGTACTCAAAATCAATTTGGTAATAATGCTTCTCATCTTTTACTCCAAAAAAAGCGAGGTTCAAAAAACTATGATTTTAGAATCACCATCCTTTTTTAAATAATTTTTCACTTTCAGTTAAATTATAGCACAGAATAGGGAAAATAAAAGACCTGGAACAAATTAAAATCAATAAAGGAGTGAGCTTTTTCATAATGCGATTTAACAAAGAAGTGGTATAATTATGTAAACGAAAATTTAATTTGCGGATACCCAGAAGCTCTAACCTCTCATTGTTATTCTTATCTGAAAATGCTATAACACGAGTATAAAATTATGGCTATCGTAAAACAATTTTTTATTATTCTTACAGTTTCTTTGATTGGCGAAGCTGCAGGATACTTTATTCCACTTCCAATTCCCGGAAGTATATATGGATTAATTCTGATGTTTTTTGCCCTTCATTTTAAAATTTTTAAGGTTTCATCTGTAAAGGAAACTGGAAAATTTTTAATCGACACAATGCCCCTGATGTTTGTTCCGCCTGGAGTTGGAATTTTAGGATGCCTTGATGTACTAAAAGCTCACTGGTGGCAGATAGTTTTGATTGCTTTTTCTTCAACCCTTGTGGTTATGGCTGTTTCAGGGCTTGTAACACAGCTAATTATGAAGTTAAAAGATCGAAGGTGTTAACAACATGATACAATTTATTAATATTTCTAATTTTTTCTACGTATTTTTGACTATTTTTACATATCAGATTGGCTTTTTTTTAAAGAATAAATTCAAATATGCCTTTGTAAATCCGCTTTTAATTTCAACACTGCTTACAATCGGTGTAATTTTATTTTTTGGAATTAATTTAGAAAAATACCAGGCAGGAACTAAAATTATTTCCTTTTTGCTCACCCCTGCAACAGTCTGTCTTGCAATTCCACTTTACGAGCAGTTTGAAAAATTAAAACAAAACTGGCTGGCAATCATTTTAGGAATTTTTTCGGGATGTATTACCTGTATGTTCTATGTTCTGGGATTTTCAATAGCCTTCAAACTTACCCATCCAGAGTACATTGCTTTATTACCAAAATCTATTACAACTCCAATTGGAATGGTACTTTCGGAACAGTTCGGTGGAATTCCTTCTTTAACTGTTGGTGTAATCGTTATAACAGGAATTACGGGAAACATCTTTACGGAAACAGTTTTAAAGCTTTTTAAAATTACTCATCCTGTAGCAAAAGGTGTTGCCATTGGAACATCCTCTCACGCAATGGGAACAGCTAAAGCAATGGAAATTGGCGAAGTTGAAGGCGCAATGAGCAGTCTTTCAATTGCAGTAACTGGAATAATGACTGTAATTCTGTTTTCGTTTTTTGCAAAACTTGGATAATAGAGTTAATTACAAAGCAAACATATCTCCCGTCATAAGAATACTTTATAAAAACGACAAGAGATTTTATTTTCACTTCATTTACCCTTTTCCAAGTTTTTCAGTATACATCGATCGTTATAATAGTTTTAAGGATAAATACGAGCATGTAAAAAATATCTTAGATACACTATCCATAAATAATCCAGACGAGAAGCAAAACATCAAGGATATATTATCAGGAAGTGACGAATTAAACAGATAAAATAAATCCGCGGTAGTTTCATCAGGCTCAACCACCGCGGATTCTTTTATTTAGTTTATCTTTGCGTCAAACTGTTCAACGATCTTGCCGCTCAAACCTGTGTATGTAAGTGGAGTTGCTGCAAGAAGCCTTGCCTTTACTTCATCGCCTACTTCAAGATTCCTTGCAAGATTGTGGAAGTCTTCTATAGAAACTTTCTTACCGCGTGTGATTTCCTTAAGGCGTTCATAAGGCTTGTCCACACCGCTCATGCGAAGAAGATTCTGATAGGCTTCTGCAAGAACTTCTGGAGTAGATTCCAGGGCTTCCGTAATCTTGTCTGCGTTCACTTCGATCTTGCCAAGACCCTTCTGCAAAGAAGCGTAGCCGATCATTGAGTGGGCAAAGGCAACACCCATATTGCGTTCTACAGTTGAGTCTGTAAGATCGCGCTGAAGGCGGCTGATACAGAGCTTTCGTACAAAGAATTCAAACATAGCGTTTGCCATGCCAAAGTTGCCTTCTGCATTCTCAAAGTCGATTGGATTAACCTTGTGTGGCATTGCGCTTGAACCGATTTCGCCAGCAACAGCACGCTGCTTGATCCATCCGTCAGAAATGTAGCGCCATGTATCCATAGCAAAGTCTGTAAGGATGTTGTTGATTCTCTTAACGCAGTCAAAGACGCGAAGGTATGAATCGTGAGGTTCGATCTGGGCTGTAATTGGATTGAAGCGAACCTTCAACGGCTTTGTATGCATGTATTCATTTTCAAGAGGTGTGATTTCTGCATTGAAAGAATTGATGAGCTCGTGGCTAAAGTTGATCCAGTCGAATTCAGGGAAAACAAAATTGTGTGCGTTGAATCCGCCTGTAGCACCGTTGAGCTTAAGAAGGATGTCGATGTTCCCAAGCTGGCAGAGTTCTTCCTTCATGCGGTTTACAAATACGAGGACTTCCTTGCCGAAAGTTGTAGGAGTTGCAGGCTGACCGTGGGTACGGGCAAGCATTGAAAGATCCTTGTGTTCAACTGCAAGACCGTAGAGTTTACCGTAGATGTCGAGAATTTCCGGGAGCACAGCATTGTTCACTGCATCACGAATCATAAGTCCGTAGCTGATGTTGTTGATGTCTTCCGAAGTCAAGGCAAAGTGAACGTACTCAAGAATTTCTTCCATTCCCATTTCCTTAATCTTGCGCTTGATGAAATATTCAGTGGCCTTAACATCGTGGTTGGTTGCAGGAGTTCCATCGTAGCCAGTAGTTTCAAAAGCCTTGATGATGGCAGCCTCTTCTTCCGTAATTTCGATAATCGAGCGGAGCTTTGCCGGATCCACAGCAGTCTTAACACGACCCTTAAGCATTGGTGTTTCAAGAAGCTTAATCAAATAGTTGATTTCCGTGTAGATGCGGTATCTCATCAAAGCCATCTCGCTGAAATATCCCTTAAGACACTTAGTCTTACCTTCGTAGCGACCGTCAACTGGAGAAACGCTAGTCAATGCCATATAAACCTCTAAAAAATTTTGATGCCCATATTATAGTGAATATTGAAAATTTTGTCATTTATGGGGGAGGTCCCTTTCATTCCGCAGGTGGCAAAAAGCCCCCTGCTCCATTCCAGGTCGCTACGTCCGCCCTTCCGCTATCGCTCATCGTCCTCACTCCACTAACGTTCCGTTGTGGTCGACTAAAGGGGCTCCCATCGCTACCTCATCAACTCCGCAGCCATGTTTACCTGTCAAAATCAAGCAACATGGATGAAGGCAGAATCTATAAGCAAAGGTGAAATAAGTTTGAAAATGGAGGTGCGGAAAATGTTAGAATCACAGATTATCATTAATGAAAATGAAAAATTACCAAGTAATCATGCTCCAGAATTTGAAACAATAAAAAAGTACACTTACGCCTGAGCATGTAGAACACTGTCCCTGCAAGTTTCTAAGCCATAAGGCTCATGGCCTTTGACTTTCTGATTTCTGACTTACCGATTTTTCCATCTTACTTTCCTCCGGTCAGTTGTTCATACAGCTCAAACAATTTTCCTACGCATTCAGACTCGGTCATTTTTGTGCTGAAGCCATAGGCGGCCATTACGGCCCTGTCGTTTTCCTGATGGGCTTTGCGCAAATCCGGGGGCATTACGGTTTCGTCGTAAAGGTCTGCAAGGGAACAGTCAGGATATTTTGCGCGCGCGTCTAGAATTGCCTGGGCGGAGTTTATAATTGACAGTTGAGAATGGACAATTGATAATTCTCTTTTGTCGGCAGGCATTTCTTCGCTGGAAAGTGTCCATCTGCCGTTTTCCATTTTTAATTTTGAATTGTCAATTTTCAATTGTTCTGGCCACGGAAAGTTGTTGTAGACGATTGTATTTGAATAACTGTAATCACTCTTTAGTCGTCCACAAACAGCTCGCATCCAGGCATTATGAACGTTAGACATCATCACTCCGAAATGGAAAAGAGAAGCATTCTGCATTGTAAAAAGTTTATCGCCGGGAATAATATCTTTTGATAAATAATCCATAGGAATATATCTTCGATTTTCAGAAGATACTTTTGGAATGGCAATATAATCGTTTTTACATTCTAAAATGGAAGCAAACAAAGTTGGAGTATTGGCAGCCTTTAATGTACTTGACCGTTCGCTTTTTAAACGAAATTCCCTAACCTTTTCAATTCGTTCAAGAATTAATGGACACTTTTTTAATAGTGATGGATTTGCTCCCACAAGCCACAAACAGGCCCTAGGTTTTCTTTCGATAAAATCCTTTCCCATCATATATGGTCTAAAAAATTCTGCTGCCTGAGGTTCTTTTTTTAGAATCTCATTTTTTTCTTCAACAGTCATAATAAGATTTCCATCATCAATAGCTTGTCCACCTAAAGCAATTTCAGGAACATCGGATAATGGTTTTTGTCTTTTTTCTATAAAAATATTTTCAGCATTTAACAAATATCCATTTATTTTTTTTGCTTCAATGAATGTTTTGTCAGAAGTGTAAATGCGTTTCTTATTGGATTCCGAAACAAGTTCGGAATGATAATTATTTTGTTCTGCATGACAATTATTTTGTTCGGAATGACCGTCATGCTGAACTCGTTTCAGCATCTCGCAACTGAATCCAATTATTACACAATGAACATGAGCCTTAATATTTGCTTCGCTATCCCATTTAAAAGTTCGCCATGCAAAATTAATTTGTATTCCAAAGTTTTCAAACAATGGTTTCCAGAGATTTGTTACAGCTCCGCCTTGCGAAATGGAATTGGTTGAAACTAATGCACATTTTATATTTGTGTTCTGAATTAAGTCCGCAGCTTTTTTATACCAACAGCAAACATAATCAAGGTCGCCAACACCATTCCATTTAGAACCAAAAATATCAAGGACATCAGTTTTCTGTTCTTTGGACATCCATCTTGCACCAACAAACGGCGGGTTTCCCATTATGTAGTCATACTTGGCGGGGCGTTGCGGGGTGTCCCCGCTGGAAGGGGTAGCGGCCAACGAAGTGGACGCGAGGGGAAGGCTTTCCCCTACTGTATTCCAATCAATTCTAAGTGCATTTCCTTCCACGATGTTTGCGTAAGTGTGCAACGGAAGAAACTGCAGATTCTGGTCTATGATTTTTGAGGTTTCCTTGAGCATCTGGCTTTCGGCAATCCACAGGGCTGTTTTTGCAACTACGGCGGCAAAGTCATTTATTTCAATTCCATAAAACTGCTGGATGGAAACCTGAATCAAATCTTCTGCCTTGTAGCTCAGGTTCAATTCGCCTTCGCCAATATTCAGTTCAACTTTTATACATTCGTTTCCCAACTTTCTAAGGCTCAGATATGTTTCCGTTAAAAAATTTCCGCTTCCACAGGCCGGGTCTAAAAATTTTAGGGTTCCAAGTTTTTTATGAAATTCCTTTGTTTTTGCAATTCGTTTATCCACCTGTTTTATCTGCTTGATTTCTTCAAACTCGTTCCGCAGGTCGTCAAGAAACAGCGGGTCAATTACTTTGTGAATGTTTTCAATGCTTGTGTAATGCATTCCACCGGAGCGGCGGGTTTCCGGGTTCAGGGTTGATTCAAAGATGGCGCCAAAAATTGTTGGAGAAATTTCTGACCAGTCAAATTCACTGGAGGCATGTTTTACCAAAAGTTCTTTTATGTCTTCTGTAAGGGGCGGAATTGTTCTGTCTTCTTCGGTAAAAAGTCCGCCGTTTACATAGGGGAACTGTGCCAGGGATTCTTCAAGATATTCGTCGCGCTCTTCAATTTTCTGGTCGAGAACCTGGAACAAATCAAGCAAGGCACGGCGCAGGTCTTTTGCTTCAAATCCTTTAAGGTAATCTCCAAAAATCGATTTGTGGCCGAAGATTCCTGCATCTTCCGCGTACAGACAGAACACAATGCGGACACAGAGCATGTTAAGGCTTTTTAATGTGGCAGGACTTGGGTTTGAAGCATCTTTGTACTGCGCAAGAATGGCATCGTAAATCTCACCGATTATGTCACCGGCTTTTTTTGAGATTTCCAGTTCCTTTTTAAGATGAACATTTCCCAAGTCGGTTATGAAAGAAAGACGGTAAAATTCTTTTTCTAAATTTTCAAGAAGAATTTCTTCCGGCTCTCCGTTGGGCTGTTCCATATCGTAAACTAAAAATGAACGGAAGTTGCTTGTTACAACCCAGCGAGGATGCTTTGAAAGTGGAAGTTCCGTAATGTAGCGTTTTGCCTGCTGAAAAGGATTTAAAAACGATCCGTCAGATTGTTTGATTGGGGAACGCAAATCCTTATCAATGCTTTTTTGTTCTATCAGAACTTTTGTTGAAGAAATATAGCCGTCAATGAATGAAGTGTGGTCAAGCTTTACCTGATCTTCAAAACTGATGAAATTTGCAAAATCCTGAACTCCAAAAACGTTGCAAAGAAGATCAAGCCAGAATTTCTGACTTTCGCCTTTTTCGTATCCTTTATCTTTCCAATCCCGGCTGAATTTTTTTGCGGCCTTCTGCTGTTCAATCTGTGTCATGTTTTCCTCGGTTTTCCATTATACTCTATTTTAGGTATTAGGCAAAACCGGGAATTTTTTACATTGAAGGCACTATACTTGCTGCAAAAAAATAAAGCTGGTTGTATTCACCATTAAAGGCTTCTTTCATTACTCCAGTTACAGACACTAAAGAACCGGCTTCTGGAAAACCATATGGATATATCATGGAATCAGGTGGAATAAAATTCATTCCCGACGGACAGCAGCCTGTTGAATCCCAGTTAATCACTGCAAAATATCTGTTTCCTTCATAGACAGAAGTTTCAAACTGCCCGTCAATTCTTATTGTTTTGTCTACATATTTTTCAGGCTCAACCAGCATTTCAAACATTATGCTCGAAACCATGTTGTAATTCATCTTTGTAAAATCAAGATCGATTTTCGACGGAACTTCTTTGTATGGGTTGGATGGAATAATAGTTGCAGATTTTTTACTTGAAGTTTCCTTATTTTCATCTGCATTCAAATTTTCAGTATCGGAAACATTTTCTTGAACATTATTCTGCTCAACAGAAGCCAAATCATTTTGTTTACTGCATCCGACTGTAAGGCCAGCCATAAAAACAATGGCAACCGGCAACAAGAAAAAATTTCTTTTCATTTTCATCCTAAACTCCTGAATTTGCTTATCAATGAACATACTGCAAAAATTGCTATGTCGATTACAACTATTGTGGATCCTACCGGAGTTCCTGAAATTACCGAAACAAAAAGTCCGATTACTGTTCCTGCTATTGAAAAGGCACAGGAGCAAATGGTAACTCTTTTAAAACTTCTAAAAACCATCATTGAAGATACGGAAGGAAAAATTATCAGTGCTGAAATTAAAAGGGTTCCCACAAGATTCATTGCAAGCACGATTACTGCGGCAACTATTGCCGAAAAAACTATGTTCACGATTTTTGTGTTTGTGCCGCAAGTATGTGCAAAATCTTCATCAAAGGTCAGGCCAAAAATTCTGTTGTAAAAATATAAAAAGAGAACAATTACAAATGCCGCAATAATTACAGAAAAAATCGTATCGCTTTTAGTTAAAGTTAAAATCAGTGTTGAACCGAACAAGGTGCTGCATACATCGCCTGAAAGATTTGCAGGGGGAGAAAAAATGTTCATCAAAAAATATCCGACTGCAAGGGCACCGGTGGAAATCATTGCAACACTTGCATCTCCCTTAATCTTTGAATTTTCTCCTGCACACAAAATCAGCATTGCAAACAGAACTGTTACAGGCAGAACAAAAATTGTGCTGTGGGAAATTTTTAGAACCGATGCCAGTGCCATGGCTCCAAATGCTGTGTGAGAAAGTCCGTCTCCAATATAAGAAAACCGCTTGAGAACTAAAATAACTCCAAGCAACGAGGAAACAATGGCAATCATAATGCCGGCGATAAAAGCATATAGAACAAACGAAAATGAAAAATACACCCTGAGCGTTTCAAAAAGTTCTGTCATTTTGATGCCTCCTGCAATTCTGGAACTTTCCCAAGCTTCAATATTTTTGTTGCATACTTTTCCGCGGCGTTCATGTCGTGGCTAATTGTGATTATAGTTATTCCACGATCATTCAAATCCTTTAATATTTCGTACATCTTTTCCGTAATTTCCGAATCAAAACCTTTTGCCGGTTCGTCCATTACAAGAATTGAACTGGCGGCGCACAATGCACGGGCAAATAGAACCCGCTGCTGCTGACCGCCAGAAAGCTCCCTGAAGCTTTTCTTTGCGTAATCGGTCATTCCAAGTTTTTCAAGACTTGCCTTTGCTTTTTGAACTGCCTTTTTTGAATAGAAAGGCATCCATCCAAGAGAAGCCTGATTTCCTGAAAGCACAATTTCCCAAACTGTAGCCGGAAAGGATTTTTGAATTTCAGAAGTCTGTGGAAGATACCCTATTCCCTTTGAATTCCATTCAGAAGAATAAATGATTTCTCCAGAAAGAGGTTTTATGAATTTGAGAAATGTTTTCATCAAGGTGGATTTACCGCTGCCGTTTTCTCCGACAATAAAAAAGTAATCCCCTTTTTCCACACAGAAATTCAAGTTTTCACGGACAGTTTTTGAACTGTACCCAACACAAAGATTTTTACACTCCAATAGAGCCATTTTTTATTCCTCATTAAAGGTGGCCCAGCCCGTCGAAGGACGGTTCCTGAGCTCTGTCGAAGGACGGTTCCTGAGCCTGTCGAAGGACTCAATGACCGCTTTTTACTTCAATGCTTTTTTCAGAACCTCAAGATTCTTTTTCATGGCAGAAAGATAAGTTCTTCCGCCTTTGATTTCTTTTACAGTAATTGACTGCAAAGAATCCATCTCAAGAACTTCCTGATTTTTATTCTTTGTATTTCCTACAACTGTTTTTGCAATTTTCTTGTCGCTTTTTTCAATTGTAAGAACTGCATTTAATCCAAGTTCATCAACTTTTTTTGCAAGGAAAATGATTGTTTCAAAACTGGCTTCACTCTCTGCAGAACATCCAACAAATGCGGCAAAATATTTCAGGCCGTAATCGTCAGTAAGATAGCGGAATGGAAAGCGATCGCCAAAAAGAACAGTATTTTTCTTTGCAGCTTCCACGGCTGCCTTGTATTCTGAATCCAAAGCTGCAAGCTGTTTTGTATATTCCGAAAGATTTTTTTCATAGACCGTAGAATTTGCAGGATCGATTATACAGATTTTTTCACAGAGTGCATTGGAAATATCAATTGCATTGTTTAAAGAAAGCCAAACATGTTCATCATATTCAACTTCTTCTTCGTCGCTGTGATGGTGGTGGTGTTCATGTTCAGCATCTGCATCGTGATGATGATGTTCATGCTCTTCTTCCTCTTCCACCTGCATGCCTTCTACAATTTCTTCTTCACGAACTTTATCTCCAAGAACTTCCAGCATGTTCACTACAATCTGTTTTTTATTTACAGACTGCGAAATCATTTTTTCCACCCACTCATCACTTTCGCCGCCAACATAAACAAACAAATCCGCCTTAGAAATTTTTGCAATGTCTTTTACCGATGGCTGATAGCTGTGCAAGTCAGTTCCATTATTCTGAAGAAGGGTTACATCAAAACCTGAAGCTTTTTCTCCAAGAACATTAATGACCCAGTCATATTCAGGATATGTTGTACATACAATTGTTTTCTTTGCTGCAAAAACTGATGCTGAAGCCAACATCATTACTGCCGAAATAATTACTGTTTTAAGTGTTTTATTCATATTAGTTTTCCTTTTTGATTAAGAACATCTCTAAAAATTTCAATTTTTATGGAAAACTAAAACTAATCGTTGATTCGGGTTTTCTGAGAAATGAGGGTATTGGATTTTATAAGTGAAGATTTAAATAGAATTGAATTTGTTTTTTTAGAGGCAATGAAGCACGCTCTGGCAACAACAAAAACTGCAATCAGCGATAAAAGATTCAGGCTCTGTTTTGCAACTGTTATCACAAAACAAATGGAACAGTCTTCCCCTGAACATTCATGATTCTTTTCCAGGGTAACGGTTGCAACAGAGAAAATTGAAAATGCCAAAAGCAAAACCGCAAGAGCAGTCCTAAGCCTGTTTAATCTTGTGTTCTGCATTTCTGGCAAATTCCATTAAAGGATGAAAGTTTCAGGTCTATTTCAAACCCAAGGTCAGCGGAAACCGACTTAAGATATTCTGAAGTTTTTTTATCATCAAGGTGAACTACAGAACCACATTTGCAGCACTGAAAATGCATGTGCTCAGTACAATGGTTTTCTTCTCCTGCAACCTGGTAAATGAATCCATCGGAAATCATGGATTTGTGTTTTGCAAGCTGGCCTTTCTCGACCATTTTATCCAGGTTCCTGTAGACAGTTGTTTTATTCACATCAACACCGTTTGCCTTTAAATATTCAGACAGTTCCCCCGCCGTGAAAGTTTTTTCCTGCTTTTGGAAAATGAACTGAGAAATCAAATCCGTTGTTTTAGTGTGATATGACTTTTGCAACACGGTTGCGAATTATACAAAAACAGATTACATGTGTCAATTGAGTTTTTCCAATTCCAAATATATAATCTTTCCATGGAAAAGAAATTTAATTTTTTAGAAGAAAGAATTCTAAAGGACGGAATTGTCAAGGAAGGCAATGTTCTTCGCGTTGACAGTTTCCTGAACCATCAGCTTGATGTTGAACTTCTTGAAAACATCGGAAAAGAATTCCATAAAAGATTCAAGTCGGAAAAAATCACAAAGGTGCTTACAGTCGAAGCTTCGGGAATTGCGATTGCATGTTTCGTCGCACAGAAATTCAAAGTTCCGGTCGTATTTGCAAAAAAATCAAAATCCATAAACCTTAGCGACGACGTATATTCCGCAGAAGTTGAATCCTTTACCCACAAAACAAAGAACACTGTTGTTGTCACAAAAAAATACATTCAGAAAGACGACAGCGTTCTTGTGATCGACGACTTTCTTGCAAACGGTGCAGCACTCCAGGGATTGATTTCAATACTGAATCAGGCCGGAGCAACAGTTGCAGGCATTGGAATTGCAATCGAAAAAGGATTCCAGCCGGGCGGACAGTTCATACGCAACATGGGCTACCATCTTGAATCCCTGGCAATCGTGGATTCCATGGAAGTTGAACCAAAGAAAATTAATTTTAGAAAATAAAAGGAGATCCTCATGGAAAAAATGCAGGAAATTTATGAGCTTGACGGAAAAATAAATCCGCTCAAGGGACTTCCATTCGGGATGCAGCACGGTCTAGCAATGTTCGTTGCAAACATCACACCAATCATGATCATCGCAGGTGCATGTGGAATCGGTCAGGCAAACGTAGCACGCCTGATTCAGTCTGCCATGCTCATTGCCGGTATCGGAACTTTCATCCAGCTCTTCCCACTCTGGAAAATCGGTTCACGTCTTCCAATCGTAATGGGAATCAGCTTTACCTTCGTAGGAATTGCCTGCGGAATCGGTGCCCAGTTTGGCTACGGTGCAATTGTTGGAGCCGTAATCGTCGGTGGTATTATAGAAGGAATCCTGGGTCTTTTTGGCAAATACTGGATCCGCTTTATCAAACCTATTGTTGCGGCAAACGTTGTAATCGCCATCGGTTTTTCACTTCTTGGCGTTGGTGCACGTTCCTTTGGCGGCGGCTATGCACCTGACTTTGGTTCATGGCAGAACTGGACAATCGGAACTGTAACACTTGTAAGCGGTCTTCTTTTCTCACACTTTGCAAAAAACTACCGCAAGTCCCTTTCAGTTCTCTTTGCCCTCATCGTTGGATACGTTCTTGCCATCTGCTTTGGAAAAGTCAACTTTGCACCTGTTGCCTCAAGCCCAATCGTAGGACTTCCGGCATTCATGATGTTCAAGCCGACTTTCAATGCAGGCGCAATCATTTCATTCATCTTGATCTACCTTGTTTCAGCAACAGAAACTTTGGGCGACACTTCTGCCATGTGTGCTTCAGGTCTTCACCGCGACATCAAGTACAGCGAAGCTTCCGGTTCAATTGCATGCGACGGTTTCATCAGCGCATTGGGCGGACTTTTTGGATGTTCACCTATTACATCATTCAGCCAGAACGTTGGTCTTGTTGCCATGACTGGAGTTGTAAACAGAATCGCAATTGCAACAGGTGCTGCAGTTCTTGTTATAGCCGGAATTTTCCCAGTGTTCGGTGCTGTTCTTGCAACTTTGCCTGACGCAGTTCTTGGCGGATGTACAATCATGATGTTCGGTTCAATCGTTACAAGCGGAATCGAAATGCTTACAAAATGCGGAACTTCAAAAAAGAACAT
>JAGHUJ010000218.1 GCA_018064905.1 Candidatus Treponema equifaecale
CCAGTGTTCAAGTTTGCCAGGAAGGCCTCGTTGTTGCGGCTATTCTTCATCTCGTTCAGGATAAGTTCTCTAATTTCCACATCTTCAATTCGATTAATTACCTTGCGAAGTACCCAAAGCTTCTGCAATGTTGCGTCGTCAAGCAAAAGCTCCTCTTTGCGGGTGCCTGACTTCTTGATGTTGATTGCAGGGAAAAGTCTGCGCTCAGCAAGCTTTCTGTCCAAGTCGATTTCAGAGTTACCAGTTCCCTTGAATTCTTCAAAGATAACTTCATCCATTCGGCTGCCGGTATCAATCAAAGCTGTAGAAATGATTGTAAGAGAACCGCCCTCCTCAATATTGCGGGCAGCACCAAAAAATCTCTTTGGCTTGAACAAGGCGTTTGAATCAACACCACCAGAAAGAACCTTTCCAGAAGTCTGAACAGTCTGGTTGTAAGCACGGGCAAGACGAGTAATTGAGTCCAGAAGGATTACAACATCGCGTTTATGTTCAACAAGACGCTTAGCCTTCTCCAAAACCATTTCAGCAACCTGAACGTGGCGTGTAGCCTGTTCATCGAATGTTGAAGAAATTACTTCCCCCTGAATAGCGCGTTCCATGTCCGTAACTTCCTCTGGACGTTCATCAATAAGAAGTACAATAAGGTAAACCTCAGGATTGTTTGCTGTGATTGCGTTGGCAACCTTCTGCATGATTGTTGTTTTACCTGCTTTTGGTGGAGCAACAATAAGAAGACGCTGACCTTTTCCGATTGGTGCAAAAAGATCAATTACGCGTGTGCTGTATTCAGTTGAAGTTGTTTCAAGTGTAAGCTTTTCTTTTGGATAAAGAGGAGTAAGGTTTTCGAATGGAACGCGAGTCTGTGCAACTCTAGGCTCATCGAAATTTACAGTCATAATTCTGAGCAAAGCAAAGAATCTCTCACCCTCTTTTGGGGAACGGGTCTGTCCAGAAATTGTATCACCAGTCTTAAGGTTAAAAAGACGAATCTGGCTTGGTGAAATATAGATATCATCTGGACCAGGTAGATAGCTGTTCTGAGGACTTCTAAGGAAGCCGTAGCCGTCTGGAAGGATTTCAAGTGAACCTGAAGCGAAAATAAGTCCACCATGCTCAGTATGGGCCTTAAGAATTACAAAGATAAGATCCTGTTTTTTCATTGCAGGAAGTTCTTCTTCAGGATAACCGTACTCAACAGCCTTGATACGAAGCTCAGGCATGCTCATTTTTGTAAGGTCGTTGATCCAAAGCTTTGGTTTTGCCTCAAATTCCTCTGGATTCTCGATAATCTGCTGCTGTGCTGTAGCTTCATCACGGGCAGCATTTCTTGCAGCTATGCGCTCCTTATAACTCATGCGGCGGTTGTTGTTGCCGTTGCGGTTGTCCCAGCGACCACGAACAGGTCTTCTGGCAGTACCATTGTTTTCAGCGGATTCACCACCTTCACCCTGTGCACCATCAGCAGCCGCAGCTTCAGTGTTTTCTGTTGAAGCAGCTGATTCTGATGCTGCCACTTCTGCAGAAGTGGCTTCATTTGGAGATGTTTCAGATGTATTTGCTGACTGTTCAGCTGTCTTTTCAGCTTTTACAAGGACTCTTCTTTTTCTTACAACTCTTACAGGCTTTTCTGCACCTTCATCTGACTGAGGTACCTCTGCAACTGGTGTGTTTTCTTCTGATGCAGGTGCTGATTCCACAGGTGCTGACTCATAAGACTGTGGCTGCAAATCAAGCTCTGGCTGAGCTTCCTGAGACTTTGTTTCTTCCGAATTGTCTACAAAACGGCGGCGTGAAATAAGTGCCATTTAAATTTTCTCCATGAGAATAAAAG
>JAGHUJ010000167.1 GCA_018064905.1 Candidatus Treponema equifaecale
GCTTTAAGGCAAAATCCAGAGAGCAGAACTTATCCAAATCCAGCACAATTTCTGTTTCCGTCTGTTCTTTTACCAGCTTCTGTAATTTTTGTGAGACCACTGCTTCAAAAAACAATTTATCAGCCTGAAATTTTTCGCTGGCTGAAACAAGTCCTTCCTGCCATTGTGGAAAATTTTCATTCAAAAAAGGAACCAGCAGATTTCTGATTTTGTTACGGGCATAATCATTCTGCGAATTCGTTGAATCAGTGCACCAGGAAATATTGTTTTGAACAAGATAGGATTCAATTTCCTGCCGGTTTATTTCCAGCAAGGGGCGAAGATATTTTTCACGACGGGAAGCGATTCCAGAAAGCCCCTCTGCTCCGCTCCCATTAAAGAAACGCATCAGAACTGTTTCCAGAACATCCCCCTGATGGTGTGCCAAACACAAGCCCACAAGATTTTCTTCTTTAATAAAATCTTCAAAAGCCTCATATCTTTTAAATCTGGCTGCTTCTTCAATTCCTTTGCGACGAGCCTCTGCAATTTTTTGAATCTGCCCCTGTTCAAAAACCTTTTCTTTACAGAATATACCAAGTTTTTTGCAGAAATCTTTCACAAAGGCTGCGTCCCCGTCTGTCTGGGATTTTTCACGGATTCCGTGGTTAACCGTTATAACCTTGATAAAATCTGGAGAAAAAATACGGCTAAGGGCAAGCAGAAGCGAAACTGAATCAGCACCGCCGGACACGGCAACGCCAAGAGGAGTTTTTATTGAAACTGATTCAGCAGAAACTCCGCATTTGAGAAGACCTTGCAATACTTTTTCTTCAAAGTTCATAGTCATAAAAAAAGCCCCCTATTAAAAACAGGGGGCATCGATAGCTTAGTTAAGATTAACGAGCTGGAGCAACAGTGATGATTTCAGATTCAGCTGGAGTAAGGATTGTTACCTTGTCACCGAGCTGGATGTCTTTTACAGAGAATACATCACCAATGTTGATTGCTGAAACGTTGATTACAACGCGAGCTGGAAGATCCTTTGGCAAAGCCTTGATTGTGATTTCAGGAATGTGCTTAACCATGAAGCCACCCTTGAGAACACCAGCAGCAGTTCCTTCGTACTGGAGCTTGTACTTGCGTACAACTGGCTTTGTGTTTGATACAGCGAAGAAGTCAGCATGAAGAACTGAGTCTGTCATGATGTCATATTCTGTATCACGGATGAAAGCGTCACATTTTTTGCCTTCAACATCGAGTGTTACGAGCTGAGTTGATGTGATGTTGCGCCATACTTTGTTGAATGCTGTTGATTCAACAGTGATTGATGTTGCTTTTCCTGCTTCGTCATAAACAACAGCAGGGATTTTTCCGCTAGCGCGGAGGTCTCTTGCAGCTTTCTTACCAGTTTCGTTACGAACAGTTGCTGTAATAACCATCTGATCCATTTTTGGACTCCTAAAAAAATAAGTTTTTGGAAAGCCTCAGTTACACAACTGCCGTATAAGATAACTTTTACGCACCCCATCGTTCGTCACGCCAGAGAGCTTTTCCATTATTAAAAAATAGACGACACAAAACCAAACAACCTTTTTGAGAGACTGAAAAATTCTGTGCAAATCTATATATGCTGGGCCAACAGGATTCGAACCTGTGGAATGACGGCACCAAAAGCCGTTGTCTTACCGCTTGACGATGGCCCAAAAATAGACTAATTAATCATCTGCAGATGCAGATTCATCAAAATGACCTGCATTGTATTCATCAAGAATCTTGTTCTGCAAAGCATTTCTAAAATCAGCACTGATTGGATGAGCAACATCCTTGTATTCACCATTAGCAGTTTTTCTGCTTGGCATAGCAATAAACAAACCAGTCTGACCTTCAATAATCTTTACATTATGAATTACAAAGCAGTTGTCAAAAGTAACAGTAACGTAAGCTTTAAGCTTTCCTTCTGCAGTTACCTTTCTGATTCTCAATTCTGTGACTTCCATTTGCTGTTCTCCTCTTTATAGCAAAAAAGTCAATGTGTCAAAACACATCTCCATTTTTCCTGGCATTTGTGATATGCAGATTCAGCAGCTTCTGCATTTTCAAAAACACCAAAGACTGTGGCACCAGATCCGGACATATCCGACCATTCTGCACCGCATTCCATTATAAACCCAAGTGCGCTATCAATCAAAGAATATTTTTCAGATAATGCACCAGTAAAGGAGTTTGCGAAGTTCCAGCTTTTAACCGGAGAATTGTATATGGCTTCCAACTCAGAAAGAGCAGGACACAGAGCATCCTTGCCTGAATTATAAGCCTCATCCACAAGCCCATAAGCTTCTTTTGTAGAAGAATGAACTTCTGGAAAAATCAGCAAAAATGTCAAATCTTTTCTTGGCTCAATGGGTTTAACCACTTCACCTCGTCCAGTAACAACAGCACATCCAGATTTGCCTTCTTCATAACCTGAATGCAGGAAGAAGAACACATCACTTCCAACCTGAGAAGCAACAGAATCAGCAAGTTCATCTGTTAATTCAACCTGAGCCAATTGTGCAAGAGCCTTTAGAAAAAAAGCCGCATCACTGGAACCACCGCCTAAACCACCCCCAGCAGGAATCAGCTTCTTTATAGAAACCTGGACCCCTTTTGAAAAGCCGGTTAAAGCGCAGAAAGATTTGTAAGTTTTAGTCAAAGTGTTTTCTTCTGGAAGCTCCATGGCATCACAGCTTACGACACAAGTATTTTCATCCTGAACATTTTCTGAAAGCTGAACCAGCAATTCGTCGCACAAATCTACAGTCTGAAAAATGCTTTCGATATTATGAAAACCATCCTGACGGTCATGCAAAACTTTTAGTCCAATGTTAACCTTGGCAGGAGCCTTAATCAAAATATCCTTTGACATGTCAGAATATTATACTCATATTCCGTCAAAGGTCAATTACTGAAAATATCAGAAAAGCATTAGATTTTTAAGACGTGATTATGGATGATATTGACTAAAAGCGCATAGAAATTTATATTTTATGTGCTTTTATAGCATCGAGGAAGAAATGTTAGTAGACGAGAATTTGATTGGTAAAATCAGCGTGTCGGCATTGAGTTTTTCATACAACGATGAATATGATGAAGACTTTTCAGAATCTGATAAAGAAGATGATTTTGAAAATGTTGATGACGGCATTCTCAATGAATTTGACGATGACATCTACGGTGATGAAATCGATGATGAGGATAAAGAAACCGCAGATTCCTACGGTGCAGAAGATTTTGACGATGACATCTACGGCGATTTGTCCGAAGAAGATTTAGAATAGACAATAAAAAAGCACGAAGTTCGCAACTTCGTGCTTTTTTATTGCAGCATTATTTCAAAACCTTACCAGCATGCATAGAACGCTTCGCGTTCTTGACAAGAAATCTGTTTCACAGATTTCTTGCAACACTATTTCAAAACCTTACCAGCGTGCCACAACTTTTCTAACTCATAGAAGTTTCTGGCGTCCAGGGACATCAGGTGTACTACTACTGGACCAATGTCAATCAGGTTCCAGTCATCTCCGTCTGGAGATTTTTTATTGGTGACATGGATTTCCATATCATTTGCCTTTACATAATCCTTCACCTGCTTTGCCAAGCCCTGCCAGTGTGCAGAACTGTGAATTGTTGCAATTACAAAATAATCAGTCCAGCTGTTTAGTTCTGCAACATCAAGAACCCTTACATCTTCACCCTTTCCATCTTCAAGAATCTGAGCGATTTCCAAAGCATTTTCTTTTGCTGTCTTTTCAGCCATTATTTTCCTCCTGTAGATTTTACATAGCGTCCGTCAAAATCCCTTCCAAGAATGATGGTAAAATCAACATTGGAACTTGATTCACTAAAGTCGGTTTCCGAAGACACTTTTTCTTCCACAATATTTGTACAGCGAATAAAGTCGCCTAAACTTTTTGCTATTTCTGCATTTCCAATATGATTGATGATAACAGTTTTCTCATAATCATTGGAATCTGCGTTTAATGTGCTTAAAACATCGTATCCAGCACTTTGGAGCAGTGCAGAAGTATTTCGTGCCAATCCCTGAACCTTAGTTCCGTTCTGAATTTCAAGGACATAGATACGGTTTATGTTTGCATTATCAAGAGAAACAAGAGCATTAGATGCCTGCTTCACAACATCTTTAATCAACTGACCGTCATAATATGGAAAAAGAAGAACCTTTCCGTCTACGATTCGGCGGGAACCAGTGATTACCTGAGGATTCAAATGCTCAGAATCTACGCCAGAAATTTCATTCACAAGCCGCTGGAATTCTTCTTTTTCAAGATTTGAGGAAAGCTTCTCAGCAATCAACTCAAAGGATTTTACCTGAGACAGAATTCGGGCATTTCTTGTCAAAGCGCTGAAAAAAGCAATCAGAACATTCTGTCTTCGCTCCAGAACATCCTCTTCAGCTTCATCAGGACGATTATAAGTAAGATAAGTTCTGATCTTATCACCATCAAGATTCACAACACCACTTGGAAGCAAAAATCTGTCACCATCTTCATTTTTAAAATCCACAGGAGACGGAATGAAGATTTTAAGCCCGCCAAGCATGTCAGTAAGCTCACCAAATTTATCCAGATTCATTACAACATAAAACGGAATGGTCTGACCAACAAGCTTTTCAACTTCAGTCTTATAAACATCAATGCCTTTTTCTGAATAAACTGCATCAATTCGGTCTACACGTTCAAGACTGTTAAAGATTGCACCTGTATTTCCAAGAATGTTGATCAAAGCACCACGCTGGGAAGGCGGATAATAAATAAAAACATCAGTGAATAAAACCTGATTCTTGTCTTCCATTACAAACAAAGTCTTAATCACCCGGTCCGTCTTAAGGTTTTCTTCAACAGTATCAACACGCAAAGAAACTGCAAGACCTACAGTAACGGAAATCAAAATTACAAGGATGAGAACCAGTGGCAAGGCACCTGAGTTTTCCTTTCCGAATTTATGCTTCAATTTCATTTTCTACTCACCGTCTTTTCTAAGCTGCTCAAGCCATTCAAAGCTGGCAGGAGCAATTTTCTTTCCGTGCTGTTCAAGATATTCAAGGTTTTCTTCAAGAACAGCGATCACCAGTCCATTCAAAGTTCTGGAAAAATGATTTGCACGATACTCATCCGTAGACTGAGGTCGGCCAGGCTCAATTTTGTCCGCAACAAAGATAATTTTAGCCAAATCTCCACAATTTTTCAGTCCAAAGGTGTGATTTGCAATCGATTCAATCACCTGGCCATTATGAATTTCAAATTCAGACTGAATTTTTACTGCAGCAGCTCTTCCGTGAAGAAGCGATGTTTTTTTGGCCTCAAGACCTTCTATTGGAAGCCCGTCCATTTTTGCAAGAGCCAGCATTTCTTCATCAGAAATTTCTTTGCAAATATCATGGGCAATTCCAGCAATCAAACCAAGATTTTCATCAAGTCCGTAAAGCTTGCACATATATGCCGCAGTTTCAGCAACTCTCACAGAATGTTCATAGCGTTTTTGTGAAAGATTTTTCTGAGCATATTCACGGATTTTTTCATAACATTCAGCATCATTAAACTTCTGAGAAACCATACAACCCACCGTTTTTAATATATTCAAAAACTCCGTCACTTACAAGATAACGCCATGCTCCGCCTTCTGCAATTTTTCGTCTGATTTCTGTTGAAGAAACCGAAATGCGGGGATTCTGCACAGTTTTGTGAGGAAACGGAAAATTTTCCCGAGTCACATTCTTCATTGGATTTTTTCCATATTTTTCCGTTGGCAGATTGCAGAAATTTTTGTTTTCCTCATCATCCGAATCACGACAGGCAATTATAAGATCAGCCTTTTCAGCCAGTTCCTTTGCCTTTTCCCATTTGTCATAGTCCGGCATAAGATCTTCACCAAAAATCAGACCGATTTTGTCCGTAAGCTGATCTTTGTATTTTTCTTCAAGAAAACAGATTGTGTCCCAAGTATAGGAAACTCCACCACGATCAATTTCACAGCTTTCTGCAATAAAACGATCATCATTCTTGACTGCAGCCTGAACCATTCCAAGCCTGTGCTTTGCATCAACAGTGTCGGACATAAGTTTGTGAGGCGGAATAAAAGTGGGAATAAAAAGAACCTTGTCATAGCCAAGGGATTTACAGACTGTGTCCGCCAGAATCAAGTGACCGATATGAATTGGATTATAACTGCCGCCAAGAATTGCTATTTTCAATTTTCACTTCCAGGAAACTGTTCTTCCATATACTCATCAACTGAACGAGTTGACATGAAGGTTGGGTTCAAACTGGTGGCCTTTTTCTTGGAAGTAAGGAAGCTTCCGTCAGAAATTTTCTCACCCTTTGAATTGAAAGTACCTTCTCCAGCAATGGAATTGATCAAATCAAGGATGGCCAGACGAACATCATTCATTCCCTTTCTTGCATAAACAGAAACAGGAATTACTTTTGTGTCCGGCTCAGATTTTTTGATTTCGTCTATAATCTTATTTGCATTTTCTTCTGCACCCTCAACATCAATCTTGTTGCACAAAACAATGTGAGGCTTGTTCATAAGGTCTTTCGAATAGCCTTCAAGTTCACCGCAAAGAGTTTTGTATGCGGAAAGACAATTTTCATCAGAACAGTCAATCATAAAAAGGAGACCGGCAGTACGAGAAATATGTTTAAGGAATCGAATACCAAGTCCGGCACCTTCACTGGCACCTTCAATGATTCCAGGAATATCAGCAATAATCACATCCCGATCCGCATCAGCACGAAGAACACCGAGATTTGGAATCTTTGTAGTGAACGGATACGGTGCAATTTTTGGACGAGCATTTGTAAAGGCATCAAGAAGCGAAGATTTTCCTGCATTTGGAAATCCAACCAGACCAATATCTGCCATAATGCTCATTTCAAGAATGAGTTTTCTATATTCTCCAGGCTGTCCTTTGTTTGCAGTACGAGGAGCCTGATTTGTTGAAGATTTAAAATGAACATTTCCCCAGCCGCCATTACCGCCTTTGAGGAATACAAACTGTTCGTCTTCACTCTCCGTTGTAAATTCACGAATAAGCTCACCAGTTTCAGCATCACGAATAGCTGTTCCAGGTGGAACTGCAATAACTACATCCTCACCGTCTTTTCCGTAGCGGTTCCAGCCCTGACCGTCACCACCGTTCTTAGCCTTAAAAAATCTTTTAAAACGGATGTTTGCAAGAGTCTTAACATTTCTTTTTACACAGAAAACTACATCGCCGCCCTTTCCGCCGTCACCGCCGTTAGGACCGCCCATTGGAATGTACTTTTCACGGCGGAAAGCAACACAACCGTTTCCGCCTTTTCCAGATGTAACTTCAATAATTGCCTCATCAGCAAATTGTTTCATATTTTTTCCTATAATTTTTACAAGCGCTCAGAGCAATTGCGCTTAATTTGGGCAAGCCGAAAAATAACAAATCTGCCCTTAATATTTTTATTATAACAAAAAAAACCCGGAAACAGAACATTCTGATCCGGGTTCTTATTAAAAAGTGTAAAACTTATGCCTCAACAGGAACTACTGAAGCGTACTTTCTGTTTTTGCGTTCGTGGAATTTTACAACTCCGTCAACAACTGCATAAAGACCGTCATCACCAGCCTTTTTAACACCGTTGCCAGGGAAGATTTTTGTTCCACGCTGTTTTACGATAATAGAACCTGCTGTTACAGCCTGTCCACCGTATACTTTAACACCCAAGCTTTTTGGGTTTGAATCACGGCCGTTTTTTGCGCCGCTACCACCTTTACTGCGTCCCATTTTAAGCCTCCGCTAAAATTTCTTTTTCAGTTCCCGCTATTGTACAGTTTCTTGAAAACTTACGTTTTCCGGATATTCAGTTGAAATTCTTTTGATCCCATCTCTGATAAAATCCGCCGTACACTTCAGGCGAGCTTCCGTTTCCAGACTTTCGCCATTTACTTCCACCGAGAATGCGAGATTTCCACGGGCAGAAGCATCTGCTATCAAAGAAACATTTTCTGTGTGTGAAAGAACCTCCATTGCAGTACGCAGCAGCACTGTGACCGCCGCACAAACTATGTCAGTTCCCTTCTTAGAAAAACCAGCATGTCCGTTAGCTTTACAATTTTTTAACACGCCGTTTTTGCCACAAGAAAGTGTTATGGTCGTCATCTAATTAAAGAATGATGTCCTTAACACGAACGTTTGTATATTCCTGTCTGTGACCGATGAAACGGTGATAGTCTTTCTTGCTCTTGTATTTGAAAACAAGAACTTTCTTGTCGCGGATGCTGTTTTCAACAGCAACGCTTACTTTTGCGCCATTAACATATGGTGTACCAACAGAAACTTTGTCACCATCGCTAACCAAAAGAACTGAGTCGATCTCGATTGTAGCGCCTTCTTCAGCGTCGATCTTGTCAACCTGAACCAAAGCGTCTTTCTCAGCCTTGTACTGTTTGCCTTTGTATTCAAAAAGTGCGTACATATAAAACCTCTTAATCGCCGGGAAGTGTAACGGATACTCCTTCGACTAAAAATAAAAATATGAGTGATAGATTTTATCAAATTTACAGAAACTTGGTCAATATAAAAACAAGGTGGTTTCGACTCGCTCAACCACCCTGCAAATTAAATTTCCTTAAAGCTAGTTCAGTTTGTAGTGACCAGTTGAAATTGTGTGGCCATCATTGTAAACATCAAACCAGATCTCCTTGTTTCTGCTCAAATCAAGTGCCTGATAGAATTCCTGAACAGATGAAACCTTCTTGTCATTTACGGCAGTGATTACATCGCCATTCTGAATTCTCAACGCAGCTGCAGGAGACTTTTCAAGCACATTGTTTACTGCAACGCCCTTCACCTTGTCATCCTTGATTTCAAGCTTTTCTCTAAGCTCTTTTGTAAGTGGAGAAGCAATGAATCCCGGCCACAACTTTGAATGGTCATTAGAAACTTTTTCAGATCTTTCTTCAACTTTGATCTTAAGCGTAACCTTAACACCGCCGCGAACGACCACAAATTCTGCAACTTTATCAGCAGGAAGATATCCAACTTCGCGAACCAGCTCGTTCTGTGAATTAACATCCTTTCCGTTCAATGCAACGATGAAGTCTCCGGCCTGCATTCCGCCCTTTGCAGCAGGTGAATCAATGAATACCTGTGAAGCAAATGCCCCCTTCTGCCCCTTTACGCCCAAATCTTTCTTGTAATCATCAGTAATGTCAACGAGTGAAACACCAAGCCATCCGTAAGTGATCTTGCCTTTTGAAATGAAGTCTTCAATTGCTTTTTTAATTGAGTTGATTGGCATTGCAAAACCAAGACCAACGCTTCCACCAGAAGAAGAAGCAATCCAGGTGTTGATTCCAATTACTTCACCATAAATGTTTACCAGTGGACCACCAGAGTTTCCCTGATTGATTGCAGCATCAGTCTGAATGAAGTCGTTGAGGTTTCCAATCTGGTCACCGCTTCGACCAGTTGCACTTACGATACCCTGTGTAACTGACTGTCTGTAGCCCAAAGGAGCCCCCATTGCAAGACAGATGTCGCCGGTCTGAACTTTGTCGCTGTCACCAAGAGTTGCAACAGTGATGTTCGAATCTGCCTTTGCTTCAAATGAAACAAGCGCAATATCCTGTCTTTCATCACCACCAATGAGCTTTCCTTCAAATTCCTGGCCGTCATTAAGCTTAACCTTGATTGTTGTGGCTTTTCCGGCAACATGATTGTTTGTAAGAACGTAAACTGTGTCACCGGTACGACGAACAATTACGCCAGAACCAAGACCTTTTGATTCATATTCACGCTTCTTGTTTCTTTCCTGACGCTGTTCTGAATTTGGATTTCCGAAGAAGAAATCAAATGGCCACCCGTCAAAAGGATTCATCTGCTGAACCTCTTTCTTTTCAGTAACATCGATTTCAACTACAGCAGGAAGAACTCCTGAACTGATTGAACGGAAAGAATTCTGCAAGGCTTCCACAACCTTAAGAGAATCCGGTGAAATCTGAATTGCAGCCTTTCCTGTGTCTGCAAAAGCTGTATCTGCAGTTCCATGAACTTCAACACGCTTGCAAGAAAGTGAAACAAGTCCAAAACCAAGAACCGCAGCAAATCCACCGGCAAGTATTTTTTTAGTTATTTTTTTCATTTATATCCTCCGCACAAGTAAGGCGGCTCAACCACCCCATGTTTCAAAAAAAATTGCTCTTTTATAAATATAAAGAGCAATCTTGTGAAAAAGTTACATTTGTTTTGAAAATTTATCAGCAAATCAAATCATCACAGGCTGTAAGAACTTCTGTGTGATCAGGGAAAATCGCAACAGTGTGCTCCTCGTGGCAGCTCCATTTTCCATCAGCAGTAAGAACAGTCCATCCATCACCAGCCAAAGTTACATCTGGAGTTCCAATATTTATCATAGGCTCAATAGCAAGAACCATTCCCGGCTGAATGCGAGGATTTGCACCGCTGCAAGGACAGTTTGGAACACTTGGATCCTCATGAACATCAAGTCCAACACCGTGACCACAGTAATCGTAGACAACACCGTAACCATAGCGTCCGTTTGCCACATCGTAAACAGCATTAGAAATGTCACGGATTCTGTTTCCTGCAACACAAGCTTCAATTCCAGCCTTAAGACTTTCTCTTGTGGCCTGAACCAACTTTCTGATTTCAGGTTTTACGTTTCCTACCATTACAGTATGTGTTGAATCTGAAATATAGCCGTTCAAATCAATTCCAATATCAAGGGAAACAATGTCACCGTCCTTGATGATGCGTTTTTTTGAAGGAATTCCGTGAATAACCTCATTGTTGATGCTGATGCATGCAGCACCTGGAAAATCTTCCTTGTACCAGGCTGGAGTTCCACCAACTCTTTTTATGAATTTTACAACAAGATCATCAACTTCCTTTGTGCTCATTCCAGCCTGAACCTGTGGAACAACCTCTCTGAACAAATTTGCCAACGCATGGCAGGACTGTCTGATTCCTTCAATTTCTTTTTCATTCTTCAAACGAATCATTTCTATATTTCTCCTTGACGTTTCACCTACTACATTCTGCTTGCCGCTTCTTCACAAACTCTGGCAGTTGCTTTGTCACCCATTCTGGTATAGGCAGCCGCCATTTTTCTAAGGAAGAAAGCGTCATCACTGTTTCCAAATTTTAAGTCCAGAGCCCTCTCCCAGCAATCCAGAGCAAGTTCATCGCTGATTTTGCCTTCAAGATGGTTTCTGAGAACTGAACGGGCCAGATCCATAACTTCAGGGAAGAACAGTCTGAAATATTCATAGCTGTATTCCATTCTGATGATCTGTTCCAAAAGCATGAATGCATCATAATATTCCTGACGAAGCACCAGTTCCTCACACAAAATGAACCCGTAGTCCATAAAATCCTCGCGGGTGAACCATTTTGCCAGCCTGAAACCAGCGTGTTCCATGCTCATCTTCTTGAATTCAGCCACAGCATCGTCCTCACGATTGTGCATAAGATCAAAGAAAATAAGCTTGGCTCTGCTCTCTTCGTCATTTCGAACTTCAAGCCACTTTCTGTAGTCAAAAGAATCTGTTGAACGGTGAGTCTTTGAAGCATACCGCGTGAAGAACGATTCATCAAACAAAGACCTTTGCTTTACGTCAGAAAGAATCTCATAGGCTTTGACCAGTTTTCTGAATTCTTCAGTAGTCTCTGAGTCCTGAGTTGCATCCGGATGAAGTTGCTTTGCCTTTAATCTGTAGGCTCGCTTGATTTCTGCAGCAGTGGCATCGTGGCGAACCCCTAATATTTTGTAACAGTCTTCCAATTTACTTCTATTCTAGCCTTTTTATAAAAATTTGAATACTACTTCCAAATTCGGAAGATCGATTTTGCTTACAGTCAGTTTTACGGTTCCATTCAATTCAACTGGAGCCTCACCACCAATCATGGTTTCCATTCCCAAAGACGGAATAAAGTACAACGCCTGCTTTGGTTGAATTTCTACACAGATTGCCTCACCACTCCATTCAGGATTCTGAAGAAGATAAACCAAAGTCCAGTGAGTACGGCTGTTTCGTTCAGCTTTTCTGGAAGCCTGGGCTGCAGCATCACCTTCACTCATTCTCATAAGCATAGTGTCTTTGTCAATCAGTTTTTCACCTTTTAAAAATGCCCTGAGCTGCTGATGGCTGATCAAATCCCCGTAACGGCGCAAAGGTGAAGTAACCTGAGAATACATTCCAACACCAAGTCCCGCATGACTGGAAGGAGTTACATTCACGCTGCGTTTTCTCATACAACGGCGCAATCTGAACTGACCCGCAAGACCTTCTGGAAGCTCCTTTGGAATTTCCGGCTCTTCCTGTGAAATGAATGGAAACGGCAGATTGTTCTTAAACGCAAATTTTGCCGCAGCTTCACCAGCAAGAACCATTGCTTCACGAACCACATCAGCACTTTCCGGATGTGGAGTTGAACCGATGCTTACTTTTTTAGTTTCAGGATCCACATCAATATGAACCTCAGGAATACTGATGTTTACTGCACCATTCTTGCATCGGCGCTCAAAATTTCTTCTGGCAATCTCAAAAAGAGGTTTAAGCTCAGGAGTTTCCTTAAGTTCATCTGCCTGCTCATAGGTAAGCCGCTTTACTGTAACCCTTGTGCGAAGAACATCACAATCCTCAATGTCACCGTTTTCGCTAAGTTTCATCTTAAAACTCAAAGCAAGGCTTTCCTCACGAAGTCCAAGCGCATAATCTTCAAGACAATCTTCACTGAGCATACGTGCAGCACCTTCAGGAATATAGAGAGTTGCACCACGTCCTCTGGCCATTTTGTCAATTTCTGAATCTGGCTGAACAAAGCTGGCAGGATCTGCAATATGTACCCAAAGATATTCACCGTCAAAAGCAATGGCATCATCAGGGTCTGTGGACCATTGGTTGTCGATAGCGAAAGAAACACCAGAAACTACAGTTCTTTCTTCCTGAGGCGGCAGGCCAAGTCCAAGATTTGCACTTTTTGAACTTAATCCCCAGCGCAAAGGATATGGATTTCTTGTAATATCCCAGATTTTTGTGTCCAGCAGCAGTTTGTGAGCCCGTTCCGGAGTTTCCTTAATTCCTGCCTCATGCATGGTTTTGCTCTTATCCGTAGTACCAAGGGCAAGAGCTTCAACATCACCCATAAATTTTGAATCTTCCGGCAGCAGTTCGTTGTTTTTAAGACGCTGAATGAACTGAGAGCGAAGTTCTTCTGCATGTTCTTTTTCAAAAGCCTTGTTTTTTAAGGCCTCAATTTCCTGAAGAGAACGAGGTTTGAATAATATTTTAGAATTTTCTAAAATCTCTTCAAATTCAAAGCAATTTTTGAGAGCTGAATATACGCCCCAGCATTCCACAACCTTCAGTTCACCACGAACGAGCTCAAAAAGCTCATTGAATTCCGTTGATGCAGCAGCAGTTGAATCATCGCTGAGCAAAAGCTCATGAATTTCTGAAATCTGATTTTTTACTTCTGAATTTCCTTCCAAAGCTTTGTCCGCAAAATCAAGAAGCTGATCTACATTTGCGGCAGGTCCTTCTGAAAGCAGAACCACATCCTTTTCACGAACTTTTTGACTTGAATAAACCGCTTTTTTACCTGTGGAAGTTGCTCTGGCAGAACACCAGCTTATAGAAAATTTATCACCTTCCATGTCACCAACAATGGCCGGAAGATTTTTATAAATAACAACAGAACCTTTTTTCATACCATTGAAATATATATAAAAATTCGCTTGAAGACAATTAAAAGATAAAAAAAATTGCCCAGAGAACGCGGAAGCCGACTTATAAAAAAAATACCCCGCAGGAATGCGGGGTTTAAGCAAAGTGAGAATTTCACGAATTAAAATTCTCACCACAAACATAAAACACAAGAGGTATTTTATGTCTTACCATTTCTTTTCGATTTCTGGTTCACAGATGTTGATTTCTGTGTCGAGATCAAAGAATTTTGCTTTTTCCATATCTGGAGCAAAGTTGATTGTATCACCAAGCTGAACGTTTACTTCTGGAGCAACCTTAGCTACAACATTAGCGTCCTTAACCTGTACGAATACATGTGTTTCAGCACCAAGAGGTTCCTTGTTAACAATCTTAACCTGCATGTTGTTTTCTGCAGCTGGAGATGCCTGGTAGACAAGGTCTTCTGGGCGAATACCAAAAGTAACTTCCTTACCAACATAAGCCTTAAGGTGCTGCTGCTGTTTTTCTGTTGGAACCAATGTGAATGATCCTTCAGATGCAACAACTTTTCCGTCTTTTTCTTCAATCTTGAGTTTGAAGAAGTTCATTGGAGGTGTACCGATGAAGCCAGCAACGAATTTGTTGATTGGGTGGTTGTACAAGTACAATGGTTCACCAATCTGCTGAACTCTCTTTTCAGACATAACAACGATTTTTGTACCCATTGTCATAGCTTCAACCTGATCGTGTGTTACATAGATCATTGTAGCCTGAAGTCTGTGATGGAGAGAAGAAATTTCACCACGCATTGTTACGCGGAGTTTAGCATCAAGGTTTGAAAGAGGTTCGTCGAACAAGAATACTTTTGGTGAGCGAACGATAGCACGACCTACAGCAACACGCTGTCTCTGTCCACCAGAGAGAGCCTTTGGCTTACGATCGAGGTAAGTTGTCAAGTCAAGCATTTTAGCAGCTTCTTCAACTTTGCGCTGGATTTCGATTTTTGGTTCTTTACGAATCTTAAGACCGAAAGCCATGTTGTCGAATACTGTCATGTGTGGATAAAGAGCATAGTTCTGGAATACCATGGCGATGTTGCGATCCTTTGGAGGAACGTCATTCATCAATTCGCCGTCAATAAGAAGTTCACCGTCTGTTATGTCTTCAAGACCAGCAACCATACGAAGTGTTGTAGATTTACCACAACCAGATGGACCTACGAATACACAGAATTCGCGGTCTTCAATTGTTACATTTGATTTTTCAACAGCGAGTACGTTGCCGTCGTAAACTTTTGTAACGCCTTTAAGTTCTACCTTTGCCATTATAGGCCTCCTAAGGGATTATGATTATGAAATCTATTATACAC